>NZ_FNSO01000003.1:0-342847 GCF_900105945.1 Amycolatopsis tolypomycina | reverse complement strand
ACTCCTTCATCTGCTTGTCGATGCCCCAGCGCCACTTGAACCGGAAGCCGGACCGCAGCAGCGGCGGGACCAGCAGCAGCGCCTGGGCGACGATGCCGCCCGTGACGCCGATGCCCAGCGTCAGCACCTTGGGGTCGGTGATCGACACGTTTTCGGTGTCGATGTCGCCGGGCATGACCCAGACGACCAGGATCGTGAAGATGACGACCAGGTTGTTGATCACCGGCGCCCAGGCCGTCGGCCCGAAGATCTGCTTGGCGTTGAGCACGGCCGAGAGCAGCGCGAACACGCCGTAGAAGAAGATCTCCGGCAGCAGCAGGTAGGCGAACGCGGTGGTGAGGTCCGCGCTCGCCTTGCCGGACGAGTCGACATAGAGACTCGTGAACGCCGGTGCCGCGATCACCGCGACGATCGTGCCGACCAGCAGCAGCGAGAACGCCACCGTGATCAGGCGTTGCGTGTAGGCGGTGCCGCCGTCGGGGTCGTCCTGCGAGCGCACCAGCAGCGGCACCACCACGCTGGCGAGCACGCCACCCATCAGCAGCTCGAAGATGATGTTCGGCATCGTGTTGGCGACGTTGAACGAGTCGTTCGCGATGCCCTGGCCGATGGCCGCGACCAGCAGCAGCTTCCACAGGAAGCCGGTGATCCGGCTGATCAGCGACGCAATGGCCATCCGCCCGGACGCCTTCGCCAGCGACGGCGCCTTGGCCGGAGCCTCCTCCGGCGCTTCCCCGTCCGGCCGCGGCTTGACCAGCGGCCCCTTGAGCGCCGGCATGACCTGGGTGGCCAGCGCGTCGTAGGGCCGCATGACATCGGGGTCGGCGACCGGCCAGCGCGAGTTCATCGGCACCCCGGCGGTGCGCGGGATGAACCGAGTCGCCTCCGGATCGGGCGGCCGCTGGACCTGGGTGGCCTCCTCCTGCCACGGCCGCACGGGCGCCGGACGCCGGGACCCGCGCCCGCGCGGCGGGACGGGAGTGCCCGGCGGCGGGGTGCCGAGGGCCGGGTTGCCGGGGGGCGGGGTCAGCGGCGGGTTGGGTTGCGGGAGCCGCCCCTGGTGCGGGCCCGGCGGGATCGGCTGTGGGCCGCCTTGCTGCGGGTGGCCTGGTGAGACGACCGGTTGGGCGCCGCTCAGGGGTTGGCCTGGCGGCGGTACGACGGGCTGCGGGCCGCTTTGCTGCGGCAGGCCCGGCGGCGGGTTGCCCGGCGGCGGGGCCTGCTGTGGGTTGCCTTGCGGTCCGACCGGTTGGGCGCCGCTCAGGGGTTGGCCTGGCGGCGGCACGACGGGCTGCGGGCCGCTCTGCAGCGGCAGACCCGGCTGAGGACCACCCGGCTGCGGGCCTTGCTGCGGGTTGCCCTGCGGTCCGGCCGGCTGGGCACCGCCCGGCGGCACGGGCTGGACCCGCGTCGGCGCCGGACCGGCGTTGCGCGGCGGCCGGCCACCCTGCGGCGGCGGCACCCGGCGCGGCGGCTGGTCCTCGCGGAGGGCGCGGTCGTCGTGCGGGCCGCGGTCGTCGCGGGGCCAGTCGTCGCGCGGGCGTTCGCCGCGGGCGGGCCGGTCGTTCGGGACCGGGCGTTCGCCGCGGGCAGGCCGGTCGTCCTTGACCGGGCGGTCGCCGCGGGACGCGCGTTCTCGAGCTGGGCGGCCACCGCGGGGGTCGCGCTCGCCTCGGATCGGGCGGTCCTCACCCGGTGAACGGTCGCCGCGCGGATCGCGATCGCCGCGGATCGGGCGGTCGTC
The DNA here is from genome assembly GCF_900105945.1 of Amycolatopsis tolypomycina. Classification (NCBI taxonomy): domain Bacteria; kingdom Bacillati; phylum Actinomycetota; class Actinomycetes; order Pseudonocardiales; family Pseudonocardiaceae; genus Amycolatopsis; species Amycolatopsis tolypomycina. Next base: position 341,103 of record NZ_FNSO01000003.1, on the reverse strand, counting down.
GCCAAGCGGACGTTCTCCTCGGGGGTCGCGCTCGCGCCGGGCCGGGCGGTCCTCACCCGGCGCACGTTCGCCGCGGATCGGGCGGTCGTCGCCAAGCGGACGTTCCCCTCGGGGGTCGCGCTCGCGCCGGGCCGGGCGGTCGTCACCCGGCGCACGTTCGCCGCGGATCGGGCGGTCGTCCTTGACCGGGCGTTCGCCTCGGGGGCCGCGGCCGTCCGGCGGTGGCTGGTCGCCACGGCGGGGGCGGCCGTCGCGGACCGGCGCGTCCTCGCGGATCGGGCGCTGGTCGCGGACCGTCTCGTCCTGCGGTGGGGTCGGCATCGCGCGCGTCTGGCCGTTGCGGGACGGCTGGCGGTGGCCGCGCTCCTGGGGTGGAGGCGGCGGCTGGCGGCGGACCGGCGGCGGCCCGTCGCCCCGTTGTGGGGGCGGGGGGCCTTCGCGCCGAGGACGACCCGCACGCTCGGGTGGTAAGCCCGGCTCTCTCTCCAACGCGTGCCCAATCCTCGGTGCTCGTCTCCGGTGCCGCGGCCGGGTGCCGCGCACGTGCGGACCAAGGGTAATCGCGAACCGCTCGGAACACTCAAAGCCCGCGCGATCAGCTCACGACGTCGCGGCCCGCGCGGGCGTCCTTCACCCTCCGGTAGATGCGCCGGGAAGCGAGCAGAAGCAGGGCCACACCTGCGGCGACGGTCGCGATGATGGTGATCGCGCCGTACTCCGTGGACGTCAGCTCGAACCGCGCGGATGACCCGAGCGGGGTACCGGTCGGCGTGCGCAACGACACATCGACGCTGAACCGGCCGGCCCGCAGCGCCTCCACCGGCAAGAAGTAGTTCTTGCCGCCGCTCGCCGGGAAGAACCAGTCCTTCGCGTCCTCCGGGCGCAGGCCGGTGTTGTTGTCGAGGGCGAACCGGGCGTTGATCCCGACCGGCAGGTCGTTGCTGACGTACACCGGCAACGGCGAGTTGCCGGACGCCAGCGCGATGGTCTGCTTCGGCTGCGAGACGGTCACCCGCCCGCTGATCGCCGCCAGCTCGGCCTGGGCGTTCGTGGTCGCCGCCTCCGCGGGCAGGCCGCGCCACGCCAGCGAGGCCCCGCGCAGCTCGGCCAGCCGGACCGGCTCGACCACGTCGTCGGGTTTCACCCGTTTGGTCGGGTCGATCTGCATCGCGGACGCGAGCCCGGTGGCCTGGGCGTCGAGCCCGGCCAGCGTCGAGACGACGCCGGGGTCGATGCCGCCGGCCGGGTTCTGGCCGCCGTCGCCGACCGAGCCGGACGTCGCCGGGCCGTCGGCGAGCAGGGCCGACAGGCCGGTCGAGGTGACCAGGCCCGCGTCGATGAACGCGGTGACCTGCTGCAGGTACGTGCCGTACTCCTCGGGCGAGGCGTCCCAGCGCCGCGGCGGCGCCACCAGCAGGTGGTCCGGCCGCTGCTGGCCGGCCGGCTGGCCGAGCCCGGCGCGGAAGGCGAGGGCGCCGAGGCCGTTCTGGCTCGCGACGGCCCGCTCGGTCGTGGCGGCCACCGTGACCGAGTCCGGCACGCTCGGGACCCCGGTCATCGCGGCCGAGATCAGCGAGTCGATCGGCTGCACGCGGACGCTGCTGCCCTGCACGGTGACGCCGCCGCCGGCCGCGGCGGGCGCGAGCTTGCCCGCGTCGGCGAGCACGGTCCGCACGCCGGCCTCGGTGAGCGCGCCGAGCACCGGCTCGCCGGGCGTGCCGCCCGGCCAGAGCACGCCGGTCAGCGGCGTGGCGCCGGTCAGCTGCTCGATGGTCGCGGCACCGCCGGCCGCCCGGGTGACCAAGCTGGTGTCGCCCGGCCGGATGCGGGTGAGCGCGTCGAGGTCGGCGTCGGCGAACGGCAGCGCGACCACGCAGCGGGTGCCGACGAGCGAGCGCACCGCGGCCAGCCAGCCCTTCGCGGCGTCGACGCCCTTGCCGTCGACGTTCCCGGTTTCGGTGTGGACGAGGTAGCCGCGGCTCATCGCGTCGACCGTGGCGAGCAGGTCCGGGTCGAGCGCGAAGCACATCGACTTCGCGAGGTTCGAGCTGCTCCGCACGGCCGACGTCGCCGCCGTCACCAGCGCGTTCAGCCGCCCGTCGCCGCTGATCTCGGCGGCGAGCCGGTCGTCGGCCATGACCATCGGGCTGCCGTACGGCGCCGCGTAGACGTGCGGGATGTTGCCGGTCAGCGGCCAGAGCAGGGTCATGCTCGGCGCGCCGCCCCGGTTCGAGGCCTGCTTGCCCGGCCCGGCCAGCACCGGCATCAGCATGCTGACCGCCCCGAGCCGCGCCGGCCCGCCGAACTCCGGCGTGCCGTTGACGTTGACCAGCAGCGGGTAGACGCCGGGGAGGCTGAACCGGTTCGCCCGCGCCCCGGTCAGCGGCACGCTGATGTTCAGCGGCGCGCTCTGGCCCGGCTCGAGCACGTCGGCGACCGGGGTGAACTCGGTCAGCGGGGTGTCCTTGATGACGGCGCCGGACAGCACGTCGCCGACCCCGCGCTCGGTCGTCGCCCGGTCCCCGACCTGCAGCCGGACCTGCGGCTTGGTGACCTTGCGGTCGCCGGTGTTGGTCACCGTGCCGGTGACGGTCAGCGTCGTCGTCGAGCTCGTGACCACGCGCGGGGCGAGCTCGGCGAGGTCGATGCGCAGGCGCGCGCCGCCCTCCTGCGCCTGGGCCGCCGCGGCTCCGGCGAGGGCGGGGACGGCCAGGAAGAGGACGGACAGGAAGGCTGCGGCGAACCGCTTCACTCGGGGGCTCCCTCAGGGGCGTGCTCGTCTCGTCCGTGGACGTCCGGGCGCGCGAAAAGTTCTGTGAGCATCTGGCTGGCCTTCCGGACGAGCTTGCGCTCGTCGGAGTAGGCGAGTTTGGACTCCAGCTCGGCCAGCGGGACCCAGGCCACCTCGGTGACCTCGACGTCTTCGTCGGAAAGCTCACCGCCGAGCGATTCGAGCAGGAAGTGGTGCACGGTCTTGTGGATGCGCCGCTTCTCGGCCACGAACCAGTAGTCGATGGTGCCGAGTGGCCGCATGACGCGCGCGGAGATGCCGGTTTCCTCCTTCACCTCGCGCACGGCCGTCTCTTCCACCGTTTCACCGTCCTCGATGTGGCCCTTGGGCAGCGACCACAGCAGTCTGCCGTGCCGGTCGAGCCGGCCGATCAGCACCGCCTGTTCGCGCTCCGGGTCCACCACGAGACCACCGGCCGACGTCTCGTCGACCGTGGTCAGCCGCCTGCCGCGTTGCCGCCTGCGCCGCCTGCGCGGCTTCGGGGCGCCGGGGCGGCCGGCTGATCCAGACATGCTGCGATGCTAGAGCAAACGGTTGCCCCGGTAGGCTGGCTCTCCGTGTCCGTGTCCGGCGGTGCCTGCAGCTATCGCACCTGGAACGTAGTGGGATTTTCGTGAACGACGTGGTCGAGGAGCAGGTGGTGGAGCTGATGCGGGTTCCCCCACTGGCGGCGGAGCTGGCGGAACGGTTCGCCCGGGCGGGCCACCGCCTGTACCTCGTGGGCGGCAGCGTGCGCGACGCGCTGCTCGGCCGCGACTCCGGTGACCTCGACTTCACCACCGACGCACGGCCCGACCGGGTGCTGAAGATCGTCAGCGGCTGGGGCGACGCGGTCTGGGACGTCGGGATCGCCTTCGGCACGGTCGGCGTGACGAAGAAGGGCATGCAGCTCGAGATCACGACGTTCCGCGCCGACAGCTACGACCGCGTCGGCCGCAACCCCGAGGTCACCTTCGGCGACAGCATCGAGGGTGACCTGCTGCGCCGCGACTTCACGGTCAACGCGATGGCCGTCGAGCTGGCCTCCGGGACGTTCATCGACCCGCACGACGGGCTGAGCGCGCTGCGGGAGAAGGTCCTCGACACCCCGGCGACGCCGCAGGAGTCGTTCGCCGACGACCCGCTGCGGATGCTGCGCGCCGCCCGGTTCGCCGCGCAGCTCGGCTTCACCGCCGCGCCGCGGGTGGTCGACGCGATGACGTCGATGGCGGAGGAGATCGACCGGATCACCGCCGAGCGGGTGCAGGCCGAGCTGTCGAAGCTGCTGCTGGCCGCCGACCCGCGGCCCGGCCTGGAGCTGCTGGTCGACACCGGGCTGGGCGACCGGATCCTGCCCGAGGTGCCCGGGATGCGGCTGGCGATCGACGAGCACCACCAGCACAAGGACGTCTACCAGCACTCGCTGACCGTGCTCGCCCAGGCGATCGACCTGGAGAAGACGCACGAGCCGACGTCGGAGCCGGACCTGATCCTGCGGCTGGCCGCGCTGCTGCACGACGTCGGCAAGCCGGCGACCCGGGAGTTCCAGCCGGGCGGCGGCGTCAGCTTCCACCACCACGAGGTGGTCGGCGCGCGGATGGCCCGCAAACGTTTGCGGGCCCTGAAGTTCTCGAAGGAGATCGTCGACGACGTCTCCCAGCTCGTGTTCCTCCACCTGCGGTTCCACGGCTACGGCAAGGGCGAGTGGACGGACTCGGCGGTCCGCCGGTACGTCACCGACGCCGGCCACCTGCTGACCCGGCTGCACAAGCTGGTCCGGGCCGACTGCACCACCCGCAACCGCCGGAAGGCGGCCGCGTTGCAGGCGACCTACGACGACCTCGAAGCCCGGATCGCCGCGCTCAAGGCCAAGGAGGACCTCGACCGCGTGCGGCCGGACCTCAACGGCGAGCAGATCATGGAGCTGCTCGGCCTCAAGCCGGGGCCGGACGTCGGGAAGGCGTGGAAGTTCCTCAAGGAGCTGCGCCTGGACCGCGGGCCGCTCGACCACGACGAGGCGGTCGCCGAGCTGAAGAAGTGGGCCGCGGAAAACGGCGTCGGGGACGCGTGAGCCGTGGCGGGCGGGGGCAGCTTCCTGGTGGCGCTGCTGAGGCGCGGTGCCCCCGCCATCGCCACCGCCACGAGTGAGCTGCCGGACGAGATCGCCGACCCGGCCCCGATGCACGCGCTGCGGCGCATCTCGCGGATGTCGGGCCCGATCGACCCCACCGAACGCGACGGCCTGCTGCTGCGCGCGACCCGGTACGTCGTGCTCATCCCGCTGGCGTACCGGCTGCTCGCGGTGCCCGGCCAGTTCGGCGTCTACGTCCTCGGACACGGCACCGCCGGGCTGCTGCCGGTCGGGGTGTTCGCCCTGCTGTCGGTGGCGCTGAACGTCGTCGGCCTGCGCTGGATGTTCCGCTCGGCGCCGTTCCGCGGCCGGGACGGCGGGAAGCTGCTGGCCGTCGACCTGGCCTTCACCGTGCTTTCGCCGCCGGCCATCGCCCTGGCCGTGCCGACGCCGGTGTACTCCGACGCGCTCGCGGTCACCAGCGTCCACCTCTACGGCGAGATCGGGCTGCTGACCCTCGCGCTGGGCCTCCCGAGCGGCGTGGTCTTCGGCCTGCTCAGTTTCCCGCTCCGGATGCTGGCGAACCGGCTGAACACCGGCGGGTTCGACCCCGGGGCCGCGTTCTCGACGTACTCCGTCCTGCTCGCGGAGCTCTTCCTGGCCACCGCCGCGCTGGTGCTGACCGGGCTCGGAACGCGACTGGCCCTGGCCTACGGCACCCGCAACGGGCGGCTCGCCGAGCGCGCCCAGCAGCACCGGCGGCTGCACGACACCGTGCTGCAGACCCTGGAGGCGATGGCGCTGGCCGGGCCGGGCGACCCCGGAGAACGCCTGGTCGAGATCCAGCGGCTGGCGCGGGCGCAGGCGATGGAGATCCGGCACACGATCGAGACGGCGGCGTCCGAGCGGGCCGAGGCGGGCGCGCGGCCGCTGGGCGAGAAGCTCGCCGCGCTCGCCGCCGAGATGGCCCGCGACGGCCTGCGCGCCCAGCTCGTGGTGGCCGAGCTGGACGACGACACGCTGTCGGAGGTCCGCCAGATCGCGATCCGCGACGCCGTGCGCGAGGCCATGCGGAACACGATGAAGCACTCGGGCACCGACCGGGTCGTGGTCCGCGTCGAGGAACGCGACGGCGGCATCGCGGTCATCACCCGCGACCACGGGAGCGGCTTCAGCGCGGCCGACCACCCGGCCGGGTTCGGCATCAGCGAGTCGATCACCGCGCGGCTGGCCGAGGTCGGCGGGACGTCGCGGGTCGAGTCGGGACTCGCCGGTGGCGGCACCCGAGTGACGTTGTGGGTCCCGTTCTGATATCTCCTGACCATGACCTCGATCGAGCTGCTCGCCGACGCCCTCGCCGCCTACCGCACCGGTGACCGCGACCAGGCCGCCGAACTCGCCGCCCAGGCCGGCCGGGAAGGCTCCACGCTGGCGGACGAGCTGCGGGCCTACCTGGCGGGCGACGGCTCGGCGCCGGTCTATGACCAGCCCAGCGCGTTCACGGCGTTCATCCGCGGCGGCGGCAACGTCGAGCTGTACCGGGCGCTGAGCGCCGAGCTCGCCGCCCGGTACGACAGCGCGAAGCCGGAATCGCTGCTCGACCTGGGCTGCGGTGACGGCCTCGCCGTGGTGCCCGCGCTGGAGCAGGCGTCGCACCTCCCGCCGCGGATCGACCTGGTCGAGCCGTCGGCGGCGCTGCTCGACGGCGTCCACGAGCGGGTGCCGTCGGCCCAGTGCTGGCAGTCGACCGCCCAGGACTTCCTGGCCCGCGACGACCTCGGCTGGGACTTCGTCCAGTCGACGTTCGCCATGCAGTCCATCGAGCCGGAACAGCGCGCCGAGGTGCTGCGGGCACTGCAGCCGCGCACCGGGACGCTGGTGCTCGCCGAGTTCGACGTCCCCGAGTTCGAGGAAGGCTCGCCGGAGCACCTGCACTCGCTCGTCGAGCGCTACGAGCGTGGCGTGGCCGAGTACGGCGAGGACGCCACGCTGGTCGCGCAGGGCTTCCTGCTGCCGGTGCTGCTCGGGATCGTCTCCGGACAGCAGCGGACGAACTGGGAGCACCCCGCCACGGTCTGGGCCGAGCAGCTCACGACGGCGGGCTTCACCGACGTCGGCGTCACCCCGCTCGCCGACTACTGGTGGTCGCCCGCCGTCCTGATCACTGCCTGCTGAGGGCGCCCGCCTCGACGTGCTGGGCGAGCGGCCGCGGCAGCAGGTGGGCGACCGCGCCGCCCGGCAGCCCGCCCCACGGTGCCGCCACGCCGGTCAGCACGCGGATCGCGCGCTGCACCCGGTACAGCCGCTTCTCGCGTTCGCGCTCGAACGCCAGCGCCGTCTCGACGAACCGGGAGCCGTCGGCGTGCACCAGGTTGCCGGTCTCGTTGCCGAACCGGACGACCGTGGTGCCCGGGGGCAGCGTGATCAGGCGCTTGCCGCGGTAGAAGTTCAACGGCGGCTCGCCGCGCATCGGCAGGATCGGCCAGTCGGCGGGCTGGTCCGACTCCTCCGCCGGTTGCGGCGGCAGCATCAGCAGCACGCCGAGCAGGAACCGGGCCGCGTCGCCGAGCGAGCCGAACGCCACCGGCTCGTCGGACGGCGGCCGCGAGACCTCCCAGCCGTTTTCCGCCCGGCGCAGCGTCCAGACGCCCTCGGCCGGGATCTCCTTGGCGCCGATCCGGTAGGCCGCGGCGGGCACGCCGTGCTCGGCGAGCCGCTGCTGGAGCAGCTCCAGTGTCTCCGCGCCCTTCAGGTTCCGGACCGGCTCGCCGCGGGCCACCCGGGTGAGCGCGCGCTCGTCCGGCAGGTCGGCGGCCGTCTGCGGCGGCCGCGGCTGCCCGAGGATCTCCGCCTCCGCCGTCGCGCGGACGAGCTCCCCGACGTGCGGCGGGCGGAACCCGGCGGCGCGGATGTGCTCGACCAGCTCCGGCTCCGGCGGCACCCCGTACTTGCGCAGGTAGTGCGGCACGGCGGCGGGCCAGATCCAGGTGCCGTCGGTGTGGAAGGCGTTCGGCACGTCCGGCTTGGCGCCCGGCCCGCCGAAGATGTCCGGCAGCGGCGCGGGCCGGTGCAGCGCGACCGGCGCCCGGAAGAGGTAGTCGAGCAGGCCGCGGACCTGGTCCGGCGGCACCGGCGGCCGGTTGACCACCGGGCGCTCGCCCTCGACGTGCGAATCGGCGACCCGCGCCTGCCGGAACACGACGTCCAGCGGCAGCCCGGCCTTCGCGGTCAGCCACGCCGGCAGGTGCTTCGGCGTGCGCGGGAAGGTGGCCAGCTCCAGCTCGTAGGCGGCGGTCGACGGGCGGCCGCCGTCGTTGGGCGGCACCCGCCAGTCCGGCTCGCGGTCGGCGTCGAAGTCGAAGTCGAACTGCGACTGCGCGTCGAGGGTGAACGTGCCCTGGAACCAGGTGCCGGCCTCGGCCTGGAACATCGCCGCCCGCAGCCGCGCGAAGAGCCCGCCGAGCCGGGGCACCGCGGGCAGCGAGACCGACACCGGGCCGTCCTCGTCGCCGACCGCGCGGACCTCGATCTCGGCGTAGTCCCCGACCTGCCGGAACTGCGCGCCGACCCGTGCCCAGCCGCCCGGCACGGTGTGCAGCAGCGTCCGGCCGATGGCGCGCAGCAGCGCGTTCTGGTCGCCGGTGCCCGGCTGCGGCCGCGCCTCCGGCGTCTCGGTGAAGTCGAGCCGCGTCTGCCACAGCGCGGTGACCTGCTTGGCGGGCACGGTGACCGAGAAGTCGGTCAGGCCCAGCTGTGCCGCGCGGGCGGCGTCGTCGCGGACCCAGCGCAGGGTCAGCTCCGGCCGGTCGCCCGGCGCGACCTCGAAGATCTCGCCGTCGTACTCGGCGAAGGTCCGCAGCGTGAACGTCGACGGCACCTCGCTCGCCGGCACGACCTTCGCCGGACGGCCGTCGAACTCCTTGTCGAAGCCCTCCGGCGCTTCCTCCTCCGGCAGCACCGACAGCAGCACGGTGCCGTCCGTGGTCGACCGCTGCGCGCGGTAGGTCCCCTCGCCCCACGTCGCGTACAGGCCGTCCGGGCGTTCGGCCACTTCAACCCGGTAACGCACTTTTGTCCTCCCCGTCCCCCGTGAACCAAGAACCTAGTCGACCGGGTACCGAGCGAACCACCGGTCGTCGCCCGGCGCATCCGGGCCGAACTCGGTGAGCGCGTCGTCCGCCAGGCCGACGATGACTTCGCGGAGTTCCAGCCGGTCGAGCCAGCTCTTCCGCAGTGCTTCCTCGCCGTACATCGCGCCGACGAGGTTGCCGCAGACCGAACCGGTCGAGTCGCTGTCGCCGCTGTGGTTGACCGCCGCGAGCAACGCCGAGTCGGCGTCCGTGGTGGTCAGCGCGACGTACACCGACATGGACAACGCCGTCTCGCCGACGTTGCCCTGCCCCAGCGACTCCAGTTTCTCCGGTGTCGGCGGGCCCTCCAGCGCCAAGGCCGCGTCGAGCGCCTCGCTCTGCTCCTCGTGCCCCGGGTGCTTCACCAGCTCGGCCCGCGCGGTCGCGATCGCGTCGAGCAGCGGCCTTCCGTGCAGCAGCTCGTGCATGATCACCGCGAAGCAGCCCGACGAGAGATACCCGCTCGGGTGACCGTGGGTCAGCGCCGCGCTCTCGGCCCCGAGCCGGAACACCTCGGCGAGGTCGTCCGACCACAGCGCGATCGGCGCCGCGCGCATCACGCCGCCGCAGCCCTTGGAGTTGTTCACCGGCCGCTCGATGGTGCCCCGGACGCCCGATCGGCCGTACGCCTCCAGCTCGCCGAAGCAGGTCAGCCCGGGCGCGCGCCGGCTGAACAGCTCCTGGTGCGTGATCAGCCAGCCGTCGGCCGCCTCGACCGTCGACTGCGGGCCCCGCGCGCGGTCCCACGTGACGCCCTGGGTGTGCAGCCAGCGCTGGTAGGCCAGCTGCAGCGAGTGGACGACGTCCGCGGATCCGGTCTTCCGCTGCTGGGCGTGCGCCCTGATCAGCGCTTCGAGCGTGAACAGCGTCATCTGCGTGTCGTCGGTGATCCGGCCGACGCCGCCGTACGCCGGGATGAAGTCGGTGATGCCGTCCGGCCCGGCGATCTCGCGGATGCGGTCGATCGAGTCGAACTCCGTCTTCGCGCCCAGCGCGTCGCCGATCGCGCCGGCCAGCAGGCTGCCGCGCAGTCGCGAGCGCAAGTCCGGTCCCTTCTTCGGCGGCGGGGTGAACCGGCCGCTCGGATACCGGCGCTCCCAGCGGGCGTGCTCTGCGGTCTCCGTCTGGAGGCCGTTGCGGTTGAAGTACCAGAAGACGTCGGACGCGACGTCCTCCAGGAGCCCCAGGTCGGGCAGCGACGTCACCCACGGCAGGCCGGGCACGCCGACCCGGGCGCCGACCAGTGCACCGGCGATCGCGCCCGCCACCGGGCCGGACCGCGCGGCGAGCCTGATCGCGGCTTCTGGGTCGTACCCGCGCTTGGCCGCGGCGAACAACGCGCGGGCGAGCACCGACCGGACGCTCCGCCCGTCGCCGATCGACTCCAGCTGCGTGACGTCGTCGGCGTCGCGGTCCGCGCGCAGCGCCAGCGTCGACGCCGCCAGGTCGCCACCCACCTCGTGCAGGCGGACGTGCACCGGCAGCGCGAACACCTCCCGCGTCAACAGGCCCTGGAACAGCGAAATCAGCAGCTCGACGCCCTCCGTGACCTCGGCGCCGGCCGCGCTGCCGGTCAGCTCGCGGGCGACGTCCTTCGCGTACCGCTCGCCGTCGACGTTCGCGAGGCCGACCGCGCTCGCCGGGGTCGCGGCCAGTGCCGTGGCCAGCAGCGCGGAGAACTCGGCGGGCGCCGGGCCGGCGTGCCGGGTCGCGACGGCGAGCCAGCCGACCGGGTCCGGTTCGGGCAGCGTCGCCGGGACCTCGCCGGTCGGCACCGGCGGCAGGCCGCGCAGCACGATGTCGGTGTGGAACAGCAGGTGGCGCGTCAGCCCGCCCAGTGGCAGCGGAGCCGCCGGGTCCGCACTGCCGCCGAGGGCGTCGCCGATCGCGAAGCCGACGTATGCGCCGACGATCCGATGCCACGCGAAGCGGTCGGGCGGCGTCCCGAAGGCGGAGAACTTGCCGAACGTCCACGGCACCGGCCGTGGCCGCGCCTCTTCGTCGACGTGCGCGATCAGGCCGTTCGCGCCGAGGTCGGCGTGCCATTCCGGCTCCCGGCCGGCCCGGCGGCGGACGCCGTTGCGGTACTGCCAGGCGAACCCGCGCAGGTACCGGACGCACTCCTCCGGCGTCAGCTCGAAGTGCTGGTCGCGGGCGTGGTCCAGGGCGTACCGCAGGTGCCGTTCGAGCAGGTCGGGCGGTTCGACGCCGAACTCCGCGACCAGCCCGGGCAGTGCCGCGGCGACCTCGGGCCCGGCTTCCGGCGCCGGCTCTGCCACCCGCGGCCGGGCGTCACCACCGGTCGCGCCCAGCTCGGCCGCGGTGAAGCTGCGGACCAGCCCGGTGCCGGGGTCGAGCGTCAGTCCCGTCGACGGCGGCAGCTCCCGGACGGCCACCCGCCACCGGCGCGGGTACCGGCCGGGCACCTTCGCCGACGAGCTGTACGCGATGACCTCGCGCTCGCCCTTGCCGGGGACCGGCCGCAGCAGCGGCTCGCCGTCCGGCAAGGGCACGAACACCTCGCAGTCCAGCAGGGCGCGGACGAACTCGGCGCGGGTGATCCAGTTCGCGGCCAGGTAGTTCAGGAGCTTCTCGGCGTCGGTCGTGGGCGCCGGGAAGCCACGCCAGACCGGGCCGGCCGTGTACTGCTCGTTGACGCGGTATTCGCCGTCCGCCCGGGTCCAGCCGCGCACGGCCCGCACCGGGAGGTCGAGCTCGGGGAAAGCCTTCTCGTCGAACTCCGGGTCGACGTCCGGCCGCCACTCGGCCTCGGCCGGCGTGCTCGCCATCGCCGCCCGGTCGACGCGGATCTCGCCGTCGTCCGGCGCGAACACCACCGGGCTGGGGAACAGCCCCGCGCCGACGTCCGTGCCGTCCAGGTAGCCGGCCGCGTTGACCGTGAAGCTCCAGCCGTCCGCGCGGCGCGCCGTGAACTCCGGCCGGATCCGCAGCCGGTCGCCGCCGGGCTGCGTGCGCAACCACTCCCGCACGCGCGCGACGGCTTCCTCTTCTTCCATTCTCCCCATCCTCGCGCTAATGCCGCGGGTACCGCTCGATCCAGACGTCGCCGAGCGCGCTCAGCGCCGAATGCCGGTCGAAGTGCCAGTAGGCGTCCGAAGCGACCTGCTCGACCAGGTACCGCAGCTCCAGCTGGTCGACCCACTTCTGCGGCAGCCCGGGGATCCCGGTGCGCGCGCCGAGCAGGGCACCGGCGATCGCCCCGGTGAGCGCGCTGCGGCCGGAGTGGTTGACGGCGCGCAGCAGCGCCTGCTCCGGGTAGTTCTCGAAGCCCGACAACGCGGCGAAAGCGCGTCCGAGCACCGAGAGCGTCGTCTTGCCGTCGCCGATCAGCTCCGCCATCCGCAGGTCGGGCAGCCCGTGCTCGCCGAAGAACGGCACCGACTCGGCGACCGTGTCCGCGATCGCCGTCCACTCCGGGCCCTGCTGGAACTGGTTGTCCGGGTTGAGCACCTCGCGGGTGGTGTTCCAGATCGGGAAGCTGAACGCCTCCTTGGTCAGCGCGTGCTCGAACAGCCAGGTCAGGTAGGTCGTGGCGGCCAGGTCCTGCTCGTCGTGGTGGGTGACGCCGGCGAGCTCGCGCACCGCCTGCCGCGCTCCGCCGCTGAACCCGCTGCCGGGCCCGGCCATGGTCAGCGCGGCCGGCAACGCGGGGATCAGCGCGGCCGGGCCGGTCATCGGCGGCGCGCCGGCGACCCCGGTGGCGAGCTGGTGGTAGGCGTTGAGCTCGGCGTCGTCGATGTCACGCCGGGCGTGCAGGTCGGGGACCTGCACGAGCCAGCCGTCCGGGGCGTCCATCGGCGCGCCCTGGGTGCGCAGCCAGCGCTGCAACGCCCCGCGGACGACGTCGGGGAAGCCCTGTTCGGCTTCGCGGGATTCCGGCTGCTCGCGGTGCGGGCTGCGGATCACGGCCTCGGTGTAGAACAGCAGCCGCTGCGTCAGCGAGCCGATCCGGCCGGGCTGGTCGAACGCCGGGATCAGGTCGGTGACGCCTTCGATGCCGAACTTCGCGTGGATGTCGTGCAGCATCATCCGGTCGACGGCCGCGCCGAGGGCCTCCCCCAGCGCGAAGCCGACGTACGCGCCCGTGACGCGCTGCCAGCCGTACCGGAAGCCGTCGAGGTTCCGCTCGAAGTACTTGCCGAACGTGTCGAGCCGCGGCACCGTGCGGCCGGAGTTGTCGTACGCCGGAGCCAGGCCGTTCGCGCGCAGGTCGTTGGGCTTGCTGCGCGGCGGCTCGGGCATGTTGAGCCGCTTCAGCCACGACTCGCCGAGCACGGTCTTGGCGCACTCCTCGGCGGTCAGCTCGAAGCCGCGTCGCCGGGCCTTCTCGGCCGCCTTGAGCGGCGGCTTCACCGGGTCCGGCAGGCCCATCCGGGCCGCGGTTTCGGCGGCGACCCTGATCAGGTCCTCCTCCGCCTCCGGGCAGCGGCCGTGCACGTCGATGCGCGGCTCGTGCCGCGGGAACCGCTTGACGATCTCCGCGAGCTCGCCACTGGAGACGTCCTCGATGGTCGTCGGGCCGCCGTTGATGACGAGGTTCGGCGGGTGCTCGAACTCGGCCAGCGTCGCGACGTCGACCTTCCACCAGCCGTGCTCGCGCGCGGGCAGGTGCCGGGTCGAGCTGAACACCTTGAGCTCGTTGCGCTCCTCGGCGAAGTAGAACCGGTCGGTCTTGCCGGTCTCCAGGTCGAGCGGGACGTACACCTCGCACCGGATCAGCCCGATGAGCAGCAGCTCCCGGGTCAGCCAGCCGACGCTGCCGAACGACAGCAGCGTCTCCAGGGTGTTCTCCGGCTTCGGGTAGCCGCGGCGGATCGGCCCGGCCTTGTACTCCGGGTTCTCCCGCTCTTCGCCGGTCTGGTTGCCGTCGGCGTCGACCTTCACCCAGCCCGCGACGGCCTGCAGCGGCACGCCCAGCTCACCCAGGCCGGCCTTGACGTACTCGGGGTCGACGACCTCGCGCCAGTTCTCCTGGCCGGGGAACGCCACCGGCACCGACAGCCCGCCGGGGTGCGGGTGCGCCTGGCGCAGCTCGCCGTCCGGCTCGCGGACGACGACCGACGGCGGCGGGAAGATCTCCTTCTCCGGCCGTCCCTCGTCGAGGAAGGGGATGGTGTTGTAGGGCACCGACCAGCCCTCGGGGATCCGCAGCACCTTCTCGGTGTCCACCCGCAGGCCCGCGGGGCCGGAGACGTCCGGGCCGTGCACCGCGCGCAGCCACTGGCCGACCTTGGCAATCGCTTCCGCCGCTTCCACCTACTCGATCCTCTCCAGGCTTCCGTCGGACTCGTGCTCGGCGATCGTCTTCGGCAGCACGAAGGCCACCGCGCCACCCGGCAGGTTCGCCCACGGAACCGTGATGCCGGTGATCACGTGCAACGGGCGTCTGAGCCGGTAGCTCCGCCGCACCCGCTCGCGTTCGAGCGGCAGCGACGTCGTGGCGAACCGTACCTCCCCGTGGTGGACGAGGTTGCCCGGTTCCTCGCCGAAGCGCAGGACGACCGTACCCGCCACCAGCCTGGTGATGCGCTTGTTGCGGAGCAGGGTGAGGGGAGGCTCACCCGGCGCCGGGTGCACCGGCCAGTCGTCGAGCTCTTTCGCGGTTTCCAGCGGTGTTTCGTGCCCGGCGGTCATCCGGGCGGGGTGCAGCAGCAACGCGCCCAGCAGCTGCTGCGCGGCGTCTTCGAGCCGGGGGAAGTACTTCGGCGCGCGGGGCTTCCCGCCGGCGTGCGCGGCGACTTCCCAGCCGTCGGACGTGTAGTTGAGGCACCACGCGCCGTCCGCGCGCTCGCCGACCCGGTACGCCTCGGGCCACACGCCGTGCTCGCCGAGCCGCTGCACCAGCACGATCAGCAGCTCTTCGTCGCCGAGCTGCGGGTCCGGCGTGGTCTCCAGCTCGGCGACGACGTCCCCGGCGGTCTTCTTCACGTCGGCGCGCGACGGCTTCGGCCGCGGCTCGCCCAGCAGGTCGGCCTCGGCGGTCCGCCGGACCAGGGGCTCGACGTACGGCGGCTGGAAGCGGTGCCGCCGGATGTGCGCGACGAGGTCCGGCTCGGGCGGCACGCCGTGTTCGGCCAGCAGGTCGGCGACCGCCGACGACCAGATCCACGTGCCGTCGGTGTGGAAGCGCTCGTCGCCGGTTTCGTGCACGACGGCCTCGCGCTCGAGGTACTGCAGCACGAGCGGCACCTCGGTGTCGGTCAGCGGCGGCCGTTCGACGTCCGGGCCGCCGACGTCCGCGTGCCGGAACTCCACGCCCAGCGGTAGTTGCGCGCGCAGCCGCCACCAGTCGGGGATGTGCTCGTCGGCCCGCGGGAACGTGGCCAGCTCTTCCGGGTAGGCGGCCGGCTCGGGCGGGTCGGTCCACACCGGATCGTCGTCAAGGGCGAAGTCGAAGTCGTAGCTGCCGTCCGGGTTCAGCGCGAACCGCGCCTGCAGCCAGGTGCCGCGGCTTTCGGCGTACATGCCGGCCCGCAGCTCGGTGAAGACGTCGGCCACCTCTTCCGGCACGGCCGTGTTGTGGCCCGCGGTCTCCGTGTGCTTCCCGACCTGCCGGAAGTCGGCGACAGCGGGCAGGCCGGGGTTGACGCGGTGGTCGCGCACGAGCTTTCCCAGCCGCACCAGGAGGGTGCGCTGCTCGTCAGGCGAAAGTCGATGTTCCACGTGAATCATTGCCTCGGGCTCAACCGGCTCGTCACCGTGAAAGACGGCGGCTCACCGGCGGCGATCCGGGCAGCCTCGTCTTCCCACATCTTGAAGGTGCGCTTGCGGAGGGCTTCGATCAGCGCAACCTCTTGCGGTGTCCGGCGGCGTCCTTCCTTCCGCACGACATCGTCGATGCCCTTGATGGTGTCGTAGAGCGCGAAGATCGGGCCGTCCCCGGTCAGGTAGAGGCTTCGTTCGAACTCGGTCTCCTGGATGAACTTTTCTTCTTTGTAGGGACCGCGGATGTTCGACTCGGTGGTCGACCAGATGAGCTCGAGGATGTGGCTGCTGTCCTGGTCCTGTTCGAAGAACCCGGTGTGGAGATTGAGGATGGTGCCCATCAACCCGCCGTCGGGCGTCGAGTCGATCCGGTACGTCCGGGAGTAGTACTTGTAGAACATCGGGGTCTGGAAGGCCATCAGCCGCTCTCCTCGGATGTCATCCCCAGCCGGAACGCTTCCTCGAAACGGCTTCGGACCTGCTCGGTCAGCGCCGCGGCGAGGGCTGCCTCCTCCGGCGAAAGGAGGCCTCCACGGCCCTCCTTCCTGCTGAACGTTTCGAAGTCGCGGCGGACTTCGTAGAGCGCGTGCTCGTACGCAGCCACCCCGTCGATGTGCGTGAGGTGCAGCCGCAGTTCGGCCACGTGCCCGTTCGGCAGCCGGACGTTCATCTGCAGGTCCCGGTAACCGCTGTCCTTCGGGTGGGCCAAGCGGTCGGTGAAGTCGACGATCGTGAGTTCGGGATCGCGGCGCACCGCATCCAGCGCGCGGTACATGTCCGCCACCTGCTCGAACTGGATCTTGGTGCCGACCAGGTCATGCAGTTTCGAACCGTCCCAGTCGTGTTTCGCGATCTTCGCCAGCGCTCGGATGCTGTCCTTCGGCTCCGGCCGGAACCCCGGGTGGCCATCGGTCTCGCCGGCGATTCGCTCGGTGATGCGGTTCAGCGTGCCCTGTGTCTCGGGCCAGCGTTCGCGCTCCTCGTCGACCCATTGCTTGCAGTACTCCGAATCGCCGACCCGGTCCTGGTCGAAGCTGCCGTGCCGCAGCATGTCGCTATCGATTTCTCTGACGATTGCCGCCACGTCGGCAGAAATCTCCGCCTGCTCCGGAGTCGGGTCGAACGGCTCGACCCCCTGCCGCTCGACGTCGTCGATGACGCTGTAGCCGCGCTCGTTCACCTCGTGGACGGCGCCCTCGAGGATCGGGATCGCCTCGGGGTGCTTGAGGAGGCTGGCCAGTGTCTTCGGGTTGTCCAGCAGCGAGCGCGTCAGGTAGTCGTTGGCCGGGTCGGACAGCACCCGCACCAGGTCGGGGTGTTCTCCCAGGTGCGCGCGGATGTAGTCGGCTTCCGCGTGCCCGTCGAGCGCCGCGGCGACGTCGTCCCTGGCCAGGAAGGCGTCGTGCGGTGCCGCCGAGCCGTAGCCGCCGTGCGCGTCGCCGGCGTCGTGCCCGGTCTGGACGTGTACCTCGTCCGGCGTCCCGAGGTGCATCAGCTTGATGCTGTTCGCCGGCTGCGGCAGGTGCATGAGGTCGCCGGACTGCGGGTCGATGAACGCGACGCCCTCGCGGGTGTGCACGACCATCGCCACGTGCCCGTACTCGACACCGTTCGGGCCGGGGTACTTCACCGCGACCACGGCGTGGTGGTCGACCGGCATCCCGCGCATCTCGCGGATGACGTCGTCGTAGCTGCCGCGCGCGGAGAACGTCTCCCCGAACTCGCCCTCGAGGTGTTCGAGCGTGCCGCGGCTGCCCATCTCGTGCGGCAGGATCGGCTCGGCCGTCGAGTCGATACCGCGCAGCTGGTCCATGTAGGCCCGGGGACCGCGCGTGCAGTTCGTCATGTAGCCGTTTTCCATGGCGCCGGGCTCGCGGAAGCCCGGGTTGACGTCGCGCAGGCGCGGGTGCCGGTCGTGGACGTACGCCGAGCGCTCGCTCTCCGTCGTCCCGCCGGCGTGGATGGCGGGTTCGAACGGCGGGTTGGTCGCCCGCGCCAGCCGCGAGTAGTCGTGCACCGACACCGGGGGCGGCGGCGGTTCCGCCGGGGTGTCCTGGACGTCGTGCACCGGCTGGTCCGGCTGGTGTTCCGGCTGCGGGGTGACGTGCTCGGGCTCGCCGAGACCGCTGAGCCGGTCCATGATCGCGGCCTGCTTGCGCCGTTCGAACTCGGGCGCGTTCTGCTCGTTTTCGGCCCGCCGCTCGGCCATCTTCTGCTTCGCGGTCTCGGGGTCGAGGTAGCGCGGGTGGCCGGGCCCGATCTCCTCGGCCACGATGACCCACTTGCGGCGGCCGTCGACGACCTCCAGCCGCTTCTCGTGGATCAGCAGCTGGGTGCCGGGCGGCGACAGCGATTCGCGCTCGCCCGGGTTCTCGGCGAGCTTCGAGATGTCGCGCAGGTTGTTCGAGCGCACGTGCAGCTCGACGTCGTCGCCGAACTTCGACGTCGAGAACTCGTCGGTCTTGATCGACGCGCTGGAGAACGCGGGTTCGACGACCACCGCGCCCGGCTCGTACGGCTTGGCGACGAGATCGGCCAGCTCCGGGACGCCGCCGACGTCGTAGGCGCGGATCGTCTCGCCGGCCTCCGGCACGATCTGGTTGAGACCGTCCATGATCGCGCGGGTGTTCTCCTGCGCGAGGTCGAAGCCGGGGTGGTCGGGCCCGCGGCGCAGGGCCTCGTTGACGTCGTAGGCGTACTCGCCGCGGGTGTAGCCGTGGAGGGCGACGGCGCCGTCGTCGGTCAGGTGCGCCAGGTTTTCCGCCGCGTCGCGCTTGGCCAGCGCGTGGTCGTGGACGTCCTGGTAGATATCCTCGTCGCCGACCGCCCGGCGGATGCTCTCGTGGTCGGCCGCGGTGCCGCGGTGGTCCCGGTCGAAGAGGTAGTTCTCGTCGTGCGGGACACGCTCGGGCTGCGGGTTGAGCCGGTCGGCGATCGGCGGTGTTTCGTGCGGCGCGTCCTGGTGCTGCGGCGCGTCGTGGTGTTGCGGCGCGTCCCCGCCACCGAGCGGCAGGGTGTGGATGCCGGTGGCACCCGGCGGCAGCTCGGCGAGCCGCCCGGTGACGGGATCGGCGAACAGGACCCCGTGCTCGGTGTGCACGGCGGCGACCAGCCGCGACTCCCCGGCGGGCGTCTCGAAGGCGACGGCCGTTCGCGCCCCGACGGGCCGTTCCCCGAGCTCGCGCGCGACGCCGTCAAAGCTGTCCCGGCTGCTCCACGGCCCGCCGAGCTGTTCGCCGAGGCTCTGCTGCCGCGCCGGCCCGGCCACGACGTCCTCGCCGTTCATCCGCCGGTCGAAGGCGGCCATCGACTCGGCGGCGTTGGTCCGGTAGCCGTTTTCGAGGCCGTTCGGGCTGTAGTGGTTGCGGGTGTTGACCCCGGCGAGCTCGGGAACGGCGTCGCGCAGCAGGCGAGCGTGCTGCTGCGGCGTCTCGACGGACCCGGCGTGCAGCACGGGCTGCCCGCCGGGGGTGAGCGGCTCGGCGAGCTGGGCCCAGCCACCGTCCGGCTCCCCGGTGGCAGGCGGCGGCCGTTCGGGCAGCGGTTCCGCACCCGGCGGGTCGAACGGGTTGATCTTCGACGCCATGTCGTTGCTCGGCGCGTGCTGGGGGTATTCCTCGTAGAACTTCGCGAGCTCTTCGTCGGCTTCGCGCTGGAACCGGTCCTCGTCGGCCCGCTCACCGGCCCGGCGCTGCTCGATGGCGTCACGCGCATCGTCACCGCTCAGGTACCCCGGATCCCCGGGCGCGATCTCTTCGGCGTGCACGATGTAGTGCGGTTCCCCGGGCCGCCGCGGGTCGGCCTTCGGGTGGCCGGGACCGGGTTCGACGCCGGTGATCTTGAACTGCGTCCCGGCCTTGAAGAGGACTTCGCGCTCGTGCCCGAGGCTGGCCATGTTCTCGACGTCACGGCCGGTCTTCGACTGGATCCGCATCTCGACTTCGCCGGGGAAGGTGCTGCGCGGATGGTCCGCGTCGACCTTCGACGAGCTGAGGAACGACGGTTCGGTGATGTGCGCACCATCGTGGAACCGAGCGAGGAAGGCTTGCAGCCGCCCGAGATCGCCCTTGAAGTCAACCCGCCGCGAGACAACCCCTTCATGCGGCGGAAGTTCGTTGAGCCCCGAGACAAGCGCGGCGGCCTGCGGAGCGAGGTGGGCAAGTTCGGGGCTGCCCATCCGCAGCGCGTTGTTGAGCGGCCCGACCATCTCGGTCCGGGTATAGGCATGAACGGCAACGGCCCCGGCATCGGACATCCCGGGGTGCGACGCGTCGCGCTTTTCCCGAGCTTCGCGGTGGAGCTGTTCGTGCCGCCACTCGCCGTCCTGGTGGCTGGTCTTCCCGGAGTCGATGAAGGTGTCTTCGATCCGCCGGATACCGGCGGGATCATCGGTCCGGAAGGCAGGATCGGTGAGGTAGGGCTCGTCCGGGCCACTGTGCTGCCGAGCGGTGCTCTCGGCTGTGTCCTGGTCGGTGGGCTGGTCGTGGGCCGGGTCCCCTTGGTCGACGGGGTCGCCTGGGTCCTGTTCGGCGGTTCGCTGGTGCTCGTCACCGGGCGAGTCCTGGTCGGCCGGGCGGTCTTGGGCGGGTTCCCGCTCGGTGGTGGGCGAGTGTTGGTCGGCCGGGCGGTCTTGGGCGGGTTCCCGCTCGGTGGTGGGCGAGTGTTGGTCGGCCGGGCGGTCTTGGGCGGGTTCCCGCTCGGTGGTGGGCGAGTCCTGGTCCGCCGGCCGTTCGTCGGCGGCTCGCTGGTGCTCGTCACCAGGCGCGTCCCGGTCCACCGGACGTTCCGGTTCGCCCGCGCGATCCCGCCCCGGCGCGACGTGGTCTGCCGGCTGTTCGCGCACCGGCGCCCCGGCCGTCGGCGGTTGTGCGGGTTCGGTCGCCGGTGCCGGTCGTTCGGCCGGCCTTTCTCGTGTCGGCGGTTCGGTGACCGGCTGCCGGGTGGGTTCGGCCGCCGTCGTCGGCTGTTCGGCAGGCCGTGCTTGAGCCGGCGTTTCGGCGACCGGCGGTCGTGTGGGCTCGGCCGGTGCGGTCGGCGGTTGCCCGGCCGGGCTTTCCCGCACGGGCGATTCGGCCACCGGCTGCTCGGTCGGCACTGGCTGCTCGGTCCGTGCCGGCTGCTCGGTCGGTGCCGTTTGCTCGGCAGGCCGGGGCCCGTCCGGCGCACGGTCCATCGGCCGCGGAGGCTCGAACGGCCCGCGCGGCGGCAACTGCTCCTGCGGTGGCCCGAACCGCGGCGGCGGCACCGGCGGCGTCCCGGCCGGACGGGGCGGTCCCACCCGCGGATCGTGCGAAGGCATGGGCGGCCGCCCACCCGGAGGAGGCGGCATCGGCGGCCGTCCACCCGGGTGCGGCCCAGGGCCCTGAGGCCCACGAGGCTGGTTCGGGTACCCGCCAGGCCGCGGCCCCCCACCCATCGGCGGACGCTGCCCACCCTGGGGAGGCATCCCCGGCGGAGGCGGCATCCGCCGCGGATCCTGCGGATGCAACCCACCCTGAACCGGCTGCCCACCCTGATGAGGCGGCTGCCCACCTTGGAACGGCTGCCCACCCGCCTGCGCCCGGTGCGGAGGCTGCCCACTGAGCGGCGGCTGCCCGCCAGTTTGCCCCGGTTGCCCGCCTTGCGGCGGCTGCCCGCCGGGCTGCGCCAGTTGCCCATTGTGCGGTTGCTGCCCGCCGGGCTGACCTGGTTGCCCATTGTGCGGTTGCTGCCCGCCGGGCTGACCTGGTTGCCCATTGTGCGGTTGCTGTCCACCCGGCTGCGTCGGTTGCCCGCTATGCGGCGGCTGCGCACCCGGCTGCGCCCCGGGCAGCGGCTGCGCACCCGGCTGTGCCCCAGGCAGCGGCTGCCCACCCGGCTGTGCGCCGTGGAGTGGTTGTCCGCCCGGCTGTGCGCCGCGCGGCGATTGCCCGCCTGGCTGTCCGCCATGCGGTGGCTGTCCACCCGCCTGCGCCCCGGGCAGTGGTTGCGCCCCGGGGTGTCCGCCGTGCGGCGGTTGCCCACCCGGCTGTGGCCGGCCGTGGGGCATCGGCGGCTGGCCACCCTGCGGCGGCCCGACTGGCCGGTGTCCGCCCGGGGGCATCTGTGGGGACCCGCCCTGCAGCATCCAGCGCGGGTCCTGCGGTGGGACCCGTCGGGGCTGGTCGCCGGCGCCGCGGGGTGGCATTGGCTGTTGGGGCGGTGGCCCGCTCGGGCGTGGGCCGGGGCCGCCGGGACGTCCTGGACCTCCGCCGTTCGGCATGCCGCCCGGTGGGGGTGGGAAGGCGCCCGGGGGTGGGGCCTGTTGCGGGGACGGTCCGTTCTGGAACCCGGCCGGTCCGGCGTCCGCCGCCGCGAATGGCTGGCTTGGGCCGCCCGTGAAGCCGGCCGCTCCGACGTTGTCCTGGGGGCGGCCGGCGCTCTGGCGTCCCGGCTCCGGGCCGGAGCCCGGCGGTGGGGCCATGCCGTATCCGCCCTGGGACGAGCCCGTCGAAGACGCCGCAGCCGGCGCCTCGGGCTGGTGCGCGGCCGGACGCTCCGCCTGCTCGGCGCTCGGCCGTGACGTCTCGGGCGCGCGGTGCTCTGACGCCGGCGACGGCTGGGCGGGCTGCTGCTCGCGGGGGGCTTCCGTCCGCGTTTCCGGCTGGGACGGCGCCTCGCGCTGCGGCTCGGGTGCCGCCTCGCGCCGCGGTTCTTCGCTTCGCGACTCCGGCTCGGAAGCCTCGCGGCGTGGCTCCTCACTCCGCGACTCGGGCGCTGGCTCGCGCCGCGGCTCTTCGCTTCGCGATTCGGGTTCGGCCGAGGACTCGCGGCGCGACTCCGGTTCGGCCGAGGACTCGCGGCGCGACTCCGGTTCGGCCGAGGACTCGCGGCGAGACTCGGGCTCCGGCGAGGACTCGCGGCGAGACTCCGGTTCCGGCGAGGACTCGCGGCGCGACTCCGGTTCCGGCGAGGACTCCCGGCGAGACTCCGGCTCCGGCGAGGACTCCCGACGCGACTCCGGTTCGGCCGAGGACTCCCGGCGAGACTCCGGCTCCGGCGAGGACTCCCCCCGCGACTCCGGTTCCGAGGAAGACTCCCGCCGCGACTCAGGCTCCGAAGAAGACTCCCGCGACTCCGAATCACCCCGAGACGCCGACTCGCCCTCATCCCCCGAACCCCGCCGCGACTCCCCGGAATCCCCCGAATCCCGAGAGCCATCCCCAGAATCCGAGTCCGCCCGCGGAATGTTCGCCTCGTGAACCGAGTTCAGCTGCTCCTTCGCACCCCCAACAGCACCCCCGACGGCCCCACTGGACGCGCCCATCAGCAGCTGCTCCGGCGTCAACGACCCCAGATCCCCGGTGACCGCCGCCTGCCCGACCGTCTGCGCGACCCCCTCGACCGCCCCGCGCGCACCCGCCCGCATCGCCGCGTCCGCGATCTGCCCACCTGCGCTGTGCGACAGCCCCTCGGTCGCTCCGCGGCCGATCGACCCCGATGCCGCTCCGACGACCCCGCCGACCGCGCCCGAGATCGCCGCGTCGGATGTCTTCGACCAGTCCCAGTCCTTGCGGTCGCCCTTGGCCATCTGCAGGCCCTGGATGCCCGCGTCCATGCCGAGGTTGATCGCCTCGTTCTTGAGGACCTCCATGCCGATCTTCTTGAGGCCCTGCTTGAGCAGCTTCTCCAGCAGCTCCTTCGCGACCTGCTTGAACCCCTGCTGCGCCAGCTTCTCGAGCAGCTGCCGGAACAGCATCTGCACGGTCATCCGGGTCGCGATCTGGGCCGGCGCGATGCCCGCCGTCGAGCCGCCGAACGTCACCGCCGCCGCCGCGATCATCGCCGCTATCTGGGCCGCCAGGATGATCAGCGAAATGATGATCATGTACTTCGTGTACTCGACGTCCAGCGCCGTCTGATCACACGAATCGCCGAGGGCCTTCGCCGCGTCGGCCAGCTGCTTGAAGTACGCCTCGTCGCCCTCGACGAACTTCTTCCACTGCTCCGCGAACGCGTCGGCGCCGTCACCCGTCCAGTTGGCGCGGATGCCGGACGCCGCCTGGTTGCCCGTGTCGGACACCGGCCCGATCGCCGCCGACGCCGTGTGCCACGCGTCCCGCAGCGCGCGCAGCTTGGTCTCGTCGCCCTCGGGCCAGCTCTCCCCGACGACGATCGGCAGCAGCCACTTGACCGCGTCGGGCATCTCCATACCCACGCGTCATTGCCCCTTGCTCAGCTGGGACGTCACGTCCTCGTCGGCGCCCGAAAGGGCCTTCATCGACTTGGCGACGTTCTGCTGCATCCCCCGCAACCCCTGCACGAGGTTGGTGAAGCCTTCGACGGCGCCCTGCGCGCCGGGCACGTAGTCCTTGGCGAACGCCTTGCCGGACTCGTCGGCGCCCCAGCACTCGCCCTGCGCGGCGAGGGCGGACTGCAGTGCCTTCGCCGCGTTGTCGAGCGCGTCGGACGCCGTCACCAGGCCGTTCGACGCGCGCAGGACCGCGTCCGGCTCCGCGGTGAACCCGGAACCCCCGTCCGGCATCAGTCGCCCCTCGTCATCCAGGACGACGGCGGCTCCTCGTCGTCGTCACGCGGCGGGCGGACGCGCTTGGGCGCGGGCTTCGGGGCCGGCATCGGCGGTGGCGGCGGGGTCGCCTGCTCGTTGCGCAGGATCGACCCGCCCTCTTCGAACGACTCGGGCCGCGGGGCGGGCGGTGCCTCGGTGAGCTCGTCGAAGCCGGGGATCGGCGGCACCAGCCCGGCCAGCGACGGCGCGCCCTCGACCAGGTCGGCGAGGTCGGGCAGGCCTTCGGTGATCGGCGCCATCAGGGTCGCGATCTTCTGCTTGACCTGCAGCGATCCCTGACGCACCAGCGACTGGACGGTGTTCGCGAGCTGCGCGGGTGTCGTGCGCTCGAACGTGCTCGGCGCGAACTCGAGTTTCGCGAGGCCGCCGCCGGCGTCGATGGTGGCGCGGACCAGCCCGTCGGGGGACGTCACCTCGGCCGTGGTCTCGGCGGCCGCCGCCTGGGCGTCACGCAGCTGCGCCGTCTGCCGCTCGAAGTTCTCCAGGAGGGTGTCCATCTGGTCTTTCATCGCGGCATTGCGTGCTTCGAGCCGTGCACGGTCGTCGCCCGCGGTGGTCACAGGTGCCCCCGGTGTTCCCTCGAACCTACTAATGACTGCCCGTCACCCTAATGCCAATGGAGCAGTCCCCGTGACCGGTTCGAGTGTTTGCGTCAGCGAATCGTGCGTCGGCGGGCGAGCACGTACCCCGCGCCGCCGACCAGGTAGCAGGCCGTCGCGGCGATGAGCAGGGCCGGCGAGCGGCCGTCGTCCGGCACCACCAGCGCGCCCAGCGAAACCGCCGCCACCTGCGTGATGTTGAACAGCGTGTCGTACAGCGCGAACACCCGGCCGCGGGCTTCGTCGGCGACGTCGAGCTGGATGGACGAATCGACGCAGAGCTTGAGCACCTGCCCTGCGCCGCTGATCAGGAACGACGCGAGCAGCGCGAGCGGCAGCAGCATCGGCAGCCCCAGCGCGGACTGCGCGATCGCGGCGATCAGCAGCGAACCGAGGACCGCGCGCAGCCGGCCGAACCGGCGGATCAGCCGCGCGGTCAGCAGCCCGGCGAGCAGCAGGCCGGCCCCGGCGAGCGCGGCGATCTGCCCGAGCCCGGGCAGGCCGGCGCGGAAGATCCCGTGGTCGGTGAAGTAGTTGCGCATCAGCAGCACGGTGACCAGCAGCGACACCCCGAACGACGCCCGGTGCGCGAACAGCGCGACGAACCCGGCCGTGACGCTCGGGGCGCGCCACGCGTGCTTCGCGCCGTCGGCCAGCCCGCGCGCGACGGCCAGCACCGGGTTCGGCGGCTCGTCGACCACCGTCGGCCCGAGCACGCCCTTGGCGAAGCCGCGGGCGATGAACGCCGAGACGAGCGTGCCGAGCACCGCGAACGCCGTGGTCTCGGCCGAGCCGATGTCGTTGCTGCCGAACAGCGCCCGCAGCCCGATCGCGCAGCCGCCGCCGATGACCGCGACCACCGAGCCGAGCGTCGTGGCGAAGGCGTTCGCCGTCACGACGCTCTCTTCTTCGACGACGTGCGGAAGCGACGCCGAAAGCCCGGATCCGATGAAGCGCGAGATGCCCTCCGCGGCCAGGGCCAGCGAAAACAGGCCGACGCCGCCGAACCCGAAGCCGACGGCGGTCGCCGCGCAGGCGATCGCCAGCCCGCGCAGGAGGTTCGCGACGATCAGCACGCGACGGCGGTCCCAGCGGTCCAGCAGCGCGCCGGCGAACGGTCCCACGAGCGAGTACGGCAGCAGCAGCGCGGCGAACCCACCGGCGATGGCCAGCGGGTCGGCGCCGCGCTCGGGGTTGAAGAGCACGGCTCCGGCGAGACCGGCGCGGAAGACGCCGTCGCCCCAGCTGGCGGCGAAGCGGGTGAAGAGGAGACGCCGGAAGTCCGGGTCCTTGAGCAGCTCCCGAGGCCCTCTTCGTTCTGTTGCCGTCTGGGCGCTGATCGTCACGGAGTCAAGGTTAAGGCCCCGTCGTAGGACACAGGTCAAGAGATCTGGGTGGCCGACGCACTAAGGTCGCCTCTCGGCGGCTATGCGCAGTGTGGCTCCAGCCGGACGGTATTCCACAAAGGCGGTTCTTCAGTGAGCCCGGGGGACACGGAGTGCGCCGGCCACATGTTTCAAACGAGGCTCGTGGGGCGATTGTTCCCGAGCCGGGTCTGGGGTGGGATCATGGGTGGCGTGCCAGCGGACGCCGAGGTTGAACCGGGAACGCTCCTGGTCGCCGCCCCCACGATGGTCGACCCCAACTTCCGCCGGACCGTGGTGTTCGTCATCGACCACCGCGAGGAGGGCACGCTGGGCGTGGTCCTGAACCGGCCGAGTGACGTCGCCGTGAACGACGTGCTGCCGAACTGGGGTGGGCACGTCGCCGAGCCGCAGGCGGTGTTCGTCGGCGGGCCGGTCGAGAAGAAGACGGCGTTGTGCCTGGCCGCGCTGCGCACCGGCGAGACGGCGGCGAGCGTGCCGGGCGTGATCGCGGTCCGCGGCCCGGTCGCGCTGGTCGACCTGGACACCGACCCCGAGGTGCTGGTGCCGAAGGTCCGCGGCGTGCGCGTGTTCGCCGGGTACGCGGGCTGGGACTCCGGGCAGCTGGCGGGCGAGATCGAGCGCGACGACTGGGTCATCGTGCCCGCCCTGCCGAGCGACATCCTGGCCTCGCCGGACGGCGACCTGTGGAGCCAGGTGTTACGCCGTCAGGGCATCCCGCTCGCCCTGCTGGCCACCCATCCGGGCGACCTCCAGCGGAATTAGGCTTCGTCCTTCTTGAAGACGCCGCAGCCGCCGGCGCCGCACGCGCAGCCACTGCAGCCGGCGGGCGCGGCCGGAGCCGGCGCGGGCACGGTCAGCGCGGCCCGGTTGCCGAGCACGCCACCGCCCATCACCAGCACCAGCATCGCGAGCACGCCGGCGAGCGCGGCCGAGACGAGACCGCCGGTGGTCGGCATGGCCAGCCCGGCCAGCCCGGTGAGCACGGCGATCGCGCCCCCGGCCATGGTCGGCAGGCCCGCGACGCGGTTGGCCAGCTTGAACGCTTCTTCGCTGCGCAGTGCCGCTTCCGTGCGCACCCCGGTGCCGCCTTCGCGCGTCAAACGCTCGCGGAACCCGAGAAACCCACCAAAGCCGACAAGCAGACCCAGCACGACCGGAACCAGCGCGATAGCGAACACGAGGTCAAGGATAAGCGTGACGTCCCGGCAACCTGCCGGATACCCTGATCGACTGTGCTACAGGCCATGTCACCGCGTGTACTGCCCACCGTCCTGGCTGCGGCCCTGATCGGGGGAATCCTCGCCGCCGCGCCGGCCGAGGCGACCGAGAGTCACCAGCGGCCCATCCGGCTGCTCGGCGAGAAGATCGTCCCGAACGCCCTGCAGTTCCAGGGCACGACGGTCGGCGGCCTGTCCAGCATCGACTACGACCCGCGGACCGGCGGCTACGCCCTGATCTGCGACGACCGGTCGGCGATCAACCCCGCCCGCTTCTACACCGCGACCTTCCCGGTGACGAAGGACGGCGTCGGCCCGGTCACCCTCACCGGCACGAAGCCGCTGCTGCGTCCCGACGGCACGCCGTACCCGCCGCTCGCGCTCAACGACCCGTCGAAGCCGCAGAACGAGCAGACGATCGACCCCGAAGAGCTGCGCGTCGACCCGTGGACCGGCGACTACTACTGGTCGCAGGAGGGCGAGCGCACGGCGACGACCTTGATCGACCCGTCGATCCGCGAGGCCCGCCGTGACGGCAAATACGTCCGTGACCTGCCGATTCCCGCGAACGAGAAGATGACGCCGACGGCCGGCCCGCGGCAGAACCTGGTGCTCGAGGGCATCACGTTCACCGGGTACGGCTCGCTGCTGGCCAGCGAGGTCGAGGGCCCGCTGCTGCAGGACGGCCCCGAGCCGACCACGACCAGCGGCGCGCTGTCGCGGATCACCCTGCAGTCGCGGTTCGGGCCGGTCCTGGCCCAGTACGCGTACCCGCAGGAGCCGCTGTTCGCCGCGCCGGTGCCGTCGACGGCGTTCGCCACCACCGGCGTCTCCTCGATGCTGGCCGTCGACCAGGCCGACCCGACGAAGTTCCTCATGATGGAGCGCTCGTTCAGCACCGGCGTCGGCAACAAGGTGCGCGTCTACGAGATCGACACGAGCGGCGCGACGAACGTCCTGGACGTGCCGTCGCTGGCCGGCGCGAAGCACGTCAAGCCGGTGAAGAAGCGGTTCCTCTTCGACGCGGCCGACCTCGGCTTGTCCACTGTGGACAACCTGGAGGGCATGACGTGGGGGCCGAAGCTGCCGAACGGCGAGCGCAGCTTGATCCTGGTCAGCGACAACAACTTCTCCGCGACGCAGGTCACCCAGTTCGTCGCACTGGCGGTCCCCTCGGAACGGCTTTGACCAGCAAGTTAAGATGAACGTATGAACACGGCTCGGCTGCTCCTTAGCCTGCCGCGCTGACCGGGCCCGGCCCGGCCGGCGCGGCGACCCCTCATGCCCTGGTGGCTGAGGGGTCGAGTTGTTTCTGGAGCTGCGACGAAGGATGACGGCATGACTGAGGCGACAGGGACCGACGTCCCGGCGCACCGCTACACGGCCGCGCTGGCGGGTCAGATCGAGCAGCGCTGGCAGGACCACTGGGCCGACCAGGGCACCTTCCACGCGCCCAACCCCGTCGGGCCGCTCGCCGTCGAGGGGCAGCCGGTGCCCAGCGACAAGCTGTTCGTCCAGGACATGTTCCCGTACCCGTCGGGCTCCGGCCTGCACGTCGGGCACCCGCTGGGCTTCATCAGCACCGACGTCTTCGCCCGGTACCACCGGATGATCGGGCGCAACGTGCTGCACACGATGGGCTTCGACGCGTTCGGCCTGCCGGCCGAGCAGTACGCGGTGCAGACCGGGCAGCACCCGCGCAAGACGACCGAGGAGAACATCCGGACCTACCTGCGCCAGATCCGGCGCCTGGGCCTGGGCCACGACGAGCGTCGCCGCATCTCCACGATCGACCCCGAGTACTACCGCTGGACCCAGTGGATCTTCCTGCAGATCTTCAACTCCTGGTACGACACCGAGGCGGGCAAGGCCCGGCCGATCGCCGAGCTGGAAGCCGCGTTCGCGGACGGCTCGCGGCCGACGCCGGACGGCCGTGACTGGGCGGCGCTGAGCGCGCCGGAGCGGAAGAAGGTGATCGACGACCACCGGCTGGTGTACATCTCCGAAGCGCCGGTCAACTGGTGCCCGGGCCTGGGCACCGTGCTGTCGAACGAAGAGGTCACCGCCGACGGCCGCAGCGAGCGCGGCAACTTCCCCGTCTTCCGCCGCAACCTGCGGCAGTGGATGATGCGGATCACCGCGTACGCCGATCGCCTGGTCGACGACCTGGACCTGCTGGACTGGCCGGAGAAGGTCAAGTCCATGCAGCGGAACTGGATCGGCCGCTCGCACGGCGCCCGCGTCACGTTCAAGTCCGGCGAAGCCGGCATCGAGGTCTTCACGACCCGGCCGGACACCCTGTTCGGCGCCACGTACATGGTGCTGGCGCCGGAGCACCCGCTGGTCGACAAGCTGGTCACTGCGGCCTGGCCTTCGGAGGTGGACGAGCGGTGGACCGGCGGTGCCGCGACGCCCGCCGACGCCATCAAGGAGTACCGCGTCGCCGCGTCGCGGAAGTCCGAGTTGGACCGGCAGGAGAACAAGGAGAAGACCGGCGTCTTCACCGGCGCGTACGCGACGAACCCGGTCAACGACAAGCAGATCCCGATCTTCGTCGCCGACTACGTGCTGATGGGCTACGGCACCGGCGCGATCATGGCCGTCCCCGGCCAGGACGTCCGCGACTGGGAGTTCGCCGAGAAGTTCGGCCTGGAGATCATCCGGACCGTGCAGCCGTCGGAAGGCTTCGACGGCAAGGCGTTCACCGGTGACGGACCCGCGATCAACTCTCGCCGAGAAAATGGACTCAGCCTGAACGGCATGGACGTCGCCGAAGCCAAGAAGACGATCATCGACTGGCTGGCCGAGCAGGGCGCCGGCACGGGGACCGTCCAGTACAAGCTGCGCGACTGGCTGTTCTCGCGCCAGCGCTACTGGGGCGAGCCGTTCCCGGTGGTCTACGACTCCGATGGGGAAGTGCACGCCGTCCCCGAGTCGATGCTGCCGATCGAGCTGCCCGAGGTCGCCGACTACTCGCCGGTGACGTTCGACCCGGAGGACCGCGACTCGATGCCGTCGTCGCCGCTGGCGCGCGCGACCGAGTGGGTCGAGGTCGAACTGGACCTGGGCGACGGCCCGAAGAAGTACCGCCGCGACATCAACACGATGCCGAACTGGGCGGGTTCCTGCTGGTACCAGCTGCGCTACCTGGACCCGACGAACGCGGAAACGTTCTGCGCGCCGGAAAACGAGCAGTACTGGATGGGCCCGCGGCCCGGCGAGTACGGCGCGGACGACACCGGCGGCGTCGACCTGTACGTCGGCGGCGTCGAGCACGCGGTGCTGCACCTGCTGTACTCGCGGTTCTGGCACAAGGTGCTGTTCGACCTGGGCCACGTCACGTCCAAGGAGCCGTACCGGAAGCTGTTCAACCAGGGCTACATCGAGGCGTACGCGTACACCGACTCGCGCGGCGTCTACGTCCCGGCCGAGCAGGTCGAGGAGCGCGACGGGAAGTACTTCTTCAACGACGAAGAGGTCACCCAGGAGTACGGCAAGATGGGCAAGAGCCTGAAGAACGTCGTCACGCCGGACGAGATGGCCGAGAACTACGGCGCCGACACGTTCCGGTTCTACGAGATGGCGATGGGCCCGCTGGCCATGTCGCGCCCGTGGGCGACCAAGGACGTCGTGGGCGCGCACCGGTTCCTGCAGCGGCTGTGGCGCCTGGTCGTCGACGAGAACTCCGGCGAGCTGCGGGTGTCCAATGAGGACGCTGCCGAGGCGGACCGCAAGGTGCTGCACCGTACGATTTCCGGCGTCCGCGAGGACTACGCGGAGATGCGGTTCAACACGGCAGGCGCGAAGCTGATCGAGCTGAACAACCACGTCACCAAGGTGTACGGCGCGGCCGCGTCGACGCCGCGTGAGCTGGCCGAGCCGCTGGTGCTGATGCTGGCGCCGCTGGCCCCGCACATGGCGGAGGAGCTGTGGCACCGGCTGGGCCACGCGGACTCGCTGGTGCAGGGCCCGTTCCCGGTGGTGGACGAGAAGTACCTGGTGGAGGACTCGGTCGAGTACCCGATCCAGGTCAACGGCAAGGTCCGCTCCCGGGTGACGGTTCCGGCTTCGGCGTCGTCGGACGAGGTCCAGGCGGCTGCGCTGGCGGACGAGAAGGTCGCGGCCATGGTCGGCGACGGCTCGCCGCGCAAGGTCATCGTGGTGCCGGGCCGGCTGGTCAACATCGTCCTCTAGCGCCACGGCCGAAAGCCGCCGGTGTCTTCCCCCGGTTCTCGATTTGATTGAGCTGTCAACGAAAACGGCTCGATCGAAGGAGAACCGGGGATGACCCTCGACGGCAAGGTGGCACTGGTGACGGGCGGCAGCCGGGGCATCGGCGCGGCCACGGCACTGCGGCTCGCCGAGGACGGCGCGGACGTCGCGCTGACGTACCAGCACAACGCCGCGCTCGCGGCCGAGGTGGTCGAGCAGATCAAGCGCCTCGGCCGTCGCGCGCTGGCGATCCAGGCGGATTCGGCGGACGCTGCCGCGGTTTCAGCCGCCGTTTCCGCTGTGGTGGCGGAGTTCGGCCGGCTGGACGTACTGGTGAACAACGCGGGTGTCGGCTTCGTGGGCGCGTTCGGCGAAACCTCCTTGGAAGACGTCGACCGCGTGCTGGCGGTGAACGTCCGCGGCGTGTTCGCGGCAACCCAGGCGGCGGCCGGTGTCCTGCGCGACGGCGGCCGCGTGATCACGATCGGCAGCTGCGTCACCGACCGCGTGCCCGGCCCGGGCATGGCGCTGTACGCGACGAGCAAGGCGGCGATGGTCGGCCTGACGAAGGCGCTGGCCCGTGAGCTGGGCCCGCGCGGCATCACGGTGAACCTGGTCCACCCGGGCCCGACGGACACGGACATGAACCCGGCCGACGGCCCTTACGCGGCGGACCAGCGGGCGTTGACGGCGTTCGACCGCTACGGATCGCCGTCCGAGGTGGCGTCGGCGGTCTCCTACCTGGCCGCGCCGGCCAGCGCGTACGTGACGGCGGCGGTGTTGTCGGTGGACGGCGGCCACGCGGCCTAACCGGAGTAGAGGCCGATCTCCCGCGCCAGGTCGGCGAGCATCGATTCGAACAGGACGTCCGGCTTGGACATCGGGATCGGGTAGTTGCCGAAGACCTCGAGCGTGACGTGCCCGTAGAGCCGGGCCCAGAACTGGATCATCAGGTACGTCACGCCGAGGTCGATCTTTTCGACGGGCACGCCCTGGTCTGACTCGACGAGCACGGTGACCAGCGACTCCTGGAAGGTCTTCAGGTCGTCACGCAGCTCGTCGGGCACCCCGCTGGCCGAGGGCAGCACGATGTCGTGCCGAGCGAGCACCCGCCCCGCGGCGGCGAGGAAGATCCGCCCGAACGGCTCGTCGACCCGGCTCAGCGCACTCCCCGACGTCGACCCCACCCCACCGGTCGGCGACGCGAAGACGAGCGTGAATTCCTTCGTGTGGGTGAGTGCCCACCGCCGGAAGCCCTTGCAGATGGCGAACAGCTGCAGCACCCCGTCGTCCGGCAGCTCGGCGATCTCCTCGGCGAGGTCTTCGGCCAGGTCCGCGCAGACATCCAGCCGCAGGTTCTCGACGAGGTCGTCCCGCGACTCGTAGTACCGGTAGAGCGCGGGTGCGGTGATCCCCAGCTCCCGCGCGATGGCACGCAGCGTGACCGCCTCCGGCCCCTGCTCGACGAGCAGTTTCCGGGCGGTCCGCCGGATGTCCTGTTCGGTAGCCGCACGCGCGCGACCCCTTCGCGTGGGGTGGCTCATCCGAACAGTCTAGGTGCTTGGTACGACAGATTTTGCGTTACGGCGATCTGCGCGGCGTAACGAAAAGGTGCAGCTCAGGCCCGCGCCTTGAGATTGGTCAGCACCGTGTCGGCGACACGCGGAGCGGCGTCGAAGCAGTCCTTGCCCTCGGCCGCGGACTTGTCGCCGAGCGTCAACGCCGTCGAAAACGCCAGCTTGCCGGTCACACCGACGACGACGACGCAAGAACGCTTGTCGTCGACGTTCGCGTAGGCGACCGCCGGAAAGCCTTGGATCGGGTCCAGCGGCTCCCAGCGCGCGGCCTGGGGCTTCACGTTCTGGTAAGCCAGCCCGATTCCCTGATCGGATTTCGTCTGGTACGCGACGGTGATGCCGGCTCCAGAACCCGAAGCGCTGCTCCACTGGCACATCGGGCCGAGTTCGGTGTCACTGGCCTTGGCGGGGGTCGATTGCCCAAGAAACTGTGTGATCTGACTGCTGTCGAGGGCGCTCTCGCACGGGTTGCCGTCGAGTGCTGTCGCTGGGAGAGGGCTCGGCACTGTCGGTACGTCGCCGTTCGCCGAAGCGGTACTCGAAGGCGCGGTCGTGGTGCTCGCCGGGGCCTTCGGAGTGCCGTTGCACGCGGAGACCAGCAAGCCGCCGGCCATGATCGCGGCCATGGTCGTGATGGATCGCTTCGTCATTCGAAGTCCCCGCTCGTCTTCTTAGTGTCGTCTGCCGCTTGCTGGTCGGCCGCCTCGACCATCCCGAGTGCCTTCCGCAGACGCTTGATCAGCTCGGACAGGTATTTGTACTGGTAGTCGAGATGGCCTTGGTAGAACCGCCCGGCCTCGTTCACGCCGTTCGGACCGACGACGGCGTTGGTGCTGGCCGGCTCCCGAGCGGGCGGCGTCGCCTGCGACAGCACCTGCGCGGCGTCGCGTTGCTGCTGGATCGTGATCCGCAGGTCCACGGCCTTCTTGAGCATCGCCCGCATCTCGGCCGAGCTCATCGCGAACCCCTGCCCACCGGCAGGCGGCGCCCCCACACTGGGCGCGTCCGTCGCCCAGAAGCCGACCCCGCTGAAAAACGAGTCCGTCATCGCCCTCCCCCTAACCCGTTCAGGGTCGCGTACAGCACCTCGGCCAGCGCATCCCGGGTCCCCGGCTGGAAGCTGACCATCCGCTCGCGTCCCGGGTACACGTACGTCAGCACCCGCCCGGTCCCCGCCACGTCCACCGCGGTGATCGGGGCGCTGCGGATCCCCTGGTTGACGGCGTAGCACTGGTGCAACCCCGTCCGCCGGGCCGCCATCAGCCGGCGTGCCCAGGGCAGCGGGTCCTGACCGCGGTCGACCGTCGGGTCCTCGAGGTCGTAGGACTCCTCCACCGCCCGGCCCGAGAACCGCGCCTCCGGGATCGACACCGCCGAAATCCGCGCGGGCGGCACCGGCGGCAGCACGTCCACCAGCGACTCCGCCGGCCGCGACGGCTCCACGACGTCGATCCGGACCGTGTCGTCCTTCCGGATCAGCCGCAGCGCGTCCGGCCCGGCGGCGGACACGAGCACCGCGCCTGATTCGTCCGCTTCGATGTCGCCGAGCCACGCCGTGAACTGGTGCGTGCCCTTCCCCAGGACGCGCAGGACGTCCCGGAACTCCCGCGTCAACGTGCCGCCCGCCGCGAGGCGGAGCGATGTCAGGACGTCGAGGACGCTTTCCTCGAGCTGCTTGCGGGTCTCGTCGCCGAGCCAGAGGTTGTCGGCGCCGAGGACCGCGGGCGGCGGGCCGAGCCGCTCCCACTCCCACGCCGTGAGCAGGGCGGCCTTGGGCAGGAAGATCACAGCCCGATCACCGGGGGCACCGTCCGCTCGTCGGAGCTGCCGAAGATGCTCTCCGGATCCGCCTCGACCAGGTAAGACGCGCGCTGGTGCTCCGTGTCCTCCTCGCCCTGGCCGCCTTTCGCGCCGTGGCCCAGCCCGCCCATTCCCGGCGAGCCCGGCTTGCCCGCCGCGCCGCCGCGGGCCCCGCCCGCCGCGCCGGGACGTCCTTCGCCCGGGACGCCGGCGCCGGTCGCCGCGCCCGGACCGCGGGCACCCGTACCGGCACCCGAGCCGCCGCCGGCGCCGGACGACGAGCCCGGACCGAAGCCGCCGCCCGGGCCGAAACCAGGGCCGAAACCGGGCCCGAAGCCGGGACCGGACCCACCGCCCGGACCCGACCCGGGACCGAAGCCCGGTGGCTGGTAGCCCGGCGGGTACTGCGTCGACGGCGGCACGTAACCCTGCGCGCGAACGCTGTCGTCCACGCCGGACGACGGGTGCGACCCCGACGGCGTGACCTGTCCCGGCGGCGTGACCTGCCCCGGAGGAGGCGGCGGCACGACCGCGGGCGGCGGCTGCACCTGGGTGTCGGACCGGTCGTCATCGCCAGCGATCGGCGGCCGCTTCCGCGGGGGCGGCTCGATGGGCTTCTTCGGGTCCTTGACCGTGAATTCGCCGCCGGTGTACTCGCGGAGCTGGCCGTAGTCGATCGTCCGGGCCGCGGTGTTCGCGCTGGACTGCTGCGAATACGCGGTGTACCGCTCGACGTTCTCCTGCGCCTTCCGGTTGTACTGGTTGATCTTGTCTTCGGTGTCGGTGTCCCACGGCGTCGCGACGTCCCAGGCGCTGCGCGTGGGCGGCTGGTTGGTGACGTCCGGGTGCAGCGAGTTCTTCATCCGGTGGAACTGGTCGATCTGGGCCTGGGCCAGCACCGAGTTGCGGTCGAGAGTGGTGGACGCCGAGGTCGCCGACGCCGTCAACGGCCGGAGCCGCTCCCGCGCCGCGTCCGACGCGCCGCCCGTCCACGCGGATTCGAGACCGGACGTCAGCTCGCGCGTGCCCTGCTCCAGCTGACGCTGATAGGCGGACTGGCCGACGCCCGCCTGGTGCACCGTCTGCAGCGACTCGGTGCCGGGGCCGGTCATCACGGCCTGGACCAGTTGAGCGGGCGACAGTCCGGCGGCCTGCGGGTTCGCCGCCCCGGTGCCGGTCTGCGACCCGACGTACGCTCCCGCGATCGCGCCGGGCAGCCCACCCGCGAGCAGGCCGACGCCCGCGCCGGTCAAGACGTTGGCGAGCCGCTCACCACCCGACTGGACGGCGTGCGCGATCTCCGACCCGACGTGCTTGGCAGCGTCGAGCATGTCACCGAACAACCCCACCGAACCGCGCTCCCCTCGCGTTCGATCTCCCCTCCTGCGTCACGGACAATACCTCACCGGTTACTGGCTGTGCGACGAATCAGCCGGCTCGGGGACGCGCAGCTGCCACCGGACCAGTGGCCGCAGCAGCCACATCGCCGCCACGGTCATGCCCAGCGCCACGAAGAAGTGCACGGTCCACGCGCCGATCAGCGAGGGACCGCCCCACGACCCGGCCGCGTCGTCTGCGGTCCAGAAGAAGCCGAAGGTCGCGATCCGGCCGACGAGGTACCAGACCAGCAACGCGACCGGGAAAGCCGCGAAGGCGCCGGCGAGGGCCCGCCCGCCTCGCGGCTCGGCGCCCACCCATCGGCGAGCGAGCCGCCGTCGTACCGCCGGTCCCGCCAGGTAGGCCGGGAGGGCGAGGGCCGCGTAGATCGTCCGCTTCCAGTCCGAGGTGGTCATGAAGATCACGCTACGAGTCGCTGACCAGCGTGAACACCCGGATTGCCGCAGGAAGAGGTGGGGAAAACCGGAACTCTCCCGAAACTGTCGGACCCCTGTGCCACACTCGGTGCCCGTACGGTTACCGACGTGAACAGGGGAGGTTCGCGTGTCGAATCCTGAGCAGCTGATCGCGGGCTTCGAGGCCAGGATGGCGGAGTCGCAGCGCCAAGCCGATCGGATGGTCAGCGAGATCGAGGCCGTTTCGGTGGCCGAGCGCAGCAAAGACGGCCAGATCGGCGTGAAAGTCGACCACGCCGGCAACCTCATCGGCCTGGAGATCGGGCTGAGCGTGCGGGACAAGCCGGACCTCGCCGAGGAGATCCTCCGCACCGTCAGGTCCGCGCAGAGCAAGCTCGCCGGGGCGATGCGGGCCGGGGTGACCGATCCGGTCGGACCCGAGGTGATGAACCAGCTGGTCAACCGCCTCGAGCAGGCGTTCCCGGTTCCCGAGCCGGAAGGGTTCGCCCCACCGGCTCCGCCTCGCGACGAGGGCGCCCGGTTCGTGCCGGAAGAGGAGCGGCAGCCGCCACCGGAGCCGTCGCGCGCGCCGCGCCCGTCGACCGAAGACGGCCACGACGACGACTACTTCAGCGACGGCGACTACCTGCGCTGAGCGCGGGTGAGGGAGGGGAGAACATGGCCGGACCAGGCGGCCCCGGCTTCGCGGTCGACCCGCGGGAGCTGCAGATGCACCGCGAGCACATCGAGGCGATCACCGACCGGATCGACAGGTGCAAGGAAGCCGCCCGCGCGACCGAGCACCCCGAAGCGTTCGGCCTGCTCGGCATCCCGCTCGCGGCGATCTGCGCCGTTGCCCAGCAGGTGGCGGAAATCGCGATCGAATCGGCGTCGACGTCGTCGTACGACCATTCGACCCGCATCCAGCTCTGGCAGCAGCTGAAGGAAGCCGACGAGGCGGAGTTCAAGGATCTGTTCAAGGTGGAGGACTGAGCCGTGGCCGAAAATCCGTTGATCAAGACGGACGCGGCGGACGACCGCAGTGCCCTCGAAGGCGCCGGGCTGTTCCAGGACTTCTGGGACGCGGGTACCGCCGTCGCCGACGGCAACTGGACTGAAGGCCTCGTGAACGCCGGGTTCGGCGCCACGGGCATCGCCGGCCTCGTCGCGGATCCCATCGGGACCCTCGCCTCGGCGGCCGTGGGCTGGGCGATGGAGTTCTTCCCGTGGCTGCGCGAGCCGCTCGACTGGCTCACCGGTGACCAGACCGCTCTGGAGAACATGGTCGGCACCTGGGAAAACGTCGGCAAAGAGCTGGAGAAGATCAGCACCGACCTGCAGGACACCGTCAAGAAGGACAGCGAACGCTGGGAAGGTCCCTCGGCGGATGCCTATCGCGCGTTCGCCGAAGATCGCGCGGCGACGTACGCCGGCGTGGCGACTGGCGCCAACGCGATCTCGAAGCTGGTCGAGATCTGCAAGACGATCTTGAGTGTCGTGCGCTCGATCGTGCGGGACCTGATCTCCGAGTGCGTCGGCAAGCTGATCAGCATCGCCTGCAGGTACCCGGGTCCGGCGTTGCCGGCGGGCATGGCCACCGAAGGCACCGCGGAGGCGGTGAAGACCGGCAGCAAGTGCATGGAGTGGATCAAGAAGCTGGTCAGGGTCTTCAAGAAGGCGCAGGACCTCTTCCACCGCATCAGCGAAATCTTCGGCCGGGTGCGGGACGCGCTGCGGAGGGGCGCCGAAAGGCTGCCCGGCCCGCTGCGGCGCGTCGGCGGCCTGCTCGAGACGAAGGATGCGAAGTCCTTTGCCGACAAGGTGCGGGAAGCCCGGCCCGATCGGCGGACTTGGCGCCAGGTCGTTTCTTCGGAGCACTCCATCGGCGAGAACCTCCGAAACGCCGGGAGGGAGTTCGCGGCCGACGCCCGGCGGGAGTTCGGCGAGAAGTTCGGCGAGGAGTTCGGCGGGGAACTGAAGAGCGCGGCCAAGAAGGAGACGGTCAAAGAGGTGCTGAAGCACCTGGCCGAGGGGCTGGACGACGACGAAGAAGAGCCGACGGAGAAGGAGACCGCGGCTGGGGCACCTCTCTTCGGCAACCAGGGTGCTCAGCGCATCTCGGGTTCGATCGAATGACCACGTCGGAGAGCAACGGCCTGGTCGTCTCGCGGACGGCCGGCCGGCACTGGATCCTGGCCGCGGTACTCCTCGCCATCGGTGCCGGGCTCGTCTGGATGGGCTTGTCAGCGTCCCAGCAAAGCCCGCGAATCGCCGGCTGTGTCTTCGGCGGGGTTTTCGGGCTGCTGGCTCTGATCTTGGGCCTTCGCTCCTTGCCTGAACCCGTGGCCGACGAACTGGTCCTCGACGCTTCGGGAATCTCGCGCGTCGTCGGCGGAGTGGTCTGGGCGGCGCGCTGGGGCGAACTGCGAGCTGTCGCTGTTCTGGCCGAGCCCGGCCGCCAACACTCCTTCCGGGTCGTTCTCGAGCCGGCCGACGCCCGGTTCGCGGAGCGCCACCAGGGGCTGACCCCGGTGGCCGCAGGCCAGTTCCTGGTACCGGGGATCACGCTTTCGGCCGCCGAAGCGGGACGCCTGCGCGAGGTCGCCGGAAGGTACGGCAAGGTCACCGAACGGCCGGTCACCCCGGTGCCTGAACCATCGCGGCCGCCGGCGGTGGCCCGGTTGGCCCCCGGCCCGGTACCCGAGCCGGCCCGCGTGAGCATCCACGTCAACGGGTGGGACCGCCGGAAGCTTTGGCTCTTCGACTTCGCCATGGTCCTGCTCGGTGCCGGGGTCTACGTGGCCGCCGAATTCGGCCCGTCGGGCGTCCTGCACACCGTCTGCCGGATTCTGGGGAGCGCGGTCATCGTGCTCGCCGGGGTCGTGCACGCCTTCGAGTTCAACAGCCACAAGCGCACGCTTCGCGCCGACCTGCGCCTTTCGAACGTGGATCTCCAGTGGAAGACGTACTACCGCACGCTCGAGCTGAGCTGGCGCGAGATCGCCGAACTGCGGCTGCTCGCGAGCGGTCACCTGGAATTCCGCCCGGCCGACCCCGATTTTCCGCTGCACTACGGCGATGCCGAGAAGCTTGCTCTCGGCGATGGCTGGTATCGCTTGCCGCGGGCGCTGAGCCCCGCGGCGGCGCGGAAATTCGGCAGGTGCGCGCCCACGCTGTTGCCTCGCGAAGTCGTGCTGACCGTCGGGCGGGGCGGGGCGCCGCCGACGCCGATCACTCGGGGGGCTACGTGATCGGCGCCGGCGACCCGATGCCCTGCCCGGCTCGCGCCGGTGGGGGCAACATCATCACGTCTCCGCGATGACGCACCAGGAGAGCGGGACCGGGGCCACGAAGTGACGGCCGGGGGACGGACATCCCCCGATCGAGTGACGGGCATCCGCTGCTCGCATGATTGTCGCACTCAGCCCCGGATAAGTTACAAAAACCTTCACTTATCTCCCACCCGCCCGTGCTGACCTGGCCCTGACCGCCGCCGTGGCACAGTGCGGGCATGAACTCTGACGTGCTCGTTGTGGGATCCGCCAACGCCGACCTCGTCGTCGCGGTGGATCGCCGGCCGGCCGGTGGGGAGACGGTGCTGGGCGGCGACACCGTGCTCTCGCCGGGCGGCAAGGGAGCCAACACGGCTGTCGCGGCGGGCCGGCTCGGTGCCGACGTCGCCCTGCTCGGCGCCGTCGGCGACGATCCCTACGGCAGGCTGCTGCTCGATTCGCTGCGCGCCGCGGGTGTCGACACCGGGCTCGTGCGCACCAGCGACCGGCCGACCGGCATCGCCTACATCACCGTCACCCCGGACGGCGAGAACTCGATCCTCGTCTCCCCCGGCGCCAACTCCAGCCTGGAGCCCGCCGACGTCGACGCCGTCTTCGACGGGGTGGAGGTCATGGTCGTCTCGCTGGAGGTGCCGCTGCCGACCGTCGAGCACGCCGTCGCGCGGGCCGCCGAAAAGGGCGTGCAGGTGCTGCTGAACCTCTCGCCCGCGGCGAAGCTCTCCCCGGAGACGCTGGCCAAGCTCGACGTCCTGCTGGTCAACGAGCACGAGGCCGCCTGGCTCACCGGTCCCGGCGCCGACTTCCGGAAGCTGCTCGACCTCGGGCCGCGAACGGCCGTCGTCACGCTCGGTGCGGCCGGCGCCGTCGTCGTCGAAGCCGGCTCGGTGACGCGGGTGGAGTCACCGAAGGTCGAGGCCGTGGACACGACCGGGGCCGGGGACGCCTTCGCGGGCGCGCTCGCCGCGTCGCTCGCCGACGGTGCCGACCTGGTCTCCGCGGCGAAGCGGGCGGTGCGCGTCGCCGCCTTGAGCGTCACGCGGCACGGGGCGCAGCCGTCCTACCCCACCGCGGCCGACCTGGGGGAATGATCATCCGGCCGTCCGTGTTGGACGTCACATGGGCGACTCGTTCGGCTCGGCCTGGTGGCGCGGTTATGCCGCCCAGCTGCGGGCGATCGCGGACGCGCGCCGCCCCGACCGGCTCGCGATCATGCCGCTCGACGAGACCCTCGAGGCGCTCGGCAAGCAGACCGAACTCGACGAAGGCGTCTACGACGTGCCGCTGGCGGGAATCGTCGGCACGGTCGCCCGCGCCGGGGACTTCGACCGCGAGTTCCGGCCGCGCAACCGGGCGTTGCGCGACCGCTGGGAGCACCTGACGCGGACGTCGGCCGACCTGCCGCCGGTGCGGCTCGTGCGGCTCTCCGAAATGTTCTTCGTCGAGGACGGCCACCACCGCGTCGGCATCGCGCGCGCCCGCGGCGCCCGGACGATCCGCGCCCGGGTCCGCTGGATCAGCACGGTCGCCTGCGCGCTGCGCTGCCTGACGCTCGCCGACCTGCCGTCGAAGACCGCCGAGCGGATGTTCCTGGAGCGCGTGCCGATGCCGGACGACGTCCGCCTCGGGCTGTGGCTCGACGACCCGGCCGACTGGTTCCGGCTCGCCGACTCGGCCGAGGCCTGGGGTTTCCGCCGTATGCTGGCCGGACGGCCGGTGCACAGCCGTGACGAGCTGGCCGAAGCCTGGTGGCACGAGGAGGTCCGGCCGGTGCTCGAGCAGGTAAGGCAACGCGGTTTGTGCCCGCCACCACGAGATATCGCGGCCTATCTGAGCTATGGTCTAGACCATGCCTGAGTTTGATGCCGCCGCCGTGGCGTCCCTGTCCGGGGTCGCCGTCAGCCCCGGCCGCGCGAGTGGTCCCGTCGTCCGCGTCGCCGAGCCGCTGGGCGAGCCCGCCGCCACCCCGGCCCCGGCCGATCCGGCCGCCGAAGCCGCCCGGATCGCCCCGGCGGCCGCGATCGTCGCCGGCCGGCTGGAGAAACAGGCCGAGACCGCGACCGGCGAAGCGGCGACGATCCTGATCACGACCGCCGCGATGGCCGCCGACCCGGCGCTGGCGGCCCAGGCGGAAACGCTGGTCAAGGCGCAGGGGCTGCCCGCCGCGCGCGCCGTCTACCAGGCCGCCGAAGGCTTCGCCGAAGCGCTGGCCGCGGCCGGCGGGTACATGGCGGAGCGCGTCCGCGACGTCCGTGACGTGCGCGACCGGCTGATCGCCGAGCTGCTCGGCATCGCCCCGCCGGGGGTGCCCGAGCTGGCGTCGCCGAGCGTGCTGGTCGCCCGCGACCTCGCCCCGGCCGACACCGCCGGCCTCGACCCGGCGCAGGTCCTCGCCCTGGTCACCGAGGAGGGCGGACCCACGAGTCACACCGCGATCCTGGCGCGGGCGCTCGGCATCCCGGCCGTCGTCGCGGTCCGCGGGCTGCTGGCCCTGGACGCGCAAGCGCTTGCGGTGGACGGCGACACGGGCACGGTCGAGATCGCGGACCCGTCGGCACCGGTCGTCACGGCCACGGTGGCCCAGCGCGCCGAGTGGAACGGAACGGGCGCCACGGCCGACGGCCACCGCGTGAAGGTCTACGGCAACGTCGGCTCCCCGGCCGACGCCCTGGCCGCGGCCGACGCGGGCGCCGAGGGAGTCGGCCTGTTCCGCACCGAGTTCTGTTATCTGGACGCCGCGGACGAGCCATCGGTGGCCGACCAGCGCGCGGCGTACACGGCGGTGCTGGCCCCGTTCCGCGGCAAGCCGGTGATCGTCCGGACGCTCGACGCGGGCGCCGACAAGCCCCTGGCGTTCCTGTCCCCGGAGGCCGAGCCGAACCCGGCGCTGGGCGTGCGCGGGTTGCGCGTGGCGTTCGACCGCCCGGAGGTGCTGGACCGCCAGCTCGAGGCCATCGCGGGCGCGGCGGAGGATTCGGGCGCCGAGGTTTCGGTGATGGCCCCGATGGTCGCCACGGTCGAGGAGGCGGCGTGGTTCGCATCGCGAGTCCGGGCGGCAGGAATCGCCCGGGCGGGCGTGATGATCGAGATCCCGGCGGCGGCACTGAGCGCCCGAGAGATCCTCGAAGCGGTCGACTTCGTCTCGGTCGGCACGAACGACCTGGCCCAGTACACGTTCGCGGCGGACCGCCAGCTGGGCGCGGTGGCCAAGCTCAACGACCCCTGGCAGCCGGGCCTGCTGCGCCTCCTGAAGCTGATCGGCGAAGCGGCAAAGGCAACAGGAAAGCCGGCCGGGGTATGCGGCGAAGCGGCGGCGGACCCGCGCTTGGCCCTGGTCCTGGCGGGGTTGGGATTGACGAGCCTGTCGATGAACGCCCCGGCGATCCGCGCGGTCGGAGCCACCTTGGCGACGGCGACGCTCGCAGAGTGCGAAGCCCTGGCGGAGGCCACGCTGGCCACATCGGACCCAGCCGCGGCTCGAGCGGCAGCCCGCGGCTGATCCGGGCTGATCGGGCTGGCCGCGGTTGGCGATTGAGGGCGGCGGCGGCCCGGCGGCGGTTGGCGGTTGAGGGCGGCGGCGGCCCGGGCGGCAGTTGGCGTTGAGCTGCTCGGCGGCTCGTGGTTGAGCTGCGTGGCGGCCTCGGCGGCGGTTCGCGGCTGGTCTGTGGGTGGCCCGGCGCAGTGGTTCGCGGCTGGTCTGTGCGGCTGCCCGCGCAGTGGTTCCCGGTTGAGCTGTGCGGCGCCCCGCGGGCTCAAAACCGCACGCCGCCGCGGGGGCGCCCCCCCACTTTCAGTCTATCGGTCATCACCGACAGTGCCGAACTGTGCGAACCTTGATCAGCGTGGTTGTCCACATTGATCGAGGGGTGTGGGCAACCCGCCCCGAACCTCCGCGCGTTCCGCTCGGAAATAGCTCCGGCGTGGTTGTCGATCCCGCGTCCGGCCGCTCGACGAAGAGGTGAAAGCGAGCACCTCGAGTCGAGAGGACCCACCATGACCGCCACCATCTCCGGCCCGGCCGAAGCCGCTCCGGCCGAAGCCACGGCCGAGGCCCCAGCCGGCGCCGCCCCGGCCGGCGCCGCCCCGGTCAGCGCCGTCAGGGCCGGGCGTCGGGCCTGGGTCGGGCTGGCCGTGCTCGCCCTGCCCGCCCTGCTCGTCTCGCTGGACGTCTTCGTCCTCGTGCTCGCCCTGCCCAACCTCGCCGTCAGCCTGCACGCCGATGGCACCGAACAGCTCTGGATCATGGACACCTACGGCTTCATGGTCGCCGGGTTCATGGTCACCATGGGAACCCTCGGGGACCGGATCGGACGCCGGAAACTTCTTCTCATCGGGGCCGCCGCCTTCGGGGTTGCCTCCGTTGTCGCCGCCTTCTCCACCAGTGCCGGGATGCTCATCGCCGCGCGGGCTGTGCTCGGAATTGCCGGGGCGACGCTTGCCCCCTCGACGC
This sequence comes from Amycolatopsis tolypomycina, assembly GCF_900105945.1. Taxonomy (NCBI): domain Bacteria; kingdom Bacillati; phylum Actinomycetota; class Actinomycetes; order Pseudonocardiales; family Pseudonocardiaceae; genus Amycolatopsis; species Amycolatopsis tolypomycina. The sequence goes on along the minus strand of NZ_FNSO01000003.1, from coordinate 296,532 downwards.
TCTCGCTCATCGGCACCATGTTCCAGAACCCGCGGCAGCGGGCCGAAGCCATCGGGATCTGGGCCGGCTGCTTCACCGTCGGTGCCATCGTCGGGCCGATGGTCGGCGGGTTCATGCTCGAACACTTCTGGTGGGGCTCGGTCTTCCTGCTCGGCGTCCCGGCCATGGTCCTCCTGCTGGTCATCGGCCCGAAGCTGCTGCCGGAATACCGGGACGAGACCGCCGGCCGGCTCGACCTGCCCAGTGTTGCCCTCTCGCTCGGGGCCATCCTGCCCGTCGTCTACGGCGTCAAGGAGCTCGCGCGCGAGGGCGTCGGGACCGGGCCGGTCCTCGCCCTCGGCTTCGGCCTGGCCGTCGGGTACGTCTTCGTGAAGCGGCAGCGCACGCTCGCCGACCCGCTCGTCGACTTCAGCCTCTTCGCCGCCAAGGCCTTCCGGACGACGCTCGGCGGGATGCTGCTGTTCAGCATGCTCGGCGGCACGACCATGCTGTTCGTCGCGCAGTTCTTCCAGCTCGCGCAGCACCTGTCGCCCGTCGGGGCCGCGCTCGGGCTGCTGCCCGGGATGGCCGCCTCGACCGTCAGCTTCCTCGCCGCTCCCGTCCTCGCCCGGCACGTCCGGACCAGCCGGCTGATCGCCGGCGGGGTGGCCCTCGCCGCGTCCGGGATGGCGATCCTCGCCCTCGTCGATCCCGCGGGCGGGCCGCTGTGGCCGTCGCTCGGGTTCGCCGTGACGTCGCTGGGTGTCGGGCCGATGGTCGCGCTGGGTACCGACCTCGTCGTCGGCTCGGTTCCGGTGCGCAAGGCGGGCGCTGCCGCTTCGCTGGCCCAGACGGTCAACGAGTTCGGCTACGCCTTCGGCCTCGCCACCGTCGGCACGCTGGGCAACGCCGTCGCCGGCTCGCACGGCCTGCCCGCCGGGCTGCACGTCGTCGCCGGGCTCGCCGCCGTCGCCTTCGCCGTCCTCGTGCACTTCGTCGCCCGGAACCTGCGGGCCGCCTGAACACGGCGAAGGCCTCCCCACCCGATGCCTGGGTGGGGAGGCCTCCTTGACGCCGGGGGCAGAGGGGCCCCGGCTAGCCGAACAGCCCGCGCCGCGGGTGCCGGACGACCAGCGAGCCGCCGTGCACGCGGCCGGTGAGCACGTACCGCGGATTGCCCATCCGGCCGTTGCTGCGCGTCTTGTCCTCCATCGAGCCGAACTTGACGTCGCTGATCGCGTTGAGGTCCACCGAAGCGTGCTCCGGGATGATGATCTCGACCGAACCCCACTTGGCGTCCAGCTCGATGTGCACCACCGGCGACTGCACCTGGGCCTCGGTGAAGTCCAGCTTCGTCGAGCCGTACTTGTTGCGCACCACCAGCTCGGCCGGCACCACCCACGGCCCGCCGCGGACCAGCGACGAGTACTTCGCGTTCAGCTCGAACCGCTGGCCGGTCGAGTAGCCGGGGTAGCCCGCCGGCGCCGCGTACGCCGGCGCGGCGGCGAGGGCCGCGGCCGGGTGGTAGAGGCCGGCGAGGTCGGCCAGCACGGCGTTCAGCTCGCCGCGCGTCCGCGACGCCAGCGCGCGGTCGGTGCGCTCGGTGAACTCGTCGAGGTCGATCATCCCGCGGCCGATCGCCTTCTGCAGCACTCCGACGACGTGCTCGCGCTCGTCGTCCGACACCCGGAGATCGCGCTCGCTCAACGGCTTGGTTTCGGTCACCGGTGTCTCTTCCTCGCCCATGCCATCGATGGTAGAACCGGTTTTCACCAGGGAGATCGGGGGAAAACCCTGAACGGACCCGTAGTTCGCGCAGCCGTTGCCGTCGTGGCCGCTGTCCTGCTGTCCGCGTGCACCAACAAACTCCCGGCGCCGCCTCCGCCGCCGGCGCCACCGGCGGAGCTCTCCGGCATCCAGGCGACCGGCGGCATCAGCGTCACCGCGCTGCTGCCGACCGTCGCACCCACCCTCTTCGACGCCGACCGCGGCCCGGTGGCCACCCCGCCCGGCTACCCCGGTGGGGACGTGCGGCTGGACGTCCTGCGGGTCGGGAAGCACGTCGTCCTGACGGTCCGCCCGCCGTACCCCAAGGACGACGAGCCCTTCGAAATCCTCGAGTACACCGGACCCGCGAGCCCGCCGCGCTCCCTCGGTCGCGCCTGGTCGGCGGGGCCGGACGCCGGCGGCGAAGGCGTCTGGCTGATCCGGCAGGACGCGCCGGACGACTGCCGCCTCCAGCACGTCTCGCTCGCGAACGGCGAGACCGGCCGCGGCCAGCCCGCCAGCTGCCGCACCCGGGTGCGGACCGAGACCCCGCACGGCCTGCTGATCACCATCAACGCCGGCGCCGCCGAATCGACCGACGCCCTGATCGAACCGGCGACCGGCCGCACGGTCCGGCAGGCGCCGCGCATCCTCGGCGCCGCCGGTGACTGGCTGCTGCTCGACGGCCTGACCGACCTGACCCTGGTCGACCTGCGCGACAACAGCAGCGAGAAGCTCAGCCGGCCCTCGATCGGCCCGGCGCCCACCGTGGTGCCCTCGCGGGAAGGAGCCATCTGGGCCGTCGACTTCGCGAACCCCGCCTACCGCGGCACCAGCACGCAGACGCGGGACATCTGGCTGCTCCGCCCGGACGGCCCGACCTGGGACCACGCCCCCGGCATGCCGTTCGTCACCGAGCACCTCGGACGCGGCCTCGGCTGGTCGCCCGCCGGTGACCTCGTGCTCGCCGACCGCGTGCTGGCCGCCTGGCACCCCGGCGAACCGCAGTGGCGGCTGAGCCAGGCCCCGCTGCCGGCGGGCACCTGGTCGGGCTTCACCGTCCTGTCCTGACGCTCACTCCTCGTCGAGGCCGTGCTCGATCGCGTACCGGGCCAGCTCGACGCGGTTGTGCAGCTGCAGCTTCCGCAGCGTCGACTGCACGTGGTTCTCCACCGTTCGGTGCGACAGCACGAGCCGTTCGGCGATCTGCCGGGCGGTCAGCCCCTTCGCGACCAGGCGCAGGACGTCGGTTTCGCGCTCGGTCAGCCGGGGTGGCTCCGCGCCTTCCGCAGGCGCGTCGGCCATCCGCCGGTACTCGCCGAGCACCAGCCCGGCCAGGCCCGCGGTGAACACCGGGTCGCCGGCGGCGGTGCGGCGGACGGCGTCGACCAGCTCCACCGCGGACGCCGACTTGACCAGGTAACCGGACGCGCCCGCCTTCACCGCCTCCAGGACGTCCTTGTGCTCGCCGCTCGCCGAAAGCACCAGCACCTTCGTCGACGGCAGCGCCCCGGTGATCTCGCGGGTGGCGTCCACACCGGAAGTCGTGCCGAGGTTGAGGTCCATCAGGACGACGTCCGGCTGCACGGTGCGCGCGATGCGCACCGCCGCGTCGGCGTCCGGTGCGGTCGCCCGCACGTCGAAGCCGTTTTCGGTGAGGTCGCGGGCCACCCCGTCGCGCCAGATCGGGTGGTCGTCGACCACCATCACGGAGATCTGCGGCTCGTCGCTCATCTCGCACCCCTCGTGCTCGGCACCCTGACCTCCCACTCCGTGCCCCGGCCGGGCCCGGTGTCGAGGGTCGCGCTGCCCCCGAGGTCGCGGACCCGCCCCCGGATCGATTCCACCACGCCGAGGTGCCCGTCCGCGGCGGCTTGCTCGAGAACGCCGTCCGGTATGCCCGGTCCGTCGTCGCGGATGCTCACCACGACCTCGTCGCCGAGGTCCTCCAGCAGCACCCACGCGTGCGCGTCCGGGCCCGCGTGCTTCTCGACGTTCGACAGCGCTTCGCGGGTCACGGCGACCAGCTCGCCGGTGACGTGCGCCGGCAGCTCGACGTCGTCCGCCGGCGCCGAGACCTGCACCGACGACGTCGCGAGCACCTGCAACGCGGCGCGCAGGCTCATCGTGCCGCTGTCGGTCAGCTGCACCGGCTCGGTCGTCACGAGCGACCGCAGCGCGATCTCCTGCTCGCCGGCCAGCCGGGCCAGCTCCGCCGCTTCGCCGCCGACCTCGTTGCCGCGCTTGCGGACCCGCGCGAGGACCTGCAGCACGCTGTCGTGGATCGACCGCGCCAGCCGCTCGCGCTCGGCCGTCGCGGCTTCCTTCCGCAGCGCCTGCTCCAGCCGCGCCGCCGACCGGCGGGCCATCGTCGACGCCATGCCGACCAGCAGCCCGGCCGCGGCGAGCAGGACGCCGTCGCGGGCGACGTCGAGGTCGAACTTCTCCCGCGCCAGCGCGGTCGCCACGCCGACGACCAGCCCGGCGAGCACCCCGCCTGCCGCGCCGAACCGCGCGCCCGCGGCGACTGGCGGCACGGCCGCCCACACCGTGGTGATGAGCGGGACGTTGAGCGCGAACTGCGCGTCGCTGAGCACCCACGGCGAGGTCAGCAGCAGCCCGGTGGACAGCACGAGGTCGAAGACGACCAGCGCCGGCGGCCGCGTGCGCTCGCGCAGGTAGAGGAAGCTGCTCACGACCGACCAGACGGCCATCACGCCGAGGACCGTCCACGCCAGCCACTCGCGCCGGTACTCGCCGCTCTGGACGATGACCGTGCCGCAGGCGAACGCCCAGGTGAGCACGCGGAACGCGAGCACGCCGCGCCACATGGGCGTGACCGGGTCGGGCGTCCTGCGGACGGTCACTTCTCGTCGTCTTCGCCGCGCGTCGGCACCGTGGCACCCGGGGTGCCCGGCTCGGCGTCGTTGGGCTGCGCCGCCTGGTCCTTCAGGACGTTCACCTCGGCCGGGTCCGGGTTCTCCTCGTGCAGCAGGGACCGGACACCGGCGTTGAGCACGGCCAGGATCGGCACCGCCATCAGCGCGCCCGCGATCCCGCCCACGACCAGGCCGATGGTGATCGCCAGGATGACGGCGAGGGGGTGCAGCTTCACCGCGCGCCCGAGCAGCAGCGGCTGCAGCACGTGGCTTTCCAGCTGCATCACGCCGACCACGATGGCCAGCACGATCACCGCGCCGATGAAGCCGTTGGTGACCAGCGCGATCAGCACGGCGATGCCCCCGGTGAGGAGCGCGCCGATGATCGGGATGAAGGCGCCGAGGAACACCAGCGTGGCCAGCGGGATCACCAGCGGCACGCCGACGATCCACAGCCCGATGCCGATGCCGACGGCGTCGACGACCGCCACGGCCGCCGTCGCCCGCACGTAGCTGACCAGCGACGCGAACCCGCGGCGCCCGGCGACGTCCACGCGGTTGCGGACCCGGCCGGGCGCGACGCGGACGAGGAACGTCCAGATGCCGTCGCCGCCGCTGAGGAAGAAGATGGTGATGAAGAGCGTGAGCAGGAAGCCGGTGACGATCTCGCCGACCGTGCTCGCCGTGGTCAGCGCTGTGTCGGTGAGCCAGCTCTGGTTGTTCTGCAGGAAGCCGAAGACCTGGTTGATGAACTCCTGGATCTGCTCTTGGCGCAGGTGCGCCGGGCCGTTGATCAGCCATTCCTTGATCTGGTTGAGGCTCTCGTTCAGCTGCTTCTGCAGTTGCGGCAGGCCGCTCGAGAACTGCGTGACGACGAACGTCAGCAGGCCGCCCAGCACGGCGAGCCCGGCGATCAGCACGATCGCCGTGGCCAGGCCCCGCGGGAACCGGACCGCCACGAGCTTCTGCACGGCCGGCGCGAGCAGCGCCGAGAGGAGCAGGGCGATGCCCAGCGGGATCACGACGACGGAAAGGCGGCCGATCACCCAGCCCACGACGTACAGCGCCGCGGCCACCACGATCAGCCGCCACGCGAGTGCGGCACTGATGCGTAGGCCCCGGGGGATCAGCCCGGTGACGTCCTCGTGCTCCGGCAGAAACGGGTCTTCACGTCGCGCGTGGGTCACCGGCTCACCGTAGCGGTTGCTCCGCCCGATTCCGCCGCTTTCCCGCGGCCGCGTCCGACACGCGTGGCAGCCAGGGAAGATCACCGACCGTCAAATCGGGCTACACCGTGTGTCTTTCACACGATGGGGGCATCAAGTCGTGTCGAGGATGCGCGGCGCCGCCCCGATTTGATTAGGTCGCTTCCGCAACGGCCGGATCACGAACAGGAGACGACGAGTGACGAGCACCGCGACGAACGAGGGGCAGGGCGCGAACCGCGTCGGCCGTCTCGTGTCGCGTGCGCTGCTCGTCGTCGGTGGCGCGGTGGCGGGTACCGCCGCCGCGTGGCTCGTCTCCGGCGCGACCGCTTCCGCTTCCGTTGACACTGCGTCTGTCGACACTGCTTCCGTCGACACCGTCGAGGTCGGCACCGCCGTCACCGAGGCCGCCGACGGCAGTCTCGCCGACGCGGACCACGGTGCCGCGCACTTCGCGGGTGACATGGCCGGCGCGAGCTGCCACCAGGAAGCCACGACGTGGAGCGAGCCGCAGATCGCGTGCGGCCGCACCCTCCGGCACGAGGTTTCCGAGCGCGTCAGCGACTCGGTGTCCGACCTCGCCGAGGACGCGGTGCTGAGCCCGGCCGAGCGCACCCTGGGTGCGGCCGAGCACATCGTCCGCAACCCCGAGGACACCCGCCAGGTCATCGAGCAGGCCATCGCCCCCGAGCCGGCCGAGGACTTCGGCCACCAGGTGTGGCAGCTGCTCGACCCGGCCGGGCACGGCGACCTGCTCCCGGGCCTCGACCCGGCCGGGCACGAGCCGTCGAACCCGGGGACCGGACAGCAGGCCGGTCCGGCCGCTGTCACCCCGGCCGAGCTTCCCGCTCCGCTGCGAGCCGCGCTCGTGCTGCCGGCGGGTTCGCACCACGACGACGTCACCGGTGCCGCGGGCCAGTCCCGCGACGGGCACCGTGACCTGCCGTCGCCGCTGACCCCGGCGCAGCTTCCGGCCGCGCCGGCCGTCCCCACCGCCCCGGGTGGCACCACTGCCCCCGGTGGACACCTCGACGGCTTCAACTTCGGCGTCCCCTTCTGGACGACCGAAGCCGTCGACTCCGCCGTCGCGGCGATGAGCCGCGCCGGCCTGCGCCACTCGCTGCGCACCCCGGGCGAGCAGCCCGGCGTCACTCCTGACTGAACACCTCCCTCCACGGGTCGCTGACGCGTCCACGTCCGTCCTTCGCTGACGGCTTGGCGTCCGCGCAATACCCGTGACACGGCGGTGCGCTTTGTCGCGCCCGCAAGAAGTTCCACCTCCCCTCGGTGCGCTCGGACATCCCCTCTTTCGACGGGCGCACCCCCATGAACCCGCAAGGGAACCCGAAATAAAGGAGAAAAACCCCATGCAGACGTGGGCAAAGCGCGGACTCCAGACCGCATTTGTCACGGGTGGGTTGCTGATGCTGGGCACCGGCATCGCCTCGGCTGACGAGAACGTCAACCCTGACACCCCTGCCTCGCCGCTCGACCTCAACGTGACGGTTCCGATCCAGGAAGCCAACAACGCGGTCGGCACCCCCTTCGGCCAGCTGGACCTGCCCGCCGGGCAGACGGAGCTGAGCACCAAGCCGGTCACCGGCGCGGCGAACGACGCTGCCAAGCAGCTCGACGACGCGAGCCCGATCAGCGAGAGCACCCTGGGTGGCAGCATCGCCCGGGCCGGCGGCGGGGGCGGTTTCACCCCGAGCCACAACAACCTCAAGGGCAACAAGGTCACGGGCGACGTCGTCGTCCCGATCCAGATCGTCGACAACGCGATCGGCGTCCTCGGTGACGCGACCGTCGTGGGCGGCAACCACTCGCAGACCTGGTCGCACGACCAGGACGTCAAGACCACCGGCGAAGGCTCCAGCCTCGCGGGCAACGCGGTCGTCCTCGACTGGGCGCTCCCCGTCCAGATCGCCGGCAACGGCGGCGGTGTCGCCGGCGGCACCGGCCGGGTGACCGGCGGGTCGGCCAGCCAGAGCACCACCGAGACCGGGGACGTCGCCACCAACGGCGACGGGTCCGCGCTCTCCGGCAACGTGGTGGCCGGCCAGTTCGCCACCCCGGTGCAGGTGACCGGCAACGCCGCTTCGTACCTGCTCGGCAACGGGCAGAGCCACGGCTACTCGGCCGACACCGTCGCCACCTCCGGCGGCTCGCTGCTGAGCTCCGGCGACCAGGCCTCCGGGTCGGGCAACGTGGTCGGCGCGCCGATCGCCCTGCCGGTCAAGTTCAACTGCAACTCCGGTGCGGTGTGGGGCTCGCTGTCGAACTCCGACGGCTGCAACACCTCCGCCGACGCCACGGCCGGGGACACCCGCAAGGGCAGCCTCGGCGTCCCGACCTACCTCGAGACCAGCGGCGACGACTCGTTCCTGTCCGGCAACGGCGGGGCGGCCTCGCTGTCCCCGATCGCGAACGTCGCGGGTGTCGCGGGCTCGTGGATCGGCAACGCCTCCTCGGGCATCCCCTGCGCCGGCAGTTCCTCCAGCACTGTCGACTCGGGCGGCTTCGTCCAGACCACCGGTGACAACTCGAGCGGGTCGGGCAACGTCCTCAACCCGTCGGTCGCGCTGCCGGTCGAGGCCTTCGGCATCGGTGGCACGTACATCGGCCAGGCCAACGCCGCGCACGACACCACGACCGACGCCAACGCCGGCAACGGTAGCTACACCAAGGGCAACGGCTCCTTCCTCGGCGGCAACGTCGTCAACACCCAGGCCGCGGGCGCGCCCGAGGTCTTCGGGGTCGGCGGCAGCCACATCGGCAACGCGACCGGCACGGCGACCGAGGACAAGACGGTCACCGCCGGCGGCTACGACGGCACGCAGGGCGCCAACTCCTCCGGCTCGGGCAACCTCGTCCAGGTGCCGGTGGGCCTGCCCGCCGAGGTCTTCGGCATCGGTGGCTCGTTCATCGGCCAGGGCTCCGGCGCGGCCGACGAGACCAAGGTCGTCTCCGGCGGCGGCGGTGGCAGCACCGTGGACGACGGCGGCTTCCTGAGCTCGAACCTGGGCACCGCCCCGCTGTCCACCCCGGTGCAGGTCGCCAACATCGGTGGCGCCTTCATCGGCCAGGGCCACGGCAAGGGCTCGACCGACACGACGTCCAACGCGGGCGGCGACGTCAAGGCCCACGGCCCGGCGGGCGCCGGCGCGGGCAACATCGTCGAGGCCCCGGTCGCGCTGCCCGTGCAGGCGATGGGCGTCGGTGGCGCCCTCGGCGGCATCGGCACCGGTGAGAACGACAACATCACCGACGCGACGGCGGGCGGCGACGCCGTGACCGACGGCCGCGACGGTGCGCTGACCGGCAACATCGTGAAGGCCCCGATCGCGGGCGCCGGCACGGTCTTCGGCGACGGGATCGCCGCGGCCGCGCTGGGCACCGGCAAGGGCACCAACGACGTCGAGTCGGAGGCGGGCGGCGACGCCACCACCAGTGGCGACCGCGGCAGCGTGGCCGGCAACATCATCGGCGTGGACCCGCTGGCGGTGGCGCAGGTCTTCGGTGACGCCGCCAGCGTGGCGGGTGTCGCCAAGGGCGCCGGCATCAACATGACCGAGGTCGAGAACGCGGGCGACGACACCACCTCCGGTGTCGAAGGCGCGATCTCCGGCAACATCCTCGACCTGCCGGTGACCGCGATCGCGCAGCTGTTCGGCGACGCGGTGACCGTGGGCGGCGTCGCGCACGCCGTCGGCGAGAACACGCTGACCACCCACAACGGTGGCAAGGCCACCACCGCGGGTGACCACTCCAGCCTGTCGGGCATCAACGGCTACCACGCGTTCGCGCTGCCGGTGCAGATCTTCGGGGTGCCCCTCGAGCTGCTCGGGGTCGCCACCGCCCACGCCACGGACGCGACGAGCATCGACGAGGACGTCGACCCGATCGCGTTCCCGGCCGAGGGTTCGGAGCTGGCGGCCGGCGAGCTGCCGTCGCTGGCCGGGCTGCGCAGCGGCCTGCCCATGCAGGGTGGCCTGCCGTCGGTGGACGGGCTGAACCGCGAACTGCCGGTCGCCGCCCTGCTCGGCGGGCTGCCGTCGATGGACGGGCTGACCGGTGCGCTGCAGGCCGGCAACCTGGGCCCGCAGGGCGTGCCCTCGCTGGCCGGGCTGGCGAGCAACGTGCCGACCGCCGGGCTGCCCACCCAGGGCCTGCCCGCGCTGCCGGTGACCGCGCCGGTCGGCGAGCGCGCCGACGTGCCGCAGGTCGGCAGCCCGCTGTCGGGTGTCTCGCAGCTCCCGCAGCTGCCGGCCCCGGCGCTGCCGAAGCCGGCCCTGCCCACCGCCGCGGGCCTGCCCGGGGTGAACGGGCTGTCGTCGCTGGGCTCCCTCGGCGGTCACGGCACCGAGCGTGCGGACGTGCCGGCCGCGGGCCTGCCCGTCGCGGTGCCGGCGCTGCCGGCCCTCGGCGGTGCTCCGGCCCTGCCGAAGCCGGCCCTGCCGGCGCTGCCCTCCACCTCGGCGCTGCCCGCGGTGACCGGGCTGTCGGCCCTGGGCACCACGCTGCCGAAGCACACCGAGCGTGCGGACGTGCCGGCCACCGGCCTGCCCGTCGCGGCCCCGGCGCTCCCGATCGCGGCCCCCGCGCTGCCGATCGAGGCTCCGGCCGCCCTGCCGGCCACGCTGCCGGTCGCGCAGACCGTGCCGGTGAACGCCAAGCTGCCGGTGCTGGACAGCACCCCGCAGGTCCCGGCGATGTCCGGCCTGGACTCCACCGGCTTCCTCGCGAAGCTGATGGGCCTGGTCAAGCGCAAGTAGTGCGCTGATGCCGGGCGGGTTCGGCCAGAGCCCGCCCGGCCCCCGATCCTGCTGCCGCGGGCGGGCGCTCCACCGCGCCGCGAGGGTGACCTCGCACGGAGCGCCCCCGGCCCCGCGACAGCGGAACCGAAAAGCTCTCCTTCCCTGGAGACGACGAGCCCCAGGAGCCACTTCGGCTCCTGGGGCTCGCTCGCGTCCGGCGGAAGTTCAGGAGAACTGGAGCGACCGCTTCGCCAGGCCGTGCCAGAAGCCGTCGATCACCGTGCGGCCGGAGCTCTCGTCCGAAGTGGCGCCGAGGGAGACGAACAGCGGCGCGAAGTGCTCGATCCGCGGGTGCGCGAGCGCCGCCGCCGGGGCCTTGTACCGGAAGTCCAGCAGCGTGTCGACGTCGCCGCTGCGCAGGACCTCGTCACCCCAGTGGTCGAACTCGGCCGACCACGCCGGCGGCGTCCCGTCGGTGGCGCGGGCCATCCCGCTCAGGTTGTGGGTGAAGAAACCGCTGCCGATGATCAGCACGCCTTCGTCGCGCAGCGGCGCGAGCTTGCGGCCGACGTCGAACAGTTCCTGCGGGTCGAGGGACGGCATCGAGATCTGCAGCACCGGGACGTCGGCGTCCGGGTACATCTCGACCAGCGGCACGTAGGCGCCGTGGTCGAGGCCGCGCGCCGGGTCGTCGTGCACCGGCGTCTCGGGCGAGTGGAGCAGCTTCCGGACCTTCGCCGCCAGCTCCGGCGCGCCGGGAGCCGCGTACCGCACCTGGTAGTAGCGCTCGGGGAAACCCCAGAAGTCGTACACGAGCGGCACGGTCGTGGTCGCCCCGATGGTCAGGGGCGCCTCCTCCCAGTGCGCCGACACGATCAGGATCGCGCGGGGCTTGGGCAGGTCGGCGGACCAGCCGGCGAGCTGGCGGGTCCAGGTCGTGTCGTCGGCGAGCGGCGGGGCGCCGTGACTGAGGTAGAGAACCGGGGTGCGGGTCATCGAACGCTCCAGTGATTGAAAGTTCAACTACCAGAGTAGACGACGCCGTCCGCCGAGATATTCCTCCAGGCGGCTTCGAGGTTCGCGGCGCAGCGTTCCAGCGTCCGCAGCGTGGTGCGGTAGTCGCGGGCGCGCAGGTCGGCCACCTTCGGCGCCATCGAGCTCTCGCCGGCGACGAACGGCGCCATCGCCGCATCCACCCGCTCCGGCGTGCGGGCGCCGAGGGCGATCGTGTTGAGTACCTGCCAGTGCCGACGGGTCAGCGACTCCGCGTCGAGGGCTCCGGCCATGGAGGATTCGAGAAGGTGGAGCAACCATGACGGACGCGGTGGCCGACGTCGAGCGGGCCATGATCGCGATCCGCCGCAGCCAGCAGCGGCGAGCCCTCAGCCGGATCGGCAAGGCGAGAGGCCGCGGCGCGCACGACCCGGTGTTCGAGCTGCTCGACGTCGTCGAAGAGCTCGCCGAACGCGGGGAACCGAGCACGGTGACGGCCCTGAGCGCGGCGATGGGCGTCGACCAGCCCCGCGCCAGCAGGCTCGTGGCGCGCGCGGTCGAGCAGGGTCTGCTCCGCCGCGAAGCCGACCAGCGCGACGGACGGCGTGCGGTGCTCGTGCCCACCCCGGCCGGCCAGGCGCACCTCGACGAGATGCACGCCTTCCGGCGCGGGGTGTTCGCCGAGGTCATGGCGGACTGGCCGGAGGAGGACCGCGAGAACTTCGGCAGGCTCCTCACGGCCTTCGTCCGCGGGTACAGCGCCCTGGGCTAGGGCCGGGGTTCGAACGTCATGAAAGAGTCGTTCATGACCTCAGACGTCATGAACGACTCTTTCATTGCATCGGCGACCGCCGTTAGTCGTGCGAGAGGTCGACGAAGCGGCTGTAGTGCAGCTGGTGCGCGACGGTGATCGTCGCCGTCGGGCCGGCGCGGTGCTTCGCGATGATCAGGTCCGCCTCGCCCGCGCGCGGGTCGTCGCGCTCCCAGGCGTCCGGGCGGTTGACCAGGATGACCAGGTCGGCGTCCTGCTCCAGTGAGCCGGACTCACGCAGGTCGGACAGCATCGGGCGCTTGTCCGTGCGCTGTTCCGGACCACGGTTCAGCTGGCTGATCGCGATCACCGGGACCTCGATCTCCTTCGCCAGCAGCTTCATCTGCCGGGAGAACTCCGAGACTTCCTGCTGCCGCGACTCGACGCGCTTGCCGGACGTCATCAGCTGGAGGTAGTCGAGGACGACGAGCTTGAGGTCGTGCCGCTGCTTCAGCCGCCGGGCCTTCGCGCGGATCTCCATCATCGTCATGTTCGGCGAGTCGTCGACGAACAGCGGCGCCTCGGAGACCTCGCTCATCCGGCGGGCCAGGCGCGTCCAGTCGTCGTCCGACATCTTGCCGCCGCGCATGTCGGCGAGGCGGATCTTGGCCTCGGCCGACAGCATGCGCATGACGATCTCGGTGCGGCTCATTTCCAGCGAGAAGATGACGCTGGTCATGCCGTGCCGGATCGACGCCGACCGCGCGAAGTCCAGGCCCAGTGTCGACTTGCCGACACCCGGGCGGGCCGCGACGATGATCATCTGACCCGGGTGCAGGCCGTTGGTCAGCTCGTCGAAGTCGGCGAACCCGGTCGGGATGCCCTGGGACTGGCCGCCGCGCGACGCGATCGCGTCGATCTCGTCCATCGTCGGCTGCAGCAGCTCTTCCAGCGCGACGTAGTCCTCGCTGGTCCGCCGCTCGGTGACGTCGTAGATGGCGGCCTGCGCGCGGTCGACGACCTCGTCGATGTTCGCGCCGTCGCCCGCCGCCGCGCCGTAGCCGTACTGCACGATCCGGGTGCCCGCCTCGACGAGCCGGCGCAGCACCGCCTTCTCCGAGACGATCTCGGCGTAGTAGCCCGCGTTCGCCGCCGTCGGCACCGTCGCGATCAGCGTGTGCAGGTAGGGCGCGCCGCCGACGCGGCCCAGCTCACCGCGCCGCTCCAGCTCGGCCGACACCGTGATCGGGTCGGCGGGCTCGCCGCGGCCGTAGAGGTCGAGGATGCAGTCGTAGATCGCCTGGTGCGCCGGCTTGTAGAAGTCGTCGGGGCCGAGCGCCTCGATGACGTCGGCGACCGCGTCCTTGGACAGCAGCATGCCGCCGAGCACGGACTGCTCGGCCGCGATGTCCTGCGGCGGCTGGCGGTCGAAGCCCCCACCGCCACCGGGACCGGGGTCGCTCGGACCCGGGTCTTCCTCCGCATACATCGGACTGCGGTCGTCGGTCAGCGCCACCGCCCCGGACACCTCCTCATCGTGTCGAACACCCGTTCGATTATGCCGGATCTTCGCTCTCGAAGCACGTGGCCGTCGCTCGCGCTCCCGGCCACCGGACCTCGTCCCCCGATGATCGGCGACAACGCCGACCGGCTGCCGCAGACACGCGGAGCGCCACCGTGAGTACAGGCCCGAGCGGGCACGCTAGATCCCCCGGAAGGCCGATGGCAATTCAGGGTGGGGACCCTTCTGTGGACAACCTGGGGATGAATGGGGGTAACCAGTCACAGGTGCCGCGAGAGCTGTGGACAAGTTGGGGACAAGCGTGATCGCCTTTGGTGAATGCCCAGCTCAGGGGCTGTGTACAAGGTGTGGAGAACTCGCGGAAAACTCGTCCGGCGTGTCGCGCGAAGTCCGTTCTTCGGCGTGTCGTGGACCAGCTCGAGCCCATTGGACCACGCGGCCTGTGGATGAATATCACGGAGGGTAGACGCGTTACCCGGAGGGCTGAACGCCGGTTTCGTCAGGCGGCGGTGAGCCGGCCCTGTGCGCTGCGTAACCGGTCAGCGAGAACGCGCTGGTCGGCCGGGGTGAAGGCGATCCGGTTCTCGCCGCGGCCCGGAATCTCCTCGGTCAGCCACCGGCCTTCCGACGTATCGATGTAGTTAACCGGGCGTTCGATCCGGTGCCGCGCGCCGGTGCGGCTGCGGGCCGCGACGTACAGGCTGCCGCTCCCCATCCGGCGCAACGCGAGGATCCGGCGGAGCTCGTCGGCCTCCTGCGAACCCTCGGCCGGGCGATCGCTGCGGAGCACCGCAAAACTGCCTTCGTCGCCGCGGGGGGTGCCTTCGATCTGGCTCTTCGGCACCGCGAGCGGTGTCCCGCGGCCGGGTGCCAGCTTCGGGATCTGGCCGAGGAAGTCGTCGAGCAGCTCGTGCGGCTTCGTCGACTCCAGCACGACGACGTCCAGCTCCTCGTGCTTGGCCAGCACGAACGCCTCGCCGCCGGCGCTGCCGGCGAGCAGCCGGTAGCTCACCGGCTTGCCCTGGAACCCGCCGTCGATCCAGCCGTAGTACTCCAGCTGCGGCCGGGCGATCGCCTCGATCGTCGCGACGAACCCGGGGTGCATCCCGCGCGGGCCGAACAGGCCGGCCTTGGCGAGCTCGGCGTTGGTCTGCTCGTCCTCGCCGCGCTGGGCCTCGTCGCTGTACCAGGTCGGCTTCTCGGACAGCACCGCGTGCGGTTCGCCGCCCCGGCGCCGGATCAGGTTGATCAGGGTGCCGGTCGTGATGGTGACCTGCCTGTCCAGCACCGCGCTTTCCCCCAGAAGAATCGGACACTGAAAATCGTTGGTGAACCCGCAAGAGCCGGGCGCGCCCATCTTGGCACGCGCCCGGCGATCCCGCGTGCGCTACTCGCCGATGACCGGCGGCGCGGTCAGCTCGTCGGTCCCGAAGATGTCGTTCGGGTCGTCGCCGAGCAGGTACTTCGACGTGCGTTCCTCGTCGCCGCCGCCCTGGCCCTTGGCGCCACCGGGGTGCATGCCGCCCATGCCACCCATCCCGGAGGCACCGGCGCGGCCCGCGGCCGCGCCGCCCATCGCCCCGCCGGCACCCGCGCCACCCCGGCCGGCGCCGGCCGCGTCCCCGGCACCGGGCATGGCGCCGGTCGAGCCGCCGGGCCCGAAGCCGACGCCGCCCGGCCCGAAGCCGCCCGACGGGTCGCCGATGCCGCCCGAGCCACCCGGCCCGAAGCCGCCGCCGGGGATGGCGAAGTCGCCCGCGCCGCCCCCGCCGCCGGGGCCGAAGCCACCGCCTGCCCCGGGGATCTTCGGCGGGACGAACCCCGACGAGTGGGTGCCGTCGTTGAAGTTCGGCGGGGTGTAGGCAGGGAGCTTGCCCGGGTCGTAGTTCCCGCCCGGGATCTTCGAGGGGTCGAAGTTCGGCGGTTTCGACGGGTCGAAGCCCGGAACCTTGCCCGGGTCGAAGCTGCCGCCGGGGGTGTTCGGCTGGCCGGGGAACGACGGCACGGTACCCGGCTGCGGCATGTTGACGCCCGGCACCGAGCCGCTCCCGTTGCCGTTGGGGTCGCCCGAGCCGGTGCCGTCCTTGTCGCCCGGCTTCTTCTTGCCGTCCTTGCCGCCGCCGTCGACGTTGACGTTCTCCTGCTGGCCTTGCAGCGCGGCGTACGTCGGCATCTTCTGGCCGTTGTCGTTGCTGGCCTTGTAGTAGGTGTTGAAGGCGTCGACGTTGGCCTGGCCCTTGGCGTTGTAGTCGCGGATCGCCCGGTCGGTGTCGGTCGTCCACGGCTTGATCGCGTTGAGCAGGTTGTTCTTCGGCGGGTCCTTCGGCACCTGCTGCACCTGCGCGTGGACCGTGGTGAACGCGTTGTGCTGCTCGCCGAGGTACTTGTCGGAGTCGGTGAGCTTGGTGCCGGAGTCCTCCATCCACACCCGCAGCGGGTGGGCGCCCGCCTGCTGGGCCGCTTCGGCCCCGCCGCCGGTCCAGGCCGCGTCCATCTCCTTGGCCAGCGCGTCGATCGTGCCGAGCCGCTCGGCGTAGGCGCCCTTCAGCCGGTTCGCCGCGGACTGCCCGTTTTCGATCGAGCCGGCACCGGGACCGGTGGTGATCTTCTCCCAGATGTCGTAGCAGTCGATCTTGCGGTCGCCCTGCACCGACGTGTGGTCGTCCGAATGCGTCGTCGCCAGGTTGTACGCGGCGAAGCCGCCCAGGAGCACCAGTTCCAGCATGTCAGCCCTCCTTCAACGTCTGCACCATCGCCTCGCCGAACTTCTGCGCCACCGGGCAGGGGTCCGCCGCGCCGGCGCCGTTGTCGTACTGCACGAGGATGTTGACCGCCAGCTCGTCGGTCACCCCGACGAACAGGCCGCACTTGCCGCTCTTGCGCCCGTCGACCGCCGCGGCGTAGACGGCCGGGTAGCCGCTGATCTGCGTCTCTTCCCAGTACGCGTCGTTGGCCTTCGTGTCGTAGACGTCGCTGAGGCCGTTCTTGTTCGCCGTCACCGTGGTCACGTCGATCTGGTTGCCCGGGTCGGCGGCTTCCTGGAACGTGCAGCTCGGGCCGTTGTCCGTGGAGCGCGGGGAGCCGGCGCCGAGGCTGAGCGTGGAGCGCGCGGACGACGAAAGCGTCGCGCAGGCGTCCGAGGTGATCGACGCGGTGTTCAGCGGGCTCGGCACCTTCGGCGCGGAGCCGCCACCGGCCGCCTGGCCGCTCGACTCGGCCGTGGACGGCGCCGGGTTGGCGGTGCCGCGCGTCTTGCCCGAGCAGCCCGCGAGGGCGAGCACGGTCAGTGCCACTGCCGGGACGGCGATGAGTCGTCGGTTCACGTGGCCTGGTTCCCCCGCTTCGAGAGGTCGGCGTAGGTGTCCGACTCCTTGGTGGTGATCTTCTGCTTCGCGGCGGTGAGCGCGTCGATGTAGTTCTTGACGTAGTCCTGCATCTTCTGGTTCTGCTCGAGGAACGCCTTGCCGGACGGGTTCGCGAGCTTCTCCCAGTCGCCGCTAGCGAACTCCTTGCCGGGCGCCTTCACGTTCGCCATCAGGTTGGCGTCGGCGTAGTCGCGCTTCAGGTCGGCCTGCAGGTCCTGCCACTTCTTGATGACGCCGTCGATCTTGTCGGCGTCGAACGTGAAGCCGCCGCCACCACCGGCCGGCGCGGACATGTTGACCTCGTTAGCCATGCGATCCCATCCCCTTCGCGTCCTCGCCCATTCTCCTCCGACGCCGCCGCGGTGTCCGAGGTTCCCCGGAAAGCGTGAAGGCGGGCCGCCCACCAGGGGACGGCCCGCCTTCTCACGACGTATTGCCTTACGGTGCCGACCCTACTGGGCGACGGCCTTGACCTCGAGCCGCACGTCGACCTTGACGTCCGGGTGCAGCCGGGCGCCGACCGAGTGCTTGCCCACGGTCTTGATGTGGTCGCGCAGCTCGATGACGCGCTTGTCGAGCAGCGGGCCACCGGCCGCCTTGATCGCGTCGACGATCTCGCCGGCGGTGATCGAACCGAAGAGCTTCTTCGAGCCCGCGGCCGCCTTGCCGGTGAGCTGGACGGCGCCGAGGCCCTCCAGCGTCGCCTTGATCTCCTTGGCGTGGTCGAGGTCGCGGATGCGACGGCTCTCCTGCGCGCGCTGGATCGTGCGGACGTTCTTCTCCGCGCCCTTGGAGGCCACGATCGCGTAGCCCCGCGGGAGCAGGTAGTTGCGCGCGTAGCCGTCCTTGACCTCGACGATGTCGCCGGGGCCGCCCAGGTTGGCCACGTCGGTGGTGAGGATGATCTTCGCCATTTCCGTGCCCTCCCTTAGCGCGCGGTCGAGGTGTAGGGCAGCAGCGCCATTTCGCGGGAGTTCTTGACCGCGATGGCGATGTCACGCTGGTGCTGGCTGCAGTTGCCGGTGACGCGACGGGCACGGATCTTGCCGCGGTCGGAGATGTACTTCCGCAGCAGGTTGGTGTCCTTGTAGTCGATCAGTTCCGGGCGGCCCTTCTTCTCGGCCTTGCAGAACACGCAGACCTTCTTCTTGGGCTTGCGGATGGGTGGCTTGGCCACTGTCTACTCCTGGTAATTCAAATCTGTGTGGATGTGTACGAGATCAGAAGGGGGGCTCGTCGGAGAAGCCGCCGCCACCGCTGCTCGCGGCCGGGGCGGAACCCCACGGGTCGTCGGCGGGCATGCCGCCACCGCCGCCGCCGCCGCGGTTCCCGCCGCCACCGCCGCCGCCGAAGTCACCGCCGCCACCGCGGCTGACCTTGTTGACCTTGGCCGTGGCGTACCGCAGCGAGGGGCCGATCTCGTCGACCTCGAGCTCGACGACGGTGCGCTTCTCGCCTTCCTTCGTCTCGAACGAGCGCTGCTTCAGGCGGCCCTGCACGACGACGCGGGCGCCGCGGGTGAGGGACTCGGCGACGTTCTCCGCCGCCTGGCGCCAGATGTTGCAGCGCAGGAACAGCGCCTCGCCGTCCTTCCACTCGCCGGACTGCCGGTCGAGGGTGCGCGGGGTGGACGCGACGGTGAAGTTCGCGACCGCCGCACCGGACGGGGTGAAGCGCAGCTCCGGGTCGGAGGTCAGGTTGCCGACCACCGTGATGACGGTGTCTCCAGCCATCGGGGTTCCCCTCGGGCTCAGGCCTTGGCGGCAGCGGGCTTGGCCGCGGCGCGCTTGACCTCGCGACGCATGACCTTGGTGCGGAGCACGGTCTCCTGCAGCGACAGCTGCCGGTCGAGCTCCTTGACCGCGTCGGCCGAGGAGTTCAGGTCCAGCAGGGCGTAGATGCCCTCGGCGTGCTTCTTGATCTCGTACGAAAGGCGGCGGCGGCCCCAGACGTCGACCTTCTCCACGGAACCGCCCGAAGTGCGGATCACGTTGAGGAAGTTGTCCAGCGTGGGGGCGACCGTGCGCTCGTCGAGCGTGGGGTCCAGGATGACCATTACCTCGTAATGGCGTGACACAACCACTCACCTCCTATGGGCTCGCGGCCACGGGCTGTCCGTGGCAGGAGGGTTTGTCCAGGTAAGGCTACCTGGGGGTGCCGAGGCGGCCGGACAGCGGGTCTCTTCCCGGGGGTCAGGCGGCCCGGCGCAGCACCCAGGTGCGGACGAGCCCGGCGGTCACCCCGGCGAGCACGATCACCGCGAGCAGCATGGGCAGCTGCACGTCGTCCGCCGCGCTGTTCGAGGCCAGCGACTGCGCGTTGCCGGCGTCGCGGATGTCGGCGCCCTGGCCGCTCTGCCCGCTCTGGTCGCCCTGGCCCGCCTGCGGCGCCGAGAGGTCGCCGGGGAGGGTGCCGTTCGCCGGGTAGCGCACCCCGGGCGCGACGGCGGTGCCCGCGGTGGCGGTGGGGATGCCGCTGTAGTCGCGCATCGGCGCGCTGCCGCCTGTGCCGCCTGTGCCGCCCCTGGTGCCCGGGTTCAGGTTCGAGAGGTTGCCGGACGCGCCGCCGGGGACGGTGTCGGTGCGGGCCTGCGGGGTGCCGGCGCCCGGCGTCGCGGGCGCGGCGTAGTTGGTGGCGATCGTGGTCAGGCCGCAGTTCTTCGCGACGTTCGACGAAATCGCGGCAAGCACCTCGTTCTTGGTGCTGTCCAGCACGCCCAGGCCGTTCGCGCCCTTCAGTGCGGTGGCGACGGCGCCGCCGACCGCGGAGCCCGCGATCGTGCCGCCCGCGGCGTTCGGCACCTGGCCGACGGTCAGCGCGCCCTTGCCGGCGATGGTGTCGGCGAGGGAATCCGGCCACACGCTGGCGAAGGTCCAGAAGTGGCTGTTGACGTAGTCGCGGGCGCCCTTGCGGACCAGTTCCTTCACCGAGGCGCCGGTGACCGCGACCGTGTCGCCCATGCTGCCGCTGACCGAGCCCGTGCAGGTGCCCGCGAGGGTCGTGGCGGCGGAGGCCGTGCCCGTGGAGAGGAACGCTCCGCCGACCATGAACGCGGCCATGGCGATGACGGTCATGGTCTTCCGCACGAGCTGTCCTCCAGGGATTACGGGGGCGTCGTTCGAGGCAACATCAGGATGAACGAGGGAGATACGCGAAAGATACTCGGCAGTTGGATCAATTCGCAGCGGCCATTCGGCGGAGTACCCAGGTGCGGACAAGGCCCGCACTGACTCCGGAGAGTGCCAAAACCGCGATCAGCAGCGGCAGATTCGACCCGTTCGTGAATCCGTCCGATGCCGAGGGTAGCGCTTCCGCCTGCCCGGCGGCCTGCACACCGGAATTGTTCTCCGCGGTGCCGTCCGGACCGGTGAGACCGTACTGCGGCGCGTAGCCCGGGATCTGGCTGCCGTACCGGATGGCGGGCGACGGCGTGAACAGCCCGGCCGTCGCGAACGGGATGCCGCTGTAGTCGCGCATCGGCGCGTAGCCGGTGCCGAAGGTGAACGGGAAGCCGCCGAACACGGGGGTGCTCGCGAAGCCGGGCAGGAGCGGGCTGTTCGCGTCCGGGATCGGCGTGGTGCCGGCCGGGGTGCCGCCCTGCGGCGCGCCCCCGGACCCGCCCTGCGCCGGCGGCTGCTGCGGGCTGCCGCCTGTGCCGCCGGGCTGCGGCGACGACTGCTTGCCACCCCCGCTCAGGCTCCGGCCGACATCGCCGGTGGCCTGGGTGATTCCGTTCGTGGTGCCGGCGACGGTGTTGTTCAGCGCCCCCGCCGCGGGCGCGCCGACGACCGGAACCGGCGCGACGACCGTGTCCACGATGTTCACGGTGACCTTGCAGAGGCCGCCGAGCAGACCGCCCACCAGGCTGGTCAGCCCGTCCGTCACCGTTTTCAGGCCGAACGGGGTCGAGATGACATCGCCGGGCTTCGCGGTCACGGTGTCACCGCACTTGGCCGGGATGGTGTCGGCCGAGGCGGTGCCGGGCATGCCGAGCACGGCGGAACCCGCGAGCACGACCGCCGCCGCACCGACCGCCGTTGCCCTCCGTGTCCGATCCCGCATGCTCGCCGCCCCTGGTGTCGTCGCCTACTTCCCAGTACAACGACGCTAAGGCAGCTCGGTGACGCCCGCTCGCTCAAAAATGTCCGGCATTCGGGTGGAAGCGGGGTGACCGTGCGTCAGGCGGGGCTGCGGCGGATCCAGGCCCGGACGAGCGCGGCCGCGACGATCGCCAGCGCCAGCACGGCGAGCAGCATCGGCAGCTTCGCCGGCGGCGTGACACCCGGCAGGGCCTCGGCGGTACCGGACCGCTCGGCGTCGACGGTCGGTGGCGGCACCTGCCGGCCCGGGATGATCTGCGCGATCACCGGCGCCTGGACCAGGCTCCCCGGCAGCAGGGCGGCGTTGGTGAAGATGCCCGAGATCGCGTCGCCCGGCAGGCCCGCGCTCCCCGGGCCGCTGACGACCGGGCCGGTGCTGGAGCCGGGCGGACCCGGCGGCGTCGGGCCGGGCGGGTTCGGACCCGGCGGCCCCGGCGGCCCCGGCGGGGCAGGCGGGGCAGGCGGGAGGGGCGGCAGTTCGCCCGCCACGCCCTGGGTCAGGCCGCCGACGGTGTTGAGCGTGCCCTGCGCGGCCGGGCAGACGCCCTTCGCCGTCGCGTCGCCGACCAGCGGTACCTGGCCGATGCCGAGCGCCTTCACCGTGTCGCCCAGCGGCAACGTGAGCAGGGGCTTCGAGCCGTTCGTGTTCCGCGAGCTCGAGTCCAGGCCGACCGTGAGCTGGTTCGGGGCGTTCAGCGGGGCGCCGGCGTCCAGGGTCAGGCCGGGCGACCCGCCGTTCTGCAGCGTGGCCTCGCAGCTGCCGCCGAGTGTGGGGCTCGTGTCGGCGCTCGCCGGGCCGGGCAGTGCGAGCGTGGCCGACGCCGCGAGGGTGAACCCCAGTGCGGTGATCCGGGCGACGTGCTTCCCCATCGGTGCCCTCCGGCAGTCGGACCAAATCTGGATCACGGAACGCGCTCACGGTACTCCACCAGCGTCACCAAGCGGGCTCACCGGCCGCACTAGGGGTCCGGAGTACCGTGCTCGGCATGCTGATTGGCGCCCATGTCCGTGACGACGACCCGTTGACCGCGGTCGCCGAGCGCAAAGCCGACGTCGTCCAGTTCTTCCTCTCCGACCCGCAGGGCTGGAAAGCCCCGAAGCCGCACCCGCACGGCGAGGCCATCGCGGCCGACCCGGTCGAGGTGTTCATCCACTCGCCCTACCTGATCAACGTGGCTTCGCTGAACAACAAGATCCGGATCCCCTCCCGGAAGAACGTCACGCAGCACGCGGACGGCGCCGCGGCGGTCGGCGCCAAGGGCCTGATCGTGCACGGCGGGCACGTCGGCGCGAACGACGACGTCGAGGCCGGCCTGGACAACTGGCGCAAGCTCTTCGAGCGCGAGCAGGAGAAGGGCGGCTTCAAGGTCCCGATCCTGATCGAGAACACCGCCGGCGGCGAGAACGCGATCACCCGCGACCTCGACGTCATCGCCCGGCTGTGGGACAAGGTCGGCGAGTTCGGCGCCGGGTTCTGCCTGGACACCTGCCACGCCTTCGCCGCGGGCTGGGACCTGGCCACCGCCGTCGAGAAGGTGAAGGCCATCACCGGCCGGATCGACCTGGTGCACCTCAACAACTCCCGCGACGAGTTCGGCTCCACCCGCGACCGGCACGCGAACGTCGTCAAGGGCGAGGGCACGATCGACCCCGAGGTGCTGGTCGCCGTCGCGCGCGCGGCGGGCGCCCCGGTCGTCGTCGAGACGCCGCCCGACGGCCAGGCCGCCGACATCGCCTACCTGCGGGAACAGCTCGGCTAGACGGTCACGGCCCGCCGGCGGCGCCGGACCGCGTTCGGGATGATCACGTCACGGGCGCCGTCGAGGAAGCCGCCGGCCGGGTCGTCGTCGCCGTCCATCCGGACCAGGTCGGTGGCCGGCCGGTAGATCTCCCGGACGACCAGCACGCACAGGCCGATGACGGCCAGGTCGCGGACCACGACCGTGCCGAGGAACCAGCCCTCGGGCAGGCCCTTGTGGTCGACGCCGAGGTAGTAGAACATCCGCGGCACCCAGACGACGGCGTCGATCAGCATCCAGCCGAGCAGCAGCCGCCAGCGCGGGATGGCCAGCACGGCCAGCGGGACGAGCCACAGCGAGTACTGGGGGCTCCACACCTTGTTCGTCAGCAGGAACGCGGCCACGACGAGGAACGCGAGCTGGCCGACGCGCGGCCGCCGCGGCGCGGCGAGGGCCAGGTAGGCGATCCCGGCGCAGCAGGCCAGGAACAGCACGGCCACCGTGATGTTGAGGTACGTCGGTGTCTGGTTCTTCTGCAGCACGCCGTCGAACCCGGCCCAGCCGGTGGTGTACGAGAAGACGTTGTACAGCGAGTCCGGGTCCATCGGCCGCAGGGCGCTCATCCGGAAGAACTCCCACCAGCCGCGGGTCGCGGTGAGGATGAACGGCGCGTTCACCGCCAGCCACGTCACGACCGCGGCGGCCGCCGTCTTCCAGAACGGCGTGAGCCTGCCCGCGCGCAGGCAGAGCGCGAACAGCACGCCGAGCAGGAAGAGCGGGTAGAGCTTCGCCGTCGCGCCGAGGCCGAGCAGGAGCCCGGCGAGCAATGGCCGCTTCCGCGCCCAGGCGAGCAGGCCGGCCGCGGTGAACGCGGTCGCGATCGCGTCGAAGTTGGTGAAGGCGTGCACCAGCACCAGCGGCGAGATCGCCACCAGGACCATGTCCCACGGACGGCGTTTCATCGTCCGGCCGGTGGCCCAGACGGTGACGAGCCAGGCGAGCGCGAGGAAGAACGCCGTGATGTCGAAGTAGATCGCCACCGGCAGCGCGCCCGGCAGCCAGCCGGCCTGTGCGACGCTGTACCAGCCCTGGGCGAGCTTCGCGTTCGCCCACTGGAAGAGGCCGGTGAGCACCGGGTACTCCATGTACCGGGTGTTGTTCTCGGCGGTCTGCGAGCTTTCCTGCCACGACGTGTAGTACGGGAAGGTGCCCGGCCGGTCGAGCCGCTCGGAGCCGTAGAGCGGCACGATGTCGGAGTAGCACATGGCGACGAACGGGCGGCCCGCGCGCCAGTCGAGCTGGGTGTTCCCGTTTGCGTCCTGGTACTGCTGGATGCAGGAGCCCTTGCCGAACCAGCACAGCATCAGGGCCAGCGTGGCCAGCAGCAGGCCGACGCGCTGGGGCGACCAGAACCAGTGCCTGCCGACCGCCGCGTGCTCACCCAGCGGGCCGCCGACGGGTCTGGTGACCGCCGCCGCCAGTGGCTCGTTCCAGCTGGGGACGACCCGGTCCGCCCGGGACAGCGTCACGGGCCTGGGGTCCGCCTCCCGCGTGGTCTCCTCTGGCACGAGGCGGATCGTATCGGTGATCGACGTGCGCTGTGGTGAAGCCGGTGATCACGCCGGATTCGCGTAGTACGAGGCCAGGACCTCGGCGGCCGCGCCGCGGGTGACGAGCTCCTCGCCGGAGGTGTCTTCGACGACCTCGATGCGCTGCCAGTGCGGCAGCGGCAGCAGCTCCTCGAGCCGTTCCGAGACGGCTTCGCGGTGGACGCCCGGCTCGTCCCGGACCGCCCGCCCGGCCAGCACGATCCGCTCCAGGTCGAGCACCTGCACGAGGTCGGCGAGCCCGATGCCGAGGAGGCCGGCCGCGGCCCGGGTGTCCGGCGCGCGCTTGACCATGATCTCGACGCAGCCGCGTCGCCCGCAGGCGCAGCGTGGCCCGTCGAACGCGATCGTGGTGTGCCCGAACTCACCCGCGTTGGTCCGCGGGCCGCGGTAGAGCCGCCCGTCGATCAGCAGGCCGACGCCGATGCCGGTGCCGACGAGCACCACCGCGGTCGCCGTCGGCTCGCCGTGCGGCCAGAGCCGGGCGAACGCGGCCGCGTTGGTGTTCTTGTCGAGCGTCACCGGCAGCCCGGTGCGCCGCTCGAGCAGGCCGCGCAGGGGGACGTCGTGCCAGCCGGGCATGTTCGTGGCGTCGCGGACCAGGCCGGCGTGGTGGTCGAGCGGCCCGACCGCGCCGAGGCCGAGGCCGAGCACGTCGAAGCCGTCGGCGAGCTCGAGCGCGGTCGCCCCGATGGCCTCGACGGCCTGCGCGGGCGTGAAGCCGGGCGGCAGCGGGCCGCCCGCCGTCTCCTCGACCTCGCCGACGAGGTTGGTGCGCAGCACGTGGTACTCGTCACGGTCGAGGCGCGCGCCGAGCGCATGCTTGGCGCCGGCCCGGATGCGCAGCGCCGTGCGTGGCTTGCCCACCCCGGCGGAGGGCTGGCGCTGCTCGTCCAGCAGGCCGGTGTCGAGCAGTTCGGGGACGATCTTGGAGACGGCCTGCTGGGTGAGCCCGGTGCGTTCGGCGAGCTCCACGCGGCTGAGTCCGCCGGCGCGCAGGATGTGCGAGAGCAGCAGGGCGCGGTTGTGCGCGCGCACGTCGCGCAGGTTCACCCCGGTGTCCGCCATGGACGGATCTTCGCACGTCTGGTCAGTTAGGCAACGCTGTTGTTTTATTGCGGAGCGGCGGGGTTTAATGACGGGCATGGCGGACGACTTGCGTGTGGGCATCCTGGGGTACGGCATCGGTGGCCGCGTGTTCCACGCGCCGCTGGTCGCGGCGACCCCCGGGCTCACCCCGGCGGTCATCACGACGTCGGGCAACGCCGCCCAGGCGCGCACCGACCACCCGGGCGCGGACGTCGTGCCCGGCGCCGACGCGTTGTTCGAGCGGGCGGGCGACCTCGACCTCGTCGTGGTCAGCACGCCCAACCGCACCCACGTGCCGCTCGCGCTGCGGGCGATCGAAGCCGGCCTGCCGGTGGTCGTCGACAAGCCCTTCGCGCCGACCGCCGCCGAAGCCCAGCGGGTCGTCGACGCGGCCAAGGCGGCCGGCGTCGGCCTGACGGTCTTCCAGAACCGGCGGCTCGACTCCGACTTCCTCACCGTGCGGAAGGTCCTCGAGTCCGGCCGGCTCGGCGACGTCTTCCGCTTCGAATCCCGCTACGACCGCTGGGTGCCGAAGCCCAAGGACAACTGGCGCGAGTTCGGCGACCCGGCCGAGGCCGGCGGCCTGCTCTACGACCTCGGCGCGCACATCGTCGACCAGGCGCTGCAGCTGTTCGGCCCGGTCACCCGCGTCTACGCGGAGGTCGACCGCCGCCGGGCGGGTGTCCAGGTCGACGACGACGTCTTCGTCGCGCTGCACCACGCGAACGGCGTCCGGTCGCACCTGTGGGCGTCCGCGCTGGCGGGCACCCTCAACCCGCGGTTCCGGGTCCTCGGCGAGCGGGCCACGTTCACCAAGTACGGCCTCGACGTGCAGGAACCGCAGATCAAGGCGGGCATGCGCCCCGGGGACGACGGCTGGGGCGTGGAGCCGGCGGCGGACGCGGGCCGGATCGGCGTCGGCAGCGACGTCAAGACGGTGCCCACCGAGACCGGCCGCTACGAGCAGTTCTACGCCGAGGTGCGTGACGCCCTGCGCGGCGAAGGCGAGTTCCCGGTCGACCCGGCGTCCTCGGTCGAGGCCCTGCGCGTGATCGAGGCCGCCCACCGCTCCGGTGTCGAAGGAACCGTGGTCGAGCTCTGACCCCCTGACCGGCCGTGACCTCGGTGACCCCCAGCTTCGAGGTCACGGCCTCCTTCGCCGGACGACCCGCTGTCAGGGGCCGAAGTTCGCCTGCCCGGTGTCGTTGCCGTTGCCACGCCCGCGGCCGTCGCGCCGGTCGTTGCCGCGGACGCCGTCCTGCTGCTGTTGCCGCTGGTCGCGGTTGTCGCCGCGGCCGATCGTGAAGCGGTCGTCGTCCTGCTGCTGCTGCTGTTGTTGCTGCTGCACCTGCTGTTGCCGGAGCTGGAGCTGGAACTGCAGCTGGTCGTCCTGCGGTGCCGTGATCGCCTGGACGCGGTCGAACCGCTCGGCCGGCTTCCCGGCCAGGTAGAGCTGCATGAACCGCTGCCACACCGGGCCGGCCACGACGGACGGCGTCAGCGGCGCGCCGTTCGGGCCGCGCAGTGCCTTGTCGCCGTCGCCGCCCACCCACACCGCGGCCGACACGGAGGGGGTGTAGCCCACCATCCACGTCTGCGAGTTCGTGTTCGCCGCGGACGCGGGTTCGTCGGCGGCCGGCGTGTGCTGCTGGGTCCCGGTCTTGCCCGCGCACTCGTGCCCGGCCGGGCAGGACAGCCGCGAGAACGGGATCACCGGCGCCAGCGCGGCCGTCACGTTGCCGGCGATCTGCCTGCTCCGGTCCCGGTCGTTGTCCGCGAACGCGTCCGTCGCGCGCGCGCCGGTTTCGTAGGCGGTCTCGCCCTGGGAGTTCGTCACCTTCTGCACGAAGTGGCGGCTGTGCTGGATGCCGCCGGCGGCGAAGGTCGCATACGCGGAGGCCATGTCCGCCGGCGTCACCGCGGTCTGGCCGCCGCCGATCGAGATGTTGTTGTCCCCGGTGAAGAGCACACTGCGGCCGCCGTTGTCCTTCGTGCGGATGCCCGCTTCCTGCGCGGCCTCGGCCACCCCCGCCGGCTTGGTCACGTTGAGCACCATGTCGTAGAAGACGGTGTTGGTGGACCGCTGCATCGCCTCGGCCACCGTGCACACCTCGGAGCAGCTGCTGCTGGCGCCGGCGTTGCGCACCGGCAGCGGCACGTCCGGGAACGAGCGCGGCGAGCGGCCGTCGAAGACCGCGTTGAGCCCGCGGCCGCCCTTGAGGAACGCGGTGAGGTCGAACGGCTTCATCGACGACCCGGGGTTGTGCGCTTCGTCCGCCCAGTCGCGCCCGGCCTGGTCCTCGCCGTTCGGGCCCTTCACGATCGGCTCGCCGCCGTAGTAGGCGAGCACGCCGCCGGTCTTCGGGTCGACGGCGACCATCGCGCCGAGCACGCGGTCGTCGGTCTGCCCGGCCATGCCCTGTGCCACGGCCTGCTCGGCGGCGTCCTGCGCCTTCGAGTCGATCGTCGTGAACACCTGGAACCCACCCGAGTAGTACTTCTCCTCGGGGATCCCCGCCGCGGCCAGCTCGGCCTTCACCTGCTTCTTGACGAACGGGTTGACCGTGTTGCCCTGCCGCGATTCGACGAGCGGGATCGGGGTCGGGAACCGCGCCGCCTTCCGGTCGGCGGCGGAGAGGTAACCGTTGCGCTGCATGCGGTCCAGCGCGGTGCTCCACCGGTCGCGAGCCACCGTCGGGTTTTCCGACCGGCCCGGCTGCTGGATCAGCCCGGCGAGCAGCGCGGACTCGGAGAAGTTCAGCTGGGCGGCGTCCTTGCCGTAGAACGCCTGCGCCGCCGCCTGGATGCCGTAGGCGCCGCGGCCGAAGTAGATGATGTTGAGGTAGGCGGTGATGATGTCCGCCTTCTCGTAGGTCTGGTTCATCTTGAACGACTTCGCGAGCTCGACCCACTTGCGCGTCAACGTCGGCGCGTCGTCGCCGGAGGCGTTCTTGATGTACTGCTGGGAAATCGTCGAGCCGCCGCCGGAGCCGCCGGTGACCTGGTTGTAGGCGGCCCGCAGGATGCCGGAGACGTCGAACCCGGAGTTGGTCTCGAAGGACGCGTCCTCGGTGGCGATCACGGCCTTCTTGACGACGTCCGGGATCTGCGCGGGGTCGAGGAGCTGCCGGTTCCCGCCGGTGGGCACGTCCTTGCCCATCTCGGTGCCGTCGGCGTAGAGGTAGGTGACCGCCTGGCCCTGCGACTGCGCGACCGAGGCCGGCGAAGGCACGTCGACGGCGAAGTACGTGATCACGAAGGCGACCGCGGGCACCAGGAAGAACAGGCCGGACAGCACGTACACCACCCGGCGGACGGTCTTCCAGCGGCGGCGGCGCGGGTCGGCGGCGATGTCGGCGGTGGGCTCGTCCGGTTCGTCCGGCCGCGGGAGAGGCCGGCGTGGCTGGTAACGACCACGCGGAACCGGCCGGCGGCCGAGCCTCGAGCGATTTCGGTCGGTGTACACGGGGCCGTCCTCGGGTACGCAAGTGGGCTGCGGGCGCAGACCCCTCGACACTCCACACGGACCACGGACGGCGGTGGTTCAGCGAAGGGCCCCCGCACTCGCAGTGCGGGGGCCCTTCGGTCAGCCGTCTTCCGAACCCGGTGGCCGGGCGAACCCGTTACCGTCGCCGCCCGGTAGCGGGATGGTGGACCCGCCCGGCCCCGGCCGCGGGGTCCGGGTCCGCGACGTCGAGGTTTCGGTTTCGGATTCGGTGGGCGTCTCCGAGGACGGCTCGGTCGGGGTCGAGGTCGGCGTGTCCGACGGCGTCGGCGTGTTCGACGGCTTCGACTGCGTCGTGGTGACGTCGTTGGCGTCCTTGCCGATCGGGTCGACCTTGTCGAACTTCTCGCCCGGGGTCCCCTCCAGGTACTTCTGCATGAACGCTTCCCACATGGGACCGGCGATGGTGCTACCGAAGATCGGCTTGTTCTTGTTGTCGTGCAGCGGGATGTTGCCGTCGCCGCCGACCCAGGCCGCGGCCGAGACCGACGGGGTGTAGCCGACCATCCAGGTCTGGGCGTTGCGGTCCCGGTACGCCGCGGGGTCGCCGTCGCGCGGGTCGTACTGCTGCGTACCGGTCTTGCCGGCGCACTGGTGACCGGTCGGGCACTCCAGCTTCGAGTGGGGGATGACCGGGCCGAGCGCCGTGGTCACGTTGCCGGCGATCTGCGCGGTCTTCTGCGCGTCGCTGTCGAACGCGGGCTTGGCCTGGTACTTGCTCTCGTCGAACTCGACCTCGTCCTGGGCGTTGGTCAGCTTGGCGACGAAGTGGGCCTGACGCTGCATGCCGTCGCCGGCGAAGGTGGCGTAGCCCGCGGCCATGGCCTCCGGCGTCGCCACGGTGGCGCCACCGCCGAGCGCGATGTTGATGTCCTGGCTCATCTGCGGCGACGTCGGCACGCCCGCTTCGTTGGCGGCCTGGGCCACCCGCGCCGGCTTCGTGATGTTGTAGACCATGTCGTAGAACACGGTGTTCGCCGAGATCTCCATCGCCTCGGCGACGGTGCACTCCGGGCCGCAGCTGGAACTCTCGCCCGCGTTGCGGATCGTCCGCGGCGGGTTGCCGAACTTCCGGTTGTTCTGCCCGTCGAAGGTGTCGCCGAGGCCCTTGCCCATCTTCAGGTACGCGGTGAGGTCGAACGCCTTGAACGACGAACCGGGGTTCCGCGCCTGGTTGGCCCGGTCCTGGCCGGTCTGGTCCTTGCCCTCGGCGTTCTTCACGATGTCCGGGCCGCCGTAGTAGGCGAGGACGCCGCCGGTCTTCGGGCTCACCGCGACCAGCGCGCTGAGGAGCCGGTCGTCGGTCTGGCCCTTCATCTTCTCCGCGACGGCTTCTTCGGCCGCCTTCTGGGCCTTGGGGTCGATCGTGGTGTAGACCTTGGCGCCGGACGCGTGCAGCTTGGCGTTGTCGTAGCCCTCGGCCGCCAGCTCGTCGTCGATCCGCTGCTGGATGTGGTACGGCATCGTCTGTCCGCTGTCCTTGGACGCCTTCGGGACCGGCGTCGGGAACTGCGCGCTCGCGCGTTCGTCGGCGCGCAGCCACTTGTTGGCGACCATCTGGTCCATCACGTACGTCCACCGCCGGTGGATGTAGTCCTGGTTCTCCGACCGGCCGGGGCCCTGGATGAGGCCCGCGAGCAGCGATGCTTCGGACGCGCTGAGGTCCTTGGTGTCCTTGTTGAAGTACGCCTTGGCCGCCGCCTGGATCCCGTTGGCCCCGCGTCCGAAGTAGACGATGTTCAGGTAGCCCGTGATGATCTCTTCCTTGGACTCCTGGTTGTTCATCTTGAACGACTTGGCCAGCTCGGTCCACTTGCGGGTCAGCGTCGGGGCGTCGTTCTGGGTGGCCTGCTTGATGTACTGCTGGGAGATGGTCGAGCCACCACCCTGGCCGCCGGTCGCCTGGTTGAAGACCGCGCGCAGGATGCCGGTGAAGTCGAAGCCGGAGTTGGTCTCGAACGTCGCGTCTTCGGCCGAGTACACGGCGTGCTTGACGACGTCGGGGATCTCGCCCGGCTTCAGCAGCTGGCGGTCGCCGCCCTTGGTCGACTTCCCCATGACGCTGTTGTCGGCGTAGTAGTACGTGATCGGCTGGCTCTGCAGCGCCGCGACGCTCTCCGGCGTCGGCACGTCGACCATGAAGTACGTGATCACGAACGCGATCGCCGGGACGACGAAGAAGACACCGACGCACGCGTAGGCGACCCGCCGGATGATCTTCCAGCGGCGCTTCTTCTTCTGCGCCGGGGTGAGGACCTTCCGGCCCTTCTCGTCGAGCTCCTGCTGGGGCTCGACGTCGTCGGCGAACTCGTCGAACCGGCGGTCGTCGTCGTACGCGTCCTCGGTCCCGTTGTGCGCGTGGTGGGTGATGAGATCCGGCTCACGCTCGGGTTCCGGTTCCGGACGGCGCCCGGCGGGCGGGGGCTGCCGGAAGCCCTGCGGCGGCGAACCGGGCGGGCCACCGGGACGGCGGCCGCCGGGCGGCGGTGGCTGGCGACGGCCGGGCGCGCCGGCCTGACCCTGCGGGCGTCGTGGCTGGTCACCGGGCCACTGCCGGCCACCTTCGTCGCCGGCGGGCCAGGCCGGGCCGCCCTGCCGGGGGTTGCCGCGAGGCGGGGTGGCGCGCCGGGGCGACTCACCGGGCCACGCCGGGCCCGCGTCTTCACCCGGCCACTGGGCGCGACGGGGTGCATCTGGCTCCTGGTTGGGCCAGGAGCGGTTGTCGTCGGTCACGGACGGTCCTCCCGGATCAGTGCCCGCAGGGGTACTGACCTGCGTGTTGCGATGGTCGTGCGGTGGCTCACCGGCCCGCGGTCCTTCGTGGACCCGCCGGTTCCCCCGTGCCCAGGACGTATGACCGCACCAAGTGGTTCCAGTGGCACGCCCGGCACACTTCGACGTCGTACACGGTGAACTCGGCGAACAGGCCGGCCATCCTGGCCAGCTCCTCGGGGGTCCTCGCCGAACCCGCGACGTGCTTGAGCTCGTCGCCGTAGACCCAGGACACCAGGGTCAGCGGCTCCTGGCGGCAGATCGGGCACGGGAGCTCACCGTCCCGGCCGTGGAACTTCGCCGCCCGCAGCAGGTACGGGCTCGCGTCGCAGGCTTCGTAGCTGCCGACGCGCCCGGAGCGGACTTCGGCCAGCAGCGCACGGCGCTGCAGCGCGAAGTCCACGACCTGCCGCTGGTTAATCACGAGGACAGAGTACGGGCTCTTTCTGTGACGTCCACGCCCCCTAGCGTGGGCAGGCCCGGGACCGGGGCGGACACGCCGGAGGTTCGATAACTCTCCGGTGAATTTCGGCCTCGATGGGTAGTACGTCGAGGTTACCTTCGCCACTTCGATGTATCGGCGCGATATAGTGGCTGAGTAGGTTGGATCGAGGCGCTCGTTCGGAGCAACGCGGGTCGTCTCGGTTTGTTCCCGGAAGGGGGTGCGGTGTGCTGGAGTTCGCGATCCTGGGTCTCCTGCACGAAGCGCCCATGCACGGGTACGTGCTGCGCAAGCGGCTGAACGAGACGCTCGGCACGTTCCGGACGTTCTCGTACGGCTCGCTGTACCCGACCCTGCGGAAGCTCCTGCGGGCCGGGTACCTGGTCGAAGAGCTGGACGAGGCCGACGACCGGGCGTGGTCGCGGCGCGGACGGCGGGTCTACAAGCTCACCGCGGAGGGCAAGGAACGCTTCGGTGAGCTGCTCGGCGACGCCGGGCCGCAGACCTGGGACGACGAAGGTTTCGGCGTCCACCTGGCCTTCTTCTCGCGCACCCCGGCCGACGTGCGGATGCGGATCCTCGAGGGCCGCCGCCGCCGCGTCGAAGAGCGCCGCGAGGGTTTGCGGGCGGCGCTGGCCAGGGCCGAGGAGAAGATCGATCGCTACACCCGCGAGCTGCACCGGCTGGGGCTGGAGACCAGCGAGCGGGAGGTGCGCTGGCTCAACGAGCTGATCGCGCACGAACAAGCCGAACGGCAGGGTCCGGAGACCTGAGCCGCCCGGCCCGGGCCGCAGCGTCGCGGCACCAGACCTACTGAACAGACACGGATGAAGGAGAAACCCCCATGGGCGACAACCGCCGCGTACGGGTGGCCATCGTGGGCGTCGGCAACTGCGCGGCGTCGCTGGTCCAGGGTGTCCAGTACTACCGCGACGCGGACCCGGCCACGCGCGTCCCGGGTCTGATGCACGTCGACTTCGGCGGGTACCACGTCCGCGACATCGAGTTCGTCGCCGCGTTCGACGTGGACGCCAAGAAGGTCAGCCGCGACCTGTCCGAGGCGATCTTCGCGTCCGAGAACAACACCATCAAGATCGCCGACGTGCCGCCGCTCGGCGTCACCGTCCAGCGCGGTCACACGCACGACGGCCTCGGCCGCTTCTACCGCGAGACGATCGAGGAGTCCGACGAGACCCCGGTCGACGTCGTCGCCGCGCTGCGCGAGGCGCAGGCCGACGTGCTCGTGTCGTACCTGCCGGTGGGCTCCGAGGTGGCCGACAAGTTCTACGCCCAGGCCGCGATCGACGCCGGCGTGGCGTTCGTCAACGCGCTGCCGGTGTTCATCGCCTCCGACCCCGAGTGGGCGCAGAAGTTCACCGACGCCGGCGTCCCGATCGTCGGCGACGACATCAAGTCGCAGGTCGGCGCCACCATCACGCACCGCGTGCTGGCGAAGCTGTTCGAGGACCGCGGCGTCCAGCTCGACCGGACGATGCAGCTCAACGTGGGCGGGAACATGGACTTCCTGAACATGAAGGAGCTGGAGCGGCTCGAGTCGAAGAAGATCTCGAAGACCCAGTCGGTGACTTCGCAGGTCGACCGCGAGCTGGGCAAGGGCAACGTCCACATCGGGCCGTCGGACTACGTGCAGTGGCTCGACGACCGCAAGTGGGCCTACGTCCGGCTCGAGGGCCGCGCGTTCGGTGACGTGCCGCTGAACCTGGAGTACAAGCTCGAGGTCTGGGACTCGCCGAACTCGGCGGGCATCATCATCGACGCCGTCCGCGCCGCGAAGATCGCGCTCGACCGCGGCATCGGCGGCCCGATCCTGTCGGCGTCGTCCTACTTCATGAAGTCGCCGCCGGAGCAGTACGACGACGCGACCGCCCGCGACGCGGTCGAGAAGTTCATCCGCGGCGAGATCGAGCGGTAGAGCTGAGCTACGAAGAAGGCCGTCACCAATGGTGGCGGCCTTTTTCTCATGGTGCACTAAACCGGTGGGGCGGGGTGCGCGTTGGCGGGGTGTGAGTGCGAGCGTGGGTGAGAGCGTGCCGGGGGACCTGGGCGCGCCGACCTTCCACGACCTGTTCCGGGAGTACTTCGGCCAGATGACCCGGCTGGCCCACCTGCTCGGCGCGGACGACGCGGAGAACGTCGCCCAGGAGGCCTTCGTCAAGCTCCACCAGCGCTGGGACTCCCTGACCGACCACACGCGCGTGGCCGGCTACCTCCGCACGACCGTGGTGAACATGTCGCGGTCGCGGACCCGGCACCTGCGGGTCGTCCGGCGGACCCCGCAGGACCGGCCGCCGGACGAGCTGTCGGCCGAGGTCACGGCGGTGGCCAACTGGGAGCACCAGCAGCTGCGCGCGGTGGTGGCGAAGCTGTCCCGCCGGCAACGCGAGGTGCTGGTGCTGCGGTACTGGCTCGACCTGAGCACGGCGGCCATCGCGGAAACCCTGGGCATCTCCCCGGGGACCGTCAAGGCGACCACCCACCACGCGATGGAGAATCTGCGCAAGCACCTGGGGGACGACCTGGGAGGTGAGCGATGACCGACCTGGAACGCAAGCTGGCCGAAGCACTGCGGGGGCAGGCCCGGGAGGTCACGCCCGACCTCGACGCGGCCTGGGCGGAACAGCAGCGCAGGCAGCGGCGGCCGCCCCGGCGTCGCAAGGTGGCGGTGTGGGGCGCCCCGCTGGCCGCGGTGCTGGTGGTGCTGACCAGCGTGCTGCTGGCCACCCAGCTGAACACGGCTTCGCCCCCGCCTCCCCCGCAGCCCGCGAAGCAGCCGGGGCAGGAACTGGTGTTCGCGAAGCCTGAGATCTCGCTGCGCCTGAGCTTCCCGGGCGAACCGAAGGCGCTCATCGACTTCGCTGGCCAAACGGACGCCTGGACCTCGTACGCCTCCCAGTCCCTCGACACCACGGGACGGCCCGTGTTCTGCATCGAGGCACTGCCCAAGGGAGCGACCCACGGCGGAACGGACTCGAACTTCGGCATCGAGTCACCGTCGTGCGTTCCTGTGTCGGGATATCCCGTGAGCGCTGGGTACGTCGGCAAGAAGGGTGGGCCGCTGCCCGCGGGCAAGGCGGTCTTCCTCGTCGCCCGGACGGTGCACACGCTGCGCCTCTACGACGCCGCCGGTGACCTGAGCCAAGCCAAGGCGGTCGCCGTGGTGGACATGGGCCAGGTGTTCCTCGCCGACGTGAACCCGGGTTCGCCGCCGGTCCGGTTCGAAGTCAGCTGAATCCCAGCGCCGCCGGCAAGTCGGTGATCTTCTCCACCACCGCCGTCGCCTGCGCCAGCACCTCGGGGTCCGGCGGGAAGTGCGGGTTCGGCACGGCGTACACCGCCATCCCCGCCGCCAGCGCGGACCGCAGCCCGTTCGTCGTGTCCTCCACCGCGGCACAGCCCTGCGGCGCCACGCCCAGCAGCTCGGCCGCCCGCAGGTAGACGTCCGGCGCCGGCTTGCCCGCGCCGACCTGCTCCGACGACACCGCCGCCCCGACCGGCAGGCCGGTCACGTCGAGGAACCCCTTGATCAGGATCACCGGCGACGAGCTCGCGATCGCCACCGGCCACCGCTTCGACACCTGCCGGACGACGTCCACCGCGCCGGGGATCAGTGGCGGCTCCTCGGCGTACCGGGCGGCCATCCGCTTGACGACGAGCGTGGCGATTGCCGACGGTGACAACCGGGCGCCGAGCTCCTCCACCAGGTAGCGGGCCCATTCCGGGGTGCTCATCCCCTGCTGGGCCCGGGTCGCCTCCGCGCGCCAGGTGCCGCCGTGCTCGGCGACGACCGCGCGGCGCACCTCGTCCCAGTTCCGCTCGGAGTCCACCAGTACGCCGTCGAGGTCGAAGATCACCGCGTCCATGGCGTCGAGCCTAACCTGTGAGCGGACTTACTTAGCCACCCTTACTAATTTTTGTTAGCCTAGCTAAGTGACTTCCGCGATCACCGATCTCGCCCACCGGCTGCGGCCGCTGGTCTTCCGGCTGTACCAGCAGGTGCGCCGCCAGACGCCGCAGCTGACGCTGACCCTCACCCAGGGTTCGGTGCTGAGTGAGCTGGTCAACGGCGGCCCGCGGCGGATGAGCACGCTCGCCGAGCTGGAGCAGGTCAAGCTGCCGTCGATGACCGACGTCGTCGGCAGGCTCGAACGGCTCGGCCTCGCGACCCGCCGCCCGGACCCCGCCGACGGCCGCGCGGTGCTGGTCGAAGTCACCGACGAGGGCTTGCGCTTTTACGCCGAACTGGTGACGGCTCGCGAGGAGTTCCTCCGCGAGCGGCTCATCGCGATGGACGAGACCGATCGCGCCGCGATCGAAGCCGCCCTGCCCGCTCTCGCCAAGCTACTTGTCGACACCAAGAAGGAGGAACTGATCAGCGATGAGCGCTGAACACCACTCGAGCCTGCTGGACGCGGTCAAGGGCCAGCCCAAGCAGGTGTGGATCACCGCGTTCGCCGCGGTCATCGCCTTCATGGGGATCGGCCTGGTCGACCCGATCCTGCTGTCCATCGCCAAGGGCCTGGACGCGACGCCGTCGCAGGTCACGCTGCTCTTCTCGTCCTACCTCGGCGTCCAGGTCGTCGCGATGCTGCTCACCGGCGCGGCGAGCGCCCGGTTCGGCGCGAAGCGCACCGTCCTGGTCGGGCTGACGCTGATCGTCGCGGCCACCGCGTTGTGTGCGGCCGCCGGGTCGATCGAGCAGCTCGTCGGGCTGCGCGCGGTCTGGGGCCTCGGCAACGCCTTCTTCATCGCGACGGCGCTTTCGGTGATCGTCGGCGCCGCGACCGGCGGTCAGGGCGGCGCGATCCTGCTCTACGAGGCCGCCCTCGGCGTCGGCCTGTCGGTTGGCCCGCTGCTGGGCGCGCTGCTCGGCAGCATCTCGTGGCGCGGCCCGTTCGCCGGCACCGCGATCCTGATGGCCGGCGCGCTCGTGCTGTGCGCGGTCTTCCTCAAGAGCGACAAGCACGAGAAGCGGACGCCGGTCAAGCTGCTCGACCCGCTGCGCGCGCTCAAGCACCCCGGCCTGCTGCGCACGTCCGTCGCCTCGGCCCTGTACACCGCCGCGTTCTTCGCGGTGCTCGCCTGGTCGCCGTTCGTCCTCGGCTGGAGCGCGATCGCCGTCGGCCTCGTGTTCTGCGGCTGGGGCCTGTGCGTCGCGGTCGCCGGGGTCGCCCTCGCGCCGCGGCTGGCCGCCCGGCTCGGCGAACGGCACGCCGCCGCGGCCGCCGTCTTCGGGTACGCCGTGCTGATGCTGGTCCTCGCCGTGCCGAGCAAGCCGGTGCTCGTGGTGGGCATCATCGTCTCCGGGCTGGTGTCCGGCCTGCTGAACACGCTGTTCACCGGCACCGCGATGTCGATCAGCGACGCGCCGCGCCCGGTCGCCAGCGCGGGCTACAACTTCTGCCGCTGGCTGGGCGGCGCGGTCGCCGCGACGCTGGTCGGGCACGTCGCCGAGTGGTTCGGCTCGCCGCAGGCGCCGTTCGTCGCCTCGGCCGTGCTGTGCGTCGTCGCGGGCGCGCTGCTCTCGCTGCGGGAGCGCCAGGCCGACTCGCACTCGGTGCCGAAGGAAGCGGTGCTCGTCGGCGAAGAGTTCTAGATTTCACGCTGGTTCGATCTCACGCAGAGCGACGGCCCCTGGACCAAGTGTCCGGGGGCCGTCGGCCGTTCAGGGGGTCCGCGCGTGGGCATTGCGAGCAATACACCCGTTGTTCATCCAGAAGTCTGGATCGGCTGGTTTTCGGCACATACGGTCGCTTCGTTCCCGAACTCCCACCATGGAGGCGCTGTGCCCGACCGTCTGCTCCCGCTGTTCCCCGCGCACGCGGGTGGACGTTCCCCGATCACCTGCGAGTACCGCTGCGGCAACGCGTGCGCCCACCCGGAGCCGAACGAGTCCGGGAACGAGTACTTCGGCGACATCGTCAAGGACATGTCCCGCCGCCGGGTGTTCAAGGCCGGCGCCGTGCTCGCCGCCACCGCGGGCGGCCTCGCCGCGCTGTCCGGGACCGCGGCCGCCGCGCCCGGCGGCGTCTCGGCGAACGGCCACGGCGGCCCGAAGCCGCGTCCGGTCCCCGGGACGGACTTCACGCCCGTGCCGCCGAACAAGCTCGACGCGGTCAGCATCCCCGACGGCTACGCCCAGCGCGTGGTCATCCGCTGGGGCGACCCGGTCGTCCCGGGCGCGCCGAAGTTCGACTTCACCAAGCAGACCGCGGCCGCGCAGGCCAAGCAGTTCGGCTACAACAACGACTTCGTCGGCCTGATCCCGCAGGACCCGCTGGGCCTGACCAACCTGCTCGTGGTCAACCACGAGTACACGACCGAGCTGCACATGTTCCCGGCCGACCAGTACGACCCGGCCAACCCGACCGAGGAGCAGGTCAAGATCGCCTGGGCGGCGCACGGGCTGTCGGTGCTGCTGACCCGCCGCGACCCGGTCCACGGCGGCCTGGAGGTCGTGCCCAGCCGGTACGGCCGCCGGATCACGCTCGACACGATCTTCGAGGTCCGCGGCCCGGCCGCCGGCTCGAAGTACCTCAAGACGTCGGCCGACCCGACCGGGCGCAAGGTCCGCGGCACGCAGAACAACTGCTCCGGCGGCGTGACGCCGTGGGGCACCGTGCTCTCCGGCGAGGAGAACATCCACCAGTACTTCGCCAACTCCGAGAAGGTCACCGACCCGGTGGCGGCCGCGCGGCTGAAGCGGTACGCGATCGGCACCGGCGCCAGCACCCGCAAGTGGGAGCGGTTCGACAAGCGCTGGGACGTCGCGCAGGAGCCCAACGAGCCGAACCGGTTCGGCTGGGTCGTCGAGATCGACCCGAACGACCCGAACTCGACGCCGATCAAGCACACCGCGCTCGGCCGCCTCAAGCACGAGGGCGCGAACATCAAGATCACCGCCGACGGCCGCGTGGCCGCCTACACCGGTGACGACGAGCGGTTCGAGTACATCTACAAGTTCGTCTCGAACGGCAAGTACAAGCCGGGCAAGAGCGCGCACGCGCGGCGGCACAACTCGGCGCTGCTCGACGACGGCACCCTGTACGTCGCCCGGTTCACCGGCGACAGCCCGGCTTCGGAGATCGACGGCAAGGGCACGCTGCCTGCCGACGGCGAGTTCGACGGCACCGGCGAGTGGATCCCGCTGGCGAGCGGCAACAAGTCCTTTGTGGACGGCATGACCGCCGAGGAGGTCTACGTCTTCACCCGGCAGGCGGCCGACAAGGTCGCGGCCACGAAGATGGACCGCCCGGAGGACATCGAGCCCAACCCGGTCAACGGCCGGGTCT
This sequence comes from Amycolatopsis tolypomycina, assembly GCF_900105945.1. Lineage (NCBI taxonomy): Bacteria > Bacillati > Actinomycetota > Actinomycetes > Pseudonocardiales > Pseudonocardiaceae > Amycolatopsis > Amycolatopsis tolypomycina. The sequence continues at coordinate 256,750 of NZ_FNSO01000003.1, read as the reverse complement.
ACGCGGCGCTGACCAACAACAGCGACCGCGGCGCGGCGGGCAAGGCGGGCGTCGACGAGGTGAACCCGCGGGTGGCCAACAAGAACGGCCAGGTCCTGGAGTGGGAGGAGGACTGCGGCGACGCGGCCTCGACCCGGTTCGCCTGGCGGCTGCTGCTGGTCTGCGGCGACCCGAAGGCGGCCGACACCTACTACGGCGGCTTCCCGAAGGACCAGGTCAGCCCGATCTCCTGCCCGGACAACGTCACCTTCGACCGGCACGGCAACCTGTGGGTCGCCACCGACGGCAACGCGCTGGGCTGGAACGACGGCCTGTTCTCGGTGCCGGTGACCGGCGCCGAGCGCGGCCACGTAAAGCAGTTCCTCTCGGTGCCGGTCGGCGCCGAGACCTGCGGCCCGGTCGTGACGGACAACCTGGTGCTCGTCGCGGTCCAGCACCCCGGCGAGAACGCGGCGAGCTCGGCGAACCCGACGTCGCACTGGCCCGACGGCGGCACCGCCCAGCCACGGCCGTCGCTGGTCTCGGTGTGGAAGAAGGGCCGCTTCGGGCTGCCCGGCCGCATCGGCGAGCGCTGACACCCGGGCCCGCCCCGGCCGAGCAAGGTTCACTCTTAAGTGGACGGTTCTCGGCCGGTGCGGGCCCGTGCCGCGCGCCATAGTCGAGAGGTGATCTTCTCGCGACGCACGGCGGCGGTGGCGGTGGCGGCGATCGCGGCGGCGGTCGTGCCCGCTTCGGCGTCCGTCGCCGAGGACGCGCCGCCGGTCTGCGGCGGGCTCGCGGCGAACCCGAGCGTCGAGCTCGCGGCGCGAAACGGCGCTCCGGACGGGTACGTGTTCGCCCCGGCCGCCCCGGTCCCGCCCGGCACACCGGCCGCGAAGGTGCCGAAGCTGCTGACCGCGCCGGACTTCGCCGTCGACGGGCAGCGGGCGGCGTTCCTCCAGACACCGGACGGCAAGACCAGCACCGCGTACCAGACCGAGCGGTTCGTCCCCGGCGGCGTCTACACCCTCAGCGTCTGGACCGCGGCCCGTGCGCCGCGCTACGAACCGGCCACCGGCCTGCGCTTCTACGACGCCACCGGCACGCAGATCCAGGAGACCAAGCTCGTCGCCGACCACTACGAGGGCGACGGCACCCTCGTCAGGCAGGAGTTCCCGGCGGCGACGGCCCCGGCCAAGGCGACAGCGGTGAAGTTCTTCGCCACGTCCACCCTCGACCGGCTGCACTGGGACTGCCTCGACCTGCAGCTGGCGGCGTACTCGGTGAAGAAGGAAGTGCAGAACCCGGCGACCGGCGCGTGGGCCTCGTTCGCGACGGTGACCGCGGGCGAAACCGCGCACTACCGCATCACGGTGACCAACGAGGGCACCCAGGACCTCACCGGCATCACGGTGCAGGACCCGTGGTGCGCCACGTCGTTCGCGCCGTTCCCGCTGGCCCCGGGCGCGAACCGGCAGCTGACCTGCGACCACCCGGACCTCACGGTGGCCGACAACGGGCACGTCAACACGGCGAAGGTCACCGGCGTCCACCACCCGGGCGGCACGCTCGGCGACAAGACGGCGTCGGCGACGATCACGGTGCTGCCGCCGCCGGCCATCGCGAAGATCGGCGACTTCGTCTGGGCCGACCGCAACCGCGACGGCCTGCAGGACCCGGACGAGCCCGGGGTCGCCGGCGTCAAGGTGACGCTGAAGGACGGCGCGGGCGGCACGGTCGGCACCACGGCGACCGACGACAAGGGCAAGTACGGCTTCGAGAAGCTGAAGGACGGCACGTACCAGGTCTGCTTCGCCGTGCCGGCGGACTTCACGGTGACCCGCCGCGACGCGGGCAGCGAAGACCGCGATTCGGACGCCGGCCCGGACGGCTGCACCGCACCGCGCACGGTGGGCGGCCCGTCCCACGAGGACTTCGCGGCGGACCTCGGGCTGCTCTCCCCGACCAACCGCATCGGCGACTTCGCCTGGGCCGACACCAACGGCGACGGCCGGCAGGACGCGGGCGAACCGGGTCTCGCCGGCGTCAAGGTGGTGCTGAAGGACGCGAGCGGCAAGGAAGTCTCGAGTCTCGTCACGGGCCCAGACGGCTCGTACGCCTTCGACGGCCTGGAGGACGGCACGTACCAGGTGTGCTTCACCGCGGACGGCCACCACCCGACGGCCAAGGACACCGGCGACGACACGGGTGACTCCGACGCGGACCCGGCGTCCGGCTGCGCGGACCCGCGCCCGCTGGGGCCCGGCAAGCGCGAAGACCGCACGGTGGACGCGGGGTTCGCCGCTACGGTGAGGGCATGACGGATCTCCCCCTGGCCCTGGTGACCGGCGCATCCCGCGGAATCGGCGCGGCGGTCGCCCACCAGCTGTCCCCGACGCACCGCCTGCTCCTCGGCGGCCGCGACGCCGACGCACTGGCTGCGCTGGCGAAGGAGCTCCCGGGCGCGAAGCCGTGGCCGGTGGAACTGACGGACCCGGCATCCCTGGCGTCGGCGGTCGCGGACATCACGGCACTGGACGTCCTGGTCCACTCGGCGGGCGTGGCGCGGCTGGGCCGCATCGAGGACGCCTCGGCGTCGGCGTGGCGAGACAACTTCGAGGTCAACACCCTGGCGGTGGTCGAGCTGACCCGCCTCCTGCTCCCGGCGCTGCGCGCGGCGGGCGGCCACGTGGTGGTGATCAACTCGGGAGCGGGCCTGAACGCCCGCCCGGGCTGGTCCCCGTACGCGGCGAGCAAGTTCGCGGTCCGCGCCTTCGCCGACGCCCTCCGCGAGGAGGAGCCGCGGATCCGCGTGACGTCGGTGTACCCGGGCCGCACGGACACGGAGATGCAGCAGGAGATCTTCGCCGGCGAAGGCCGCGAGTACGACACGTCGCACCTGCTGAAGGCGGACTCGGTGGCCACCGCGGTGGTGACGGCGGTGTCGGCCACCCCGGACGCCCACCCGACGGAGGTCATCCTCCGGCCGCGCTGAGCGGGGAGGGCCCGCCAAACTCCCCGCCCTCCCAGGGGGCTGACCCCGGTTCCAGTCTATCGCCGCCCACCGACAACCCGGCCCGTCAGCACCGAGTTGTCCACAGCCGCACGCGCTTGTGGATCAAGCCCGCAGCCGCGCCGCTGTCTCGGCCACGCCGGCCTGCACCTTCGCCCGGTCCACCTTCACCGACTCGCCGTCGGCCACGACCTGCTCACCGGCGACCCACACGTCCCGCACCCGCCGCGAACCCGCCGCCCACACGAGGTTCGACAGCAGCTGCACGTCCGGCACGTCCAGCCCGCAGGCGAACGCCGGGTCGTCCAGGTCGACGTGCACCAGGTCGGCCCACCGCCCCGGCTCCAGCGCGCCGATGTCCGGCCGGCCCAGCGCCGCCGCACCGCCGCGGGTCGCCAGCAGGAACACGTCCGCCGCCGTCAACACCGTCGAGTCTCCGGTGGCCAGCCGGGCGAACATGGCAGCCAGCTGCAGTTCTTCCCACAGGTCGATGTCGTCGTTGGACGCCGGGCCGTCCGTGCCGAGCCCGACCGCGACGCCCGCCGCGCGCAGGTCCGCGATGCGCGCGATCCCCGAGGCCAGCTTCGCGTTCGAGCCCGGGCAGTGCGCCATCCCGACCCCGTGCGCGGCGTACAGCGCGATGTCGGAATCCGACAGGTGGATCGAGTGCGCCGCCAGCACCCGGCCGTCCAGCATGCCCAGCTCCCTCAAGAGCGCGGGCACCGAACCGTGCGAGGCACGAACAGCAGAGTCTTCCGCCGCCGCCTCCGCGACGTGGATCTGCACCAGCGCACCCCGCGAAGCAGCCGACTCCGCCGTAGCGCGCAGTCCGTCCGAAGACAACATGTACGCGGAGTGGGGGCCGTAGCCCAGCTCGATGCGGTCGCCGTGGCCGAAGCGGAGGCCGTCCGTGTCGATCCAGCGCTCGATTCCGGCCAGCTGGGCCTTCCAGTCCAGGCCCGGCAGCTCCATCACCGGCGGCGCCACCAGCACGCGGCCGCCCGTCGTGAGGACCGCGTCGACCAGCTGCTCGCCCTCGAAGTACATCTCGGCGCTCGTCGTGACGCCGTGGCGGAGCATCTCGACCGAGCCGAGCAGCATGCCCGTGCGGATGTCCTCCGGGCGCAGCTTCGCCTCGGCCGGCCAGATGATCTCGTTGAGCCAGGGCAGCAGCGGCAGGTCGCCGCCCATGCCGCGCAGCAGCGTCATCGGGCTGTGCGCGTGCGTGTTGATCAAGCCGGGCAGCAGGATGCCGGTCAGGGTGGTGACCGGTGCGGCGGACTCGGGGGCGGTGGCCGCCGGTCCGCAGTAGGAAATGCGCCCGTCGGCGTCGACGTCGACGACCGCGTCACGGAGAAGCGAACAGGACGGGTCGGCGGGGAGAACGACAGGGGCGTGGAAACGGCGTTGCATCTCTGGATACTACGCACCCGGAATCACGAAACGACTCCGCTCCGCCACGCCCACGCCGCCGTCTCCACCCGGTTCCGCGCGCCGATCTTGCTCTGCACCGACGCCAGGTGCGTCTTCACCGTCGACAACGACATGAAGAGCTCCTTGCCGATCTCGGTGTTCGTCATCCCCTGCGCGGCCGCCTTGACGACCTCCAGCTCGCGCGCGGTCAGCGGCTCGGACGGCGGCGGGACCTGCGGTTTCGCCGAGCCGGACCCGTCGAAGTGCTTGAGTAGCCGGACGGTGATCTGCGGCGAGACGAGCGCGTCGCCGCGGTCGGCCGCGCGGACCGCCTCGATCAGCAGCGCCGGGCCCGCGTCCTTCAGCAGGAACCCCGACGCGCCGTTGCGCAGCGCCGTGTGGACGTACTCGTCGAGGTCGAACGTCGTGACGACGACCACCTTCAGCGGGTCGGTCACGTCCGGCCCGGCCAGCTGCCGGGTGACCTCCAGGCCGTCGAGGCCGGGCATGCGGATGTCGAGCAGGCAGACGTCCGGACGCAGTTCGCGGGCCTTCGAGACCGCCGAAACGCCGTCCGCGACGTCGGCGACGACCTCGATGTCGTCCTGCGCGTCCAGGATCATGCGGAACCCCATCCGCACCATCTCCTGGTCGTCGGCGATCAGTACCCGGATCACTCGTCCCCTTCCCCGGCCGCCAGCGGCAGCCAAGCTTCGACCCGCCAGCCGCCGTCCGGGTCCCGCCCGGCCGACAGCCGGCCCTTGAGCAGCGCGACGCGTTCACGCATGCCGACCAGACCGTAGCCGCCCGACCCGCCGGCCGGACGGCGCGTCGTCCCGCGCCCGTTGTCCGTCACCCGCAGGTGCAGCTGGTCGCCCGCCACCTCGGCGAGGACGAACGCCTCCGTCGCCTCGGCGGCGTGCTTGCCGACGTTCGTCAGCGACTCCTGCACCAGCCGCAGCGCCGAGCGGCCGACCTCGTGCGGCAGGTCCGGCGGCAGGTCCAGGTGCATCGACGTCGCCACGCCGTGGTTGGCGCCCTCGACCAGCTTCCGCAGGTCGGCACCCAGGTCGGTGGTCGCCTGCTCGCTGAACTCGCTCGACCCAGCCGGCGCGTCGCCCCGCATCGACCGGACCAGCCGCCGCATCGCCGCGAGCGCCTCGACGCCCGCGTTCTCGATCCGGCCCATCGCCTCGACGGCGATCTGCGGGTTCCGCTCGGCCATCATCCGCGCGGCCTGCGCCTGCACGACGATGCCGGTGACGTGGTGGGCGACGACGTCGTGGAGTTCGCGGGCCAGCGCCATCCGCTCGGCGGTCTGCGCGTCGCTCACCGCGGACTGGACGGCCGTGACCCGCTCGGCGTCCCGCGAACGCAGCATCAGGCCGATGGCGACCGAGATGCCGAGCATCATCGTCGCGGCGAACGCCAGTACCGACAGGACCTGGGGGTCGGTCTGCAGACCCCGTGACCGGTACGAGTTGAGGATCGCCGCGAGCGCGACGACGGCCGACAGCACGCCGATCCGCGGCCACGACTGGCTCAGCCCGCGGGCGCGGGTCAGGTTCACCACCACACCCATGCCGGCGATGACCTGCACCACCGGCACCCCGCCCGTCATCTGGTAGTCGCCGGCGCGCAGGTCCAGGAACGGCGTGACGACCGCGGACACCAGCATGATCCCGGCGAGGCCGAGGAGCGCGTCCGCGGGCCGCCGCGGCGACAGCACCGCGATGACGGACGCGACTATCGAGCAGAACAGGATCGGGAACCCGCGGACGGTGTTCGAGTACGTGTAGCCGAACTCGAACAGCAAGGCGAACGCGAGCAGCCCCATCAGCGGCCACTGGCCCATCGCCAGCTCGTTCACCCGGCGCAGCAGCCGCGTCCGCGGGGCACCACGGGGGCTGCGGTCGCGGGCCGCGATGGCGGGCACCAGCGGGCCGACGAGCAGCAGCAGGCCGAACAGCAGCGCCTGGAAGCCGGTGCCGCTGTCGACGTCGGCGACACTCCCGTACCGGCCGAAGACCGCGACGAGGCCCGCGACGACCAGGAAGCTGATCACGCAGAACGCCACGCCCGCCCGCGCCCGGCGGGCCACGAAGTAGACCATCAGCACCCCGGCCACGACCTCGGTGATGGTCACCTTCGGCAGCACGCTGGAGTACGGCGGGATGCGGGACGCGTGGATGAAGAGGGTGGAGACGATCAGCACCCCGCCGCCGGCCACCCCGGCGACCGCCGCCCGCTTCTGGGCCCAGAGCCCGCAGGCCGCCATCGCGAAGATGCCCGGCAGCAGGCCGAAGTCGACGAGGCGCGGGCCGAGCCGGTCGAGTGCCGCCTGCGTCGTGTAGATGACGTCGAACAGCAGCGCGGCGTACAGGATGGCGGAGGGCACGCCGATGCGCCGCACCAGGGCGGCGGCGCGGTTGTAGAGCGTTTTCGGCAGGGGCGCGGCGGGCACAACGTGACGTTACGTGATTCCCCGGCACCCGCACCTTGGCCGACTGGCCCGCGCACCCTCGGCCGATCGGCCGATGCGGGCCCGGGCGTGACTAGCCGTCTGCCCGAAGTGGACACGCCCCGGTCTCGGCGAGGCTCGTCGGCATCAAGATCCTCACCGACAGGGAGAACCTCGTGGACCCGAACACGCCACACGTGACGAACGGCCCCGTGCTGTCCGGCCGCGGGCTGGTGAAGCGCTACGGCACCCAGCACGCCCTGGCCGGCATCGACATCGACATCCAGCCGCGGGACGCCGTCGCCATCGTCGGGCCGTCCGGCTCGGGCAAGACGTCGCTGCTGCACGTCCTGGCCGGCATCCTGCGCGCCGACGACGGGCAGATCTTCCTGGGCGGGCAGCGGATCGACCACCTCGGCGAGAAGAAGCGCAGCGAGCTGCGCCGCACCGAGTTCGGGTTCGTCTTCCAGTCGGGGATGCTGGTCGCCGAGCTGTCGGCCGAAGAGAACGTCGCGCTGCCGTCCCTGCTGGCCGGGCTCGGCCGCAAGGAGGCCATCGACGCCGGCCGCGTCTGGCTGTCCCGGCTCGGCTTGGCGGGCAAGGAAAAGCGCCGTCCCGGCGAGCTGTCCGGCGGCGAGGCGCAGCGCGTCGCGATCGCGCGGGCGCTGACCCACCGGCCGAAGGTCATCTTCGCCGACGAGCCGACCGGCGCGCTCGACACGCGTACCGGCCGCGAGACGATGGACGCCCTGCTCGGCGCCGCCCACGAGACCGGGGCCGCGGTGATCGTGGTGACGCACGACCGCGAGCTGGCCGAGTCGATGCCCAAGACCGTCGCCATCCGCGACGGCCTGATCGCGACGAGGCTCGCGGCGTGAACTCCCTCCAGATCGCCCTGCGGGTGCTGAAGGTCGACCGGCGGACCCGGACGTCGGCGATCCTCACCGCGATCGGGGTGGCCGTCGCGACCGGGCTGGTGCTGCTGCTGGCGACGCTGCCGTTCGCCACCCAGAACCGCGAACAACGTGCCCTCTGGCAGGGCGAGCAGTTCTACAGCCGGAGCTCCGACGGCCCGGTCAACCTGCTCTACAACGCGTCGAGGGACTACTTCGACGGCAAGCAGATCGTCCGCGTCGACGTCGCGCTGGCTCCGGGCGTGACCCCCGGCTCGATCCAGCTGCCGCCGGGCGTGCCGCAGCTGCCCGGCCCCGGCGAGACCGTCGTGTCGCCCGCGCTCGGCCGGCTCCTGCAGGCCAACCCGGCCGCGCAGCTCGGCGACCGGTTCGGCAAGCCCGTCGGCGCGCTCGGCGAGGACGGCCTCCGGTTCCCCGAGCAGCTCGTCGCGCTGACCGGGCACACGCCGGACGCGATGCCGCAGAACGCCGACCGGATCGCGGGCTTCCCGAGCGGGAAGGCGAGCCCGGACGCCCTGCTCATGCTGCTGTCCTGGGTCGGGATCATCGTGCTGCTGGTGCCGAGCCTGGTGCTGGTCGCGTCTTCGGCGCGGCTGACCGCGGCCCGGCGCGAACGGCGGCTCGCCGCGATCCGGCTGGCCGGGGCGACGCCGGGGCAGGTCACGAACATGGTGGCCGCCGAGACGACGTTGTCGGCAGGCATCGGCGCCCTGCTCGGCCTGTTCCTCAGCCCGGCGCTGCACGGCCTCGCGTCGTTCGTGCCGTGGGCCGGCGGCACCTGGCTGGCGTCCGACTTCGCGCTGCCGGTCGGGCTGACGGTGTTCATCGTCGTGGCCATCCCGGTGCTCGTCGTCCTGGCCGGCGTGCTCGGCCTGCGCCGCGTCCTCAAGAACCCGCTGTTCGCCACCGGCGGCCACACGAAGAAGCCGTTGCGCTGGTGGCGGCTGCTGGCCCTGCCCGCGGCGGGCCTGTTCTTCCTGGTCGCGGTGGCGACGGCGAAGGACTACGGCGGCATCGGTTTCGTCATGGCGGGCCTGTTCCTGCTGGTCGGCTCGGCCGCGATCGTCGGGCCGTGGGTGACGTCGGCGGTGGGCGGCACGTTCGTCCGGATCTGGCGGCGCCCGTCGGCGCTGCTCGCCGGCCGCCGCCTGCGTGACGACCCGAAGGGCGCCTACCGCGCGTCCGCCGGGATCGTGCTGGCGGTGTTCGCCGGGTCGATGGCGCTGACGCTGCTGCCGACGTTCGAGTCGATGGCCGGCGGCGGGCGCTCCTACGTCGACTCCGTGCTCTACGTCGACACCGACGACCAGCACGCGGGCCCGATCGTCGAGCAGGCCAACGCGTCACTGCAGAAGTACGGCCAGCAGGAGAAGGCGGTCGCGGTCGGCGAGGTCTACCTCGTCAAGGGCACGGGCGACAACCGCTACGGCCACCGCGCGCTGGTGATGACCTGCGCCGACGCCGTCAAGCTGACCCGCTACGGGCTCACGCCGGAGAACTGCACGGGCGGCCCGGCCGTCATCGGCGGCTCGGCGATCGACCTCGCGCAGTACCGGTTCGCCACCGCGTGGGACGGGCCGGCGGTCGCCGCGAAGTCGGGGACGCGGGTGGAAGCCGTGCGGCCCCGTGACCCGGACCTGTCGGACACGCTGATCGTCGACCCGGCCGCGCTGCCGGACGGCCTGGCACCGAAGGACTACACCGTGGTCGCGCCGACCACCGACGCGAACCGCGAGATCGTCCGGACCGCACTGGCCGGGCCGGCGGGCGGCGCGGAGATCGGCAGCCGCGACCAGTACCTGTACAACCAGCAGACCGAGCTCGGCGACCTGCGCCGGGTCACCGTGATCGGGCTGATCGCGGCGGGCGTCCTGGCCGGCTGCAGTGCCGCGGTCGCGACCGCGGGCTCGGTGATGGACCGCCGCCGCACGTTCGGTGCGCTGATGGCCGCGGGCACGCCGGTGCGGGTGCTGTCGCGGGCGCTGCGGATGGAAGCCGCGCTGCCGGCTCTGGTCGCCACCATCGGCGCGGGAATCGTCGGGGTGGGCGTCGGCGTTGGGCTCTACAGCATGGTCGACCCGCGGGGCATCGTGCTCAGCCCGTGGCTGCTGGCGCCGGTCGTGCTCGGGGTCGGCGTGGCCCTGCTCGGCGCGTCGGTCTGCACACCCGCGCTCAAGCGGGTCCAGGCCGAGCCGCTGGCCGACGAATAAGGCGTTCGCCCCTCTGTCGGGGGAGGGGCGAACCCGACACTTTCACGTGAAAGTGCCCACCAGGGAGGGGCACTTTCACGTGAAAGTGCCCCTATTGCTTCTCGAAGATGAGGTCGTGGGAGACGCGGCCTTCGACGTCGGCGCGCTGCTCGAACTTGGTCACCGGCCGCCACTCGGGGCGCGGCGCCCAGCCGTCGTACCGGTTCTTCAACGCCGGTTCGGCGGAGCAGACCTCGAGCATCTGCTCGGCGTAGTTCTCCCAGTCGGTCGCCATGTGGAAGGTGCCGCCCGGCGCGAGCCGCGACGCCACGAGCGCGGCGAACGACGGCGACACGATCCGCCGCTTGTGGTGCTTCTTCTTCGGCCACGGGTCCGGGAAGAACAGCCGCACGCCGTGCAGCGTGTCCGGCTCGACGTGCTCGGTCAGCAGCACGACGGCGTCACCGTGCAGCAGCCGCAGGTTCTCGACGCCGAGCTTTTCGGCGCGCAGCATCAGCTGGCCGAGGCCCGGGTCGTAGACCTCGGCCGCGACGTAGTTCAGCTCCGGCGCCGCGGCGGCCAGCTGCGACGTCGTCTCGCCCATGCCGGAGCCGATCTCCAGCATCACCGGCGCCTCGCGGCCGAACCACGCGGTGAAGTCGAGCGGCCCTTCGGGCAGCTCGCTCACCGTGCGGCCCAGCCGCGGCCAGTGGTCGTCCCACGCCCGCTGCTGCCCGACGGTCATCCGGCCACCGCGCTTGACGTAACTGACCACGCTGCGCAGCCGACGTCCGTCCTGTTTCTCCACGGATGGAATGTAGCTGGGCGCGCAGCGCCTCCGTTGAGGGTGGTGGCGGGGGCATGGATGGATTAACGAACCGCCTCGATCACCCCGAGACGCGACCGCAGTCCGGCCAGGCCGGCGATCGGGATCGGGTCCGGGGTCCGCCCGGTGTGCGCGGGCAGGACGTCGATCCAGCCCGGGTGCCGGTCGGTGTTCATCACCGTCGTCGGAATCGCGTGTCCCGATTTGCCGCGTTCGGACGGCATGAACTCCCAGTAGCCGGATTCGCCGTCCGCGGCCCACGGGACGAATTCCCACCCTGGGCGCCTGCCGAGCAGTTGCGCGATCCGGTCCTCGACGCGGAAACCCTGTTCCCGCGAATCGAGCTTGCCGTCCGCGACCGCGCGCAGCCACCACGGCGCGGGGATCGGGCCCGCCATCCCGGCCGAAGCGCGGAACAGGGCCAGGACGCTGTCTTCGGGCGCGCGGTGCACCCACGCGCGGCGGAGTTCGGCCGGGGTCGCCGCCGTCATGGCGGCCTGCGGGAGTTCGATCGCCCGCGACCATTCGAGGTCCAGCATGGGTTCGAGCCGGGGAGCGTCGTCTTCGACGCGGGCTCGGGGAATCGTGCCGCCCAATTCTTGCCCGGTGTCCACCGTCAAGATTCACCTCCAGGGGGAGTTCAGACGGGTCCGGTGCTCTCACTTATGAATCTTGCCTGGTCGTAGCAGTATGTCCGGTGGCTGTGAGAGAAGCCACAGTTGTTTCACCTTTTGTTAACAAGGTTTTGTGCGGTATTGAGACCGCGGTCACGCTCAGGCGTCGCGTCGTGCCGTGACGAGTACGCCGGCCACGAACAGGGCAACGGTGATCGCCGCGAAGTAACCGAGGTAGCCCCACGGGCCGAGCGGCGCGGACGGCAGCCCCAGCGGCCCCGCGGCGAACCCGCCCGCCCCGACGAACTCGTCGGCGGCGTGGAACGGCATCCACTGGTAGATGTGCTTGCCGACGCCCGGGATGAGGACGATGACGCCCTCCAGCACCTGCGTCCACACGAGGACCACCGTCAGCGCGAAGGCGACGCTGCGCAGCAGGAGCGCGACGCCGACGCCGGCGACGGCGGTGAACAGGAAGACCAGGCTCTGGCCGAGCACCGAGCGCAGCGCGGCACCCGAGTCGAGCGCGAGGTCGGCGTCCGGCTGCACCAGCGTCGCGACTCCCCAGGAGCCGAAGCCGATGACCAGCCCGAGGACCGCACCCAAGGCGCCGACGACCACGACCTTGGCCAGCAGTGCGGGCGCCCGGCTCGGCACGGCCTGGAACGTCAGCCGCATGGTGCCCCAGTTGAACTCCGACGCGGTCGCGAGCACCGCGAGGACGAGCAGCACGGTCCGGCCGTTGCCGCTCGCGAGCTGGGTGTTGCCGACGGTCGGCGGGATCTCCGGGCCGGCCAGCGCGAAGAACAGCACGGTGAACCCGAGCGGCGCGACGAGCGCGATGGCCAGGCACCACCAGGGCGCCCGCGTGCTGAAGAGCTTGATGCGCTCGGCGCGGAGGAGGTTGGTGATCATCGGGCGGCCTCCGAAGACGACGCAGGCGACACAGACGGCACCGCGAACTCGACGGCGTCGCGGGTGAGGTCGAGGTAGGCCTGCTCGAGCGACCCGGTGATCGGGCTCAGCTCGTGCAGGGTCGCGCCGGCGTCGAAGGCGAGCTGCCCGATCCGGTCACTGTCCAAGCCGGACACCAGGAAGGCGCCGTCGGCTTCGGTGAACTCGGCCTGCCCGGCCAGTGCCGCGCGCAGCTGGTCGGCGTGCGGGGTGCGCACGCGGACGCCGTGCTCGCTCGTCTGCGCGATGAAGTCGTCCATCGTGCCCTGGTAGATCAGCCTGCCGCGGCCGATCACGACGAGGTCCTGCGCGGTCTGCGCCATCTCGGGCAGCAGGTGGCTGGACACGAACACGGTCCGGCCCTGGTCGGCCAGCAGGTGCAGCAGCTGCCGGATCCAGGCCATGCCCTCGGGGTCGAGGCCGTTCACCGGCTCGTCGAACAGCAGCACGCGCGGGTCGCCGAGCATGGCGGCGGCGATCCCCAGCCGCTGCTGCATGCCGAGCGAGTACTGCAGGACGCGCGTCTTGCCGACGCTCGTCAGGCCGACCAGCGCGAGCACCTCTTCGACGCGCTTGTCCGGGATGCCGTTGGTCGCGGCCAGCCAGCGCAGGTGGTCGCGCCCGCTGCGGCCGGGGTGGCGCCAGGTGGCGTCCAGCATCGCGCCGACCGTCCTCAGTGGATCCTTCAGCTCCCGGTACGGGACGCCGTCGACGAGCACGTGGCCCGCGTCCGGGGTGTCCAGGCCGAGGATCAGCCGCATGGTCGTGGACTTGCCGGCGCCGTTCGGACCGAGGAAGCCGGTGACGCGCCCCGACCGCGCGGTGAACGTCAGTTCGTTGACCGCGGTGGTGGCGCCGTACCGCTTGGTCAGTGCTGTCGCTTCGATCATGGGTCCCCCCGTCCGTCCATGGGGAGCCTACTGCGAAACACCGGATCCGGGTCGCCCCCCGACAGCGCGACCCGGATCCGGTGTTCTCCCCTTTTCCCCTGTTTCCCCTCAGGCGTCCCGCTTCTTCGCGACCCCGAGCGCGACGAGCAGGAACACGATCGCGATGCCGGCGAAGTACGCCAGCGCCCAGCCGGGGCTCAGCGGCGAGTCCGACGGCGGCGGGCCGTCGCCCCCGGCGGCGGCGCCGCGCAGGAACTTGTTCGCCACGTTGAACGGCAGCCACTCGTGGATGTGGTGCCCGATCTTCGGGATGAGCTGCACCAGCTCTTCGACGGCCAAGTAGTAGATGAGCAGCAGGGCGATGGCGCCGGCGCTGTGCCGGACGAGGATTCCGAGCGCGACGGCGAGCACGGCGGCGACCGCGAACACCGGCCCGAGCCCGGCGACGTTCATCCAGTCCTGCGTGGTGTGCAGGCCGATGCCGTCGTTCGGCCGCATCAGCATGCTGAGGCCGAGGGCGCCGAACGCGGCGATCTCCCCGATGACGAGCGCGACCAGCGCGACGACGATCGCCTTGGCGACCAGCGCCGGCGAGCGGTGCGGCACCGCCTGGAAGGTCGTCCGGATGGTGTTGAAGCGGTATTCGGTGGTCACCGCGAGCGCGGCGAGCACCATGACGACGGCGATGCCGAACTGGGAGCCGCCGAACTGGGTGGCGGCCACGCTGACCGGTTCGTCGGCGGGCGACGCGCCGGAGAAGATGGCGGCGAAGCCGATGGCCAGTGCCAGGGTGATGAGCGCGCACCACCACGGCGAGCGGGTCGAGAACAGCTTGATGCGTTCCACGGCGAGCAGGTTCATGGTCTTGGTTTCCCCGGTTACTTGGCGGACTCGAGCACGTGCTGCGCCTCGGCGTCGAGGCCGGTGTGGTACTCGACGGAGTCGCCGGTGATCTGCATGAAGGCCTGCTCGAGCGAGCCGGTCTGCGGGCTCAGCTCGTGCAGCACGATCCGGTTGGCGGCGGCGATCTCGCCGATCTTGTCGCTGTCCATCCCGGACACCACGAGCGAGTTCGTGTCCTCGACGACCCCGGCGCTGGCGCGCTGCAGGGCGTCACGGAGCTCGGCCAGCTGCGGAGAACGCACCTTGACCGTGTTCTCGGCGGCGCGGGCGACGAAGTCTTCGGTGGACGACTGCGAAATCAGCTGTCCCCGGCCGATCACCACGAGGTTGCTGGCGGTCAGCGCCATCTCCGAAAGCAGGTGGCTGGACACGAAAACGGTGCGGCCTTCGTCGGCCAGCCGGTGCATGAACTTCCGGATCCAGAGGATGCCCTCGGGGTCCAGGCCGTTCACCGGTTCGTCGAACAGCAGCACCTCGGGGTCGCCGAGCAGGGCGGCCGCGATGCCGAGCCGCTGCGACATGCCGAGCGAGAACCCGCCGGCGCGCTTGTTCGCGACGCTGGTCAGGCCGACCGTCTCGAGGACCTCGTCGACGCGGCTCGCCGGGATGCGGTTGGACTTCGCCATCCACAGCAGGTGGGCGCGCGCCGAGCGGTTGGGGTGCACCCACTTCGCGTCGAGCAGCGCGCCGACGGTGCGCAGCGGTTCCTTGAGGTCGTGGTACTTCTTGCCCCCGATGGTGACCTGGCCGCCCGTCGGGTTGTCCAGGCCCAGGATCATCCGCATGGTGGTGGACTTGCCCGCCCCGTTCGGACCGAGGAAGCCGGTGACCTGGCCCGCGGACACGGAGAACGACAGGTTGTTCACCGCCAGCGTCTTTCCGTACCGTTTGGTGAGGCCCGTTGCCTCGATCATGGCTGCTCCTCTTCCGCCCCTCGCTTACGACGCGTTCATCGTCGCGGGTCGGGGGTGGTTCGCGCGTCACCCTGGAGGCCGAACCGGTCCCCCTACCTGAGTAGTACCTTGCTGGCTTTCCGGCCGATGCGCGATCCGTGATGACCCTGAGGCGACCCTGATTCGCGGTAGTTAATGAACTGTGGTTCAATAATTGGGTGGCCCGGCCGAGGAGCATCACCGACGAGCGGCTGCTGGGTGCGGCGGAGACCGTGATCGGCCGCTGCGGCCCGGGTTTCACGCTGGCGCAGGTGGCGGCGGAGGCCGGGGTTTCGGTCGGCACGGTCGCGCAGCGGTTCGGCTCCAAGAGCGGTCTGCTGCAGGCGATGAGCCGCCGGGCCACGCGGCGGGCGGTCGAGGAGATGCGGGAGTGCGCCGCGCGGGCGGACGACCCGGTCGACGGCCTGCGCGCGGCGGCGGTGTCGGTCTACGCGGTGCTCGGCGACGCCGAAGAGGCGGCGAACCACCTGGGCCAGCTCGGCGTGGACATCGGCGACCCGGTGCTGCGGTCGCTGCTGGGCGAGCACTTCACGGCGGTCGAGGAGGAGCTGCGGCGGCTGGTGCGGGCGGCGGCCGGGTCGTTGCCGCACGCACCGAGCGTGCCGCGGGCCGCGCGTGCGGTGCTCGGCGTGATCAACGGGGTGTCGATCGACTGGTCGATCCGGCCGCACGGGCGGCTGGCCGACCGGCTGGCAGAGGACGTCGACGCGGTCTTGGCCGCGTGGCGCGGACGGGAGGAACCATGAGTCTCGAAGGCAAGGTGGCGGTGGTCACGGGGGCGACCCGGGGCTGCGGCCGGGCGATCGCGGTGGAGCTGGGCCGAGCGGGCGCGACGGTGTACGTCACCGGCCGCACGACGCGCGAGACGCGCTCGCCGATGCAACGCCCGGAAACGATCGAGGAGACGGGCGAGCTGGTCGAGGCGGCGGGCGGCCGCGCGGTGGTCGTCCGCTGCGACTTCACGTCGGTGTCCGATGTGGACGCGCTACGAGCGCAGATCGAGTCCGAAGTGGACGGAATCGACATCCTGGTCGACGACGTCTGGGGCGGCGACATGTACTTCCACTTCGACGCGCCGTACTGGGAGACGCCGCTGGAGGACGCGCTCAAGCTGACGCACAACGCGCTGGACACGCACCTGATCGCCCTGCACCGGCTGCTCCCCCTGGTGATCGCCCGCCGCGGCCTGGTCCTGGAGGTGACCGACGGCGACAACGACGACTACGTCGGCGCGGGCTTCCCGTACTACCTGGCGAAGTGCGGCATCCGCGCCCTCGGCCGCGCACTGGGCGCGGAACTGAAGGCGTACGACTGCGTCGGCCTCGCGGTGACCCCGGGCTTCCTCCGCTCGGAGTCGATGCTCGACCACTTCGAGGTGACAGAAGAGAACTGGCGCGACGCGGTGGGCAAGCTGGCCCCGGTCGACTTCAAGATTTCGGAGACGCCATACCTGCTGGCCCGCGGCGTCGCGGCCCTGGCGCAGGACCCCTCGGTGTCCCGCTTCGCCGGCCAGACGCTGGCGTCCTGGACGCTGATGAAGGAGTACGACTACACGGACATCGACGGCGACCGCCCCGACTTCGGCCGCTGGATCACAGAGGTCCGCCACACGGACAAGGACGAGGCAACCACCCCACCGGACAACTTCCGCTGACCCTAGAATGGGGCACTTTCACGTGAAAGTGCCCCCTTGGGACAACTTCTGGGGGATGTGGACAAGTGGGCGTTAGTTGATCTTGAACCGGCTTGTTCTGCCGGGGCGTGCGGCACGCTCGGGTCGTGTCGTTCTCCGCCTCCGCAGACTTCGCCGAACCGTTCCTCGGGAGCCATGCCATCGCCGAGGGTGCGTTGACCAAGAAAACGCTACGGTCTCCCCTCTTCACCAGGCTCCTTCGCAACGTCTATGTGGCCTCGACGGTCCCGGTCACGCACGTGCTCCGGTGCAGGGCCGCGGCTCTGCTCGCGCCATCGGACGCGGTGATCACCGGGTGTTCGGCCGCCGCTGTCCGCGGCCTGGAACTGGTCGGCTCGCACGCCCCGGTCGAACTCATCCTGCCGGGAAACCCGTTGTTCGGCTTGCGGGACGGCGTGCACGTCCGGCGGACGAGCCGGGGATCGATCGACAGCGAGCCGTGGCACGAGATCCGGCTGGCCACTTCGCCGCGCCTTGCCCTCGACATCCTGACCAACACCAGGCTGCACATTTCCCTGCCGCGGGTCGTCGGCTACCTCGACGCACTGCTCCGAGCAGGGGAGGTCGACGCAGCGGAGCTGGAGGTGTACCTGAAGGGCCGGCGCGACAGCGGGATCGTCCGCGCGAAGAAGGCCTTCCGGCTTGCGGATCCTCGTTCGGAGAGCATTCCGGAGTCCGAGCTGCGGGTCTGGCTGGCCGTCGCCGGCCTCGAGCCCGACGTCCAGCTTGAGGTCTTCGACGCGCAAGGCGTGTTCGCGGGCAGGTTGGACCTGGCCTTCCCGGAGCAGAAGCTCGCCGTGGAGTACGACGGCGAATGGCACGGGGAGGGTGACCAGCCGCGGCACGACGAAGCGCGCCGAGCGGCGATTCAAGCGCTGGGCTGGCGCTTCGTGATCGTCACCAAGGCTGAGCTGTACAGCGCACCGAAGGCCGTGGTCGCGACCGTCCGTGGGGCACTTTCACGTGAAAGTGCCCCTCGAGGTCAGCCCAGGCCAGGGCGTGCGAGACCCGTTTCGTAGGCCAGCACCACGGCCTGCACCCGGTCCCGCAGCTCCAGCTTCGCCAAGATCCGCCCGACGTGCGTCTTCACCGTTGCCTCCGACAGGAACAGTGCCTCCGCGATCTCGAGGTTCGACATGCCCTTCGCGATCAGCACCAGCACTTCGCGCTCGCGATCGGTGAGCACGTCCAGCTCGCCCGTGTCCCGCATCGGAGCGCCGCCCGTGCCCACAAACCGGTCCAGCAGCCGGCGGGTCACCGACGGCGACACCACCGCGTCGCCCGAAGCCACCGCCCGCAACGCCGACACCAGGTGGTCGGGCTGGGTGTCCTTGAGCAGGAACCCGCTCGCCCCGCCCTGCAGGGCCGCGTACACGTACTCGTCGAGGTCGAACGTCGTCATCACCAGCACTCGGGCGGTGCCGGCGGCGACGATCCGCTTCGTCGCCTCGACGCCGTCGAGCACCGGCATCCGGACGTCCATCAGCACCACGTCCGGCCGCAGCCGTGACGCCAGCTCGATCGCCTGTGCGCCGTCGCCCGCCTCGCCGACCACGTCGATGTCCGCCTGGGCGCCCAGCACCATGCGGAACCCGACGCGCATCAGCTCCTGGTCGTCGACGACCACCACCTTGATCACTTGTCCAACCTAACCGGCAGGGCCGCGCGGACCTGCCACCCTCCGCCCGGAGCCGGGCCCACGTCCAATGTCCCGCCGTACACGTGCGCGCGTTCGCGCATGCCGATCAGGCCGTTGCCGCCCGGCAGGCGGGGGTCGCGGCGGCCGGCCGGGACCAGCTGGGGGATGTGGCCGGCGCCGTCGTCGGACACCAGCACCTCCACCAGGTCGCCGGTGCGGTGCACCCGCACCGAAGCCGTCGCGCCGCGCCCGGCGTGCTTGAGCGTGTTGGTCAGCGATTCCTGCACGATCCGGTAGATGCCCAGCGAGACGCCGGCCGGCAGGTCGCCGAGTTCGCCGAGCTCCAGGTCCACCGGCACCCCGGCGGTGCGCATCCGGTCGGCCAGCTCGGCGAGCGCGTGCGCGTCCGGCTGCGGGACCCGCGGCTCGCCGTCGGCGTCGTCGCTGCGGAGCACGTCGAGCAGGCGCCGCAGCTCGCCGAGGGCGCCGCGGCCGGTCTCGGAAATCGTCTGCAGGGCCCGCTGCGCGAGCTCGGGGTTGCTCGCCAGTGCGTACGAAGCGCCGTCGGCCTGCACGACCATGACGCTCACCGCGTGCGCGACGACGTCGTGCAGCTCGCGCGCGATCCGCCCGCGCTCCTCGGCCACCGCGATCCGGGTGGCCTGGTCCCGTTCGGTCTCGAGCAGGTGCAACCTGGCCTCCACTTCCACGTCGTAGGCGCGCCGGGCCCCGACGAACTCGCCGAGGGTCCAGCACAGGGCGATCCCGAACGCGAGGAACAGCGCCGAGATGACGAGCTCTTCGGACGGCCCCAGCGCCAGCATCAGGGCCGACCCGGCCACGACCGCGCCGACGTACACCAGGCCCTGCCGCCGCCCGGCGTAGACGACGACCGAGTAGATGCTCATCGCGAGGCCGGCGATGCTCGCGATGCCCAGCTCCAGCGTTGCGTGCACGACGCCGATCACCAGCACGACGTAGGCCGACCACAGCGGCGACTTCCGCCGGAACACCAGCGGCAGGACCATCGCGAGCTCCACCGGCACGGTGACGTACCAGGGCGGCAGGCCGACGACCTCGTCCAGGCCGCCGGCGGCGAACAGGAGCAGGTCGAACAAGCCGAGCAGGACGGCCAGCACCGAGTCGCCCGCCATGGGGTGGGCACGCATCCAGAGGCTCAGCCGTCGCACCACACAACACTAGGTCGCGCGCTCGGGATCGCGCGTCGGTCGCCGGTACCACCTTCGGTGCGACCACGGGATGAGGCGCATGGCACGATTCAGGGGTTGTCCGTGAGACCGGGGAGGACTGGGGGCCGTGACGTCACCGGAGCAGGGCCGGCTCGCGGGCCCGCTGTCGATGTCGGTGGCCAACCTGTGTCACCGCCTGCAGCCGCAGGTCTCGGCGCGCACCGCCGCCGGGTTCGCCGAAGTGCTGCGCCGGCTCGGCGCGCCCCTGCAGGTCGCCGTGGCCGGCCGGATCAAGTCGGGCAAGTCCACGCTGGTCAACGCGCTGATCGGGCGCCGGGTCGCGCCGACCGACATCGGCGAGTGCACCCGGCTGGTGACCCGGTTCCAGTACGGCACGGTCGACCGCGTCGAGATCGTCTTCACGGACGGCCGCAAGCAGGTGCTCCCCTTCGCCGCCGACGGCATGATCCCCGCCGAGCTGGGCGTCGACATCGAGCAGGTGTCGCACATCGAGGCGTACCTGACCAACGCCGTCCTCCAGGGCATGACGGTGATCGACACCCCGGGCCTCGGCTCGCTTGACGCCGCTTCGGTGTCCCGCACCGAGCAGCTGCTGGGCGCGGCGAAACACCGCAAGGAAGAAGACGACGAAGAGGGCTCGGACGAGCTCGACGACACCTCGCGCAACGCCGTCGCCGGCGCCGAAGCCGTCCTCTACGTCGTCACCCAGGGCGTCCGCGCCGACGACCAGCAGGCCCTCGCCGCCTTCACCGCGGCGACGGCGAGCCGCGAGGCCGGCCCGGTCAACGCGATCGCCGTCCTCAACAAGGCCGACACCATCGCGCCGGAGTCGGTCGAGGGCTCCGGCGGCGACGTCTGGAAGGCCGCGACGCTGCTCGCCGAGAAACAGGCGAGCACGCTGAAGCCGCGCGTCGCCGACGTGCTGCCGGTGATCGGCCTGATCGCCGAGTCCGCCGAGTCCGGCGGGTTCACCTCCGCCGACGCCGAGGCCCTGCGCCAGCTCGCCGAGCTCGACGACGACGTCCTGCAGACCATGCTGATCTCGGCCGACATCTTCACCAGCTGGGAGTGCGACGTCCCGGCGGGCACCCGGCTGCGGCTGCTGGAGAAGCTCGACCTGTTCGGCATCTCGCACGCCGTCGAGGCCATCCGCAAGGAGCCGGAGATCACCGCGGGCGCGCTGCGGCGGGCGCTGCTCGACGCGTCCGGGCTCGAAGCGGTGCGGCAGCGGCTGTCGATCGTGTTCGCCGCCCGCGCCGACGGCATCAAGGCGGCCGCGGCACTGGCCTCGGTGACCGCGCTCGCGCACGCGTCGGCCGACCCGGCGGAGCGCCAGCGCGTCCACGACGCCATCGAGGTGCTCCTCGCCAAGCCCGAGGCCCACCAGCTGAGGCTGCTCGAAGCGCTGACGCTGGTCGCGTCCGGCGCGGTCGACATGCCCGAAGACC
This sequence comes from Amycolatopsis tolypomycina, assembly GCF_900105945.1. Classification (NCBI taxonomy): domain Bacteria; kingdom Bacillati; phylum Actinomycetota; class Actinomycetes; order Pseudonocardiales; family Pseudonocardiaceae; genus Amycolatopsis; species Amycolatopsis tolypomycina. Next base: position 235,650 of record NZ_FNSO01000003.1, on the reverse strand, counting down.
TCTCCGAAGAGGTGCTGCGGGTCGGCAGCAACGCCGACATCGGCGCCCAGCTCGGCAAGCCCGGCGCGCCGCGGCCGGAGCTGGCCGCGCACGCCCTCGAGCGCGCGGGCTGGTGGCGGTCCTTCGCGTCGTTCGGGGCGACGCCGGCGCAGAGCCGCGTCGCGCACGTCGTCCACCGGGCGTACTTCTTGATCTGGCAACAGGTCCGCGAAGCGTGAGCTTGTTTCTGATTGCCGACTTTCGCTGGTGGGCGCCGGTTCCCGCGTACTGTTGAGACGTGCGCCTAGAAAACACGACATCCTGGCGAGCGGGCTGGAGCAGCGAGACCGAGGTCGACGTCGCGCTGTACATCCGTGACGCCCTGGCACTGTCCGTTTCCGAAGGACAGGTGCTGCCGCCGGTGGAGCCGCAGGTCCCGGTGCACGTCCCGGCCGGGCTCGACCGGGCCGCCGTCCAGGCCCAGTGGGCCGACTGGTGGGTCGACCTGCTGGCCTTCCTCCGCAACCGCGAAGACCCCGATCCGCGCAGCACCCGCACCCGCTACGGCCGGACGGCGCTCGCCCCGGGCTCGGCGATGCGCCAGGCCGTCGACTTCTTCGCCCCGGCCGCGGCCCGCCACTTCGCCAACGCCCGCGGGCCCGCCCTGCGCGGCGCGCACGAGCCGCCGGGTGGCACGCCGTGGGCGCCCGGCTTCTACCGCCGCCAGATCGTCGCCGGCGAGCGGCTCGGCCAGCTGGTCCGCGAGGCCGAGGTCCGCCAGGGCCGCCGCGCGTACCCCTTCCGGCTGAACGTCATCGAGATCTCCGTCGCCGGCTCGATCTGGCTGCGCACGGCCGAAGACCAGGTGCTCGTCTCCTCCCGCCTCGCCGAAGACGGCCCCGGCCTGGAAGCGGTGCTGCGTGAGGTGATCGACGAGCTCGTCTGACCCGGCTTTCATAAACCGAGCACGCGGTCTAATAATAGGCGGCATGGAGACGACCGTCGACGAGCCGTCGTGGCTGCGCACCGGGTCCTGGGTCGGCTGCCCGCTCATCGGCGGCGCGCTCGGCGTGGGGGTCTGGGCCATCGCCGCCTGGGTCACCGAGCTGCCCGCCTTCCCGTTCCAGGGCGTCTTCAAGGTGCTCACGAAGCTGCCCCAGCCGTGGGCGACGCTGGCCGCGGTCGCCGGCGGGCTCGTGCTCGGGCTGGTCTTCGCCGCGATCTGGGCCCACGAACGGCTCGTCGTCACGGTGTCGCCGACCCGCGTCACGCTGGTCCGCGGCGACAAGACCCGGCGCATCGAGGCCGACCTCGAGGCCGTCTACCTCGACGGCAAGGAACTCGTCCTGCGCACGACCGACGGCCGCGAGATCGCCCGCGAGAAGACCGACCTCAAGAACCACGAGCTGGCGCCCGCCTTCGCCGAGCACGGCTACCCCTGGCGCGACGAGCCGCCGGTCGAGCGATGAGGACCGTCGACCCGGCGAAGCACGCGGCCAAGCGCCGCGCGATCGTCGACGCCGCCGCCGGCTGCTTCGCCGAAAAGGGCTTCGAGCGGACGACGACGGCGGACATCTGCCGGGCCGCGGGCATCAGCTCCGGCAGCCTCTTCCACTACTTCCCCAGCAAGCGCGCGGTCTTCACGGCGATCTTCACCGACGACGCCGCCGAGACGGCCGAACGCCTCGAAGCGGCGGCGAGGACGGACGACCCGCTGGCCGCCCTGCTCGACGTCGTCACCGACCTGGCCGGTCAGGTCGCCCACCCGGGGGTCGTCCGGATCGTCCTGGAAGCCGCCGCGCAGGCCGCCCGTGACGACGAGTTCGCCGAGCTGATCCAGCGCAACGACCGCGCGTTGCGGGACGGCCTCGCCGTCCTGGTCGCCCGCGCCGCCGCGGCCGGGCAGATCGACCCCGGTGTCGCCCCGCGCGCGGTCGCCGGCTGGCTCGCCGGCCTGATCGACGCGATGATCTCGCGGGCCAGCATCGACCCGGACCTCGATCTGGCGGCCGAGCAGGCGATCCTCCGGACGATCCTGATCAGGTTCCTTCGCCCGGTTTCGCCCCCGGACGGCGGCTGAGTCCGCCAAACTGGACGCATGGCGTGGTTTCGCAAGGAGGGAACCGACAGCGGCTCCGTCGCGTCGGACACCGATGTGCACCCCTTGCAGCAGGTGAGCGACCTTGAGCGTGCCCTCGCGGATCGCCAGGCGCTGATCCAGATGTGCCTGTACGCCCTGGACCGCGCCCGCAGCGGCGGCGTCGTCGAACGCCTGGAGGAGGGTCTCGCCGCGGTCGGCGTCCACGCCCTGCGGCCCGACGGCGAGCGGTTCGACCCGGCCCGCCACGAAGCCGGCGGCGCGGTCCCGACCGAGGACCCGGCGCTCGACGGCATCGTCGCCGAAACCGAGGTCACCGGCTTCGCCGACCACGACCGCCTGCTGCGCGCCCCGATCGTCACCGTCTACGCGAAGAAGAACCCGTGAGCGCACCCACCGCGCCGAGCCTGCCCGCGCAGGTCGCCGCGACCCGAGACCAGCTGCTGACCGTCGTCCGCGACGCCGATCCGGACGCCGCCAAGTGGGTCGAGGACATCCGCAAGGCCCGGCCGAAAAAGCCGGCCGTCGTGGTCGTCGGCGAGACCAACCGCGGCAAGAGTTCGCTGGTCAACGCGCTCATCGCGCGGCCGGGGCTGTCCCCGGTGGACGCCGACGTCGCCACCGCGACCTATCTGGTGTTCGACCACGCGGACACCTGGGGCGCGCACGCCTGCTACCCCGGCCAGCTCGCCCCGGTGCCGATCGACCTCGGCCAGCTGATCAACTGGGTCTCCGCCGCCCACGAGCTGCCGCCGGGCCAGCTCCCGCCGCGGTACGTCGAGGTCACCGGCCCGGTGCCGCTGCTTGAACGGCTTTCGCTGGTCGACACGCCGGGGGTCGGCGGGCTCGATTCGATGCACGGCGAGCTCGCCAAGGAAGCCGCCGCGGGCGCCACCGCGCTGCTGTTCGTCGTCGACGCCTCGGCGCCGTTCACCGCGACCGAGCTGCAGTTCCTGCGTGACGTCGGCGAGCGCGTCGAGACAGTGGTGTTCGCGCTGACCAAGGTGGACATGTTCCGCGGCTGGCGCGAGGTCATGGAGGCCGACAAGCAGCTGCTGCGCGAGCATGCGCCCCGCTTCGCCGACGCGGTGTTCCACCCGGTGTCGGCGCGGATGTTCGAGACAGCGGCGAAGGCGCCCAACGAGCAGATGGCCGCGATGCTGCGCGAGAAGTCCGGGGTCGCGGCGATCCAGACGGCGTTGCAGGAGCTGCTGGTCGGCCGGTCGGCGATGCTCGGCGAGGCGAACACGCTGCGCGCGCTGTCCAGCGCGCTGGGCGAGCTGAAGGCCAAGCTGCAGGCCGAGAGCCGGGCGCTGTCGGCGGGCGAGGCCGAGGCCGAGCAGCTGCGCGAACGCCGTGACCAGCTGCAGGCCGAACGCCGCAGCTCCACCCGCGGCTGGCAGCTGAAGCTGCGCGGCGAGGTGCAGCGCACCCGCGTCGAGGTCGGCCACGAGTCCAGCCGCCAGATGCGGGACGCGCAGACCCACTTCCGCCAGCTGATCGACGCGGCCAAGCGCGACGAGCTGGCCGCGCTGCCGCAGCAGGTCGACATCGCGCTGCAGACGACGTCGCAGCGGATCTCCATGCTGCTCTCGCAACGACTGAACCAGGTCACCAACGTCTCGCTGTCGGAGCTGTTCTCGCCCGAAGAGCTCGACGTCATCCGCGCGCAGTTCGCCAGGGCGGGCGGCCCGCCGGTGGTGCTGCGCCCGCCGGACAAGAAGCCGCCGACGGCCGAGGACAAGCTGCTCGTCTTCATGGGCATCTCCGGCGGCGTCGGCGCCGGCAAGGTCGCCGCGCTCCCGCTGGCCGGTGTCGCGATCCTCAACCCGGTCGTGCTGCCCGCGACGATCATCATCGGCCTGGGGGCAGGCTGGTGGATGGCCCGCACGCGCAAGCACGCGGCCGACAAGCAGCACATGAAGCAGTGGCTGGTGGAGGCCATCGCGGACGCCCGTTCGACGCTCGACCAGCTCGTCGCCGAACAGCTCATCGAGGCCGAGCAGCAGCTGTCGATGGCACTGGACGAGGCGCTGGGCCGGCGCATCGACGCCATCGAGGCGGAGATGAAGGAAGTCGACAAGACGATCAAGATGGGCGCCCAGGAACGCGCCAAGAAGATCTCGGTCGTGTCGAAGCGGCTCAAGGAGGTCAGCGACGGCCGTGAGCGCGCCGAAGCCTTCCTTACCCGGATCCGGGCGCTGCGGGACAAAACGGCCTGAGCGCCGGTCCGGTTGTGGAGCGGAACCGAACGGGCCTACGGTGAGTCATACCCTCAGACAGCAGGTCGGAGCGTTTCGAAGGGGGAAGTGCCATGTGGGTCGACGAGAGCGGCGGCAGCGACACCGACGCGAGCAGCGCGGACGCGATGACCGTCCACGTCGACGGCCAGGAGTACCAGGCCGAGGTCAACTACGACGTGAACGAAGACGGGGTGAACGACACCGCGATCATCGAGCACGAAGACGGCTCGGGCCAGGCCTTCATCGACACGAACCACGACGGCGAGGCCGACCACTACGCCGTGCTGGACGAAAACGGGAAGGTCGTCGAGCAGGCGGTCTACGACGAGGCCAGCGGCCAGTGGGTCCAGGACGGCTCCGGCGGCGGCCACGACGACTCCGACACGGGCGGCCGTGACGACAGCTCCGGCGGCCACATCCACGCCGACCTGCCGGACGGCGAGGTCGACGCGGGGGTCGCGACCATCGACACCGACCACGACGGCCACAACGACACCGCCATCGTCGAGACGAAGAGCGGCGGCACCATCGCCTTCACCGACAAGGACGGCGACGGCGAAGCGGACATCGCCGTGCAGACCGAGGCCGACGGCACCACCACGACGTTCGAGCACTCCGGCCCCGGCCAGTGGACCGAAGTCTCCAGTGGACTGATGAACTCGGGGACCGAGGGCGACCCGGCCGCCGACGCCGCCTGGGGCGAGGCCGGCACGCAGACCCTGGAAGGCGTCGCGCGCATCGACTCCGGCACCGGGCAGTGGATTTCGCCGAACTGAAAGTGACCCAGGTCATAGTTTGAAGGCCCGAGGCTCCGGCCTCGGGCTTTCTTCATGTCTTCAATGAAAACGACAAGGTCACAGGTGTGTCCCGGGCCACCGGAAGATTTTCAGCGAATACACCGATCAAGTGACATCTGAATCGATTCCCTTATCGTTCTTGTGAGAGAACCTACACGTCAGCTCTCGGTTACTCGCCGGTCATGCGGCTACTCTCGGGGAATCCCAAATCGCACACACCGGTTCGCCAGCCGGTGTGCGAAGCCATTCGGTCGCCGGCAACGAGGCCCGCGTCGGAACACTGACGTTCCGAGGCGGGCTCATTTGTCGTCGGAAGTCAGGAGTAGAGATGACCGCAGTCGCCATCCCCGGACTGGACACCGCGCCGACGACGCACACCGGCGTGCTGTCCTTCGTCCGGGAGGTCGCCGAACTGACCACCCCGGACCGCGTGGTGTGGGTCGACGGGTCTGACGAAGAAGCCGCCCGCATCAACCAGGAGCTGGTCGAGGCGGGCACGTTCGTGCAGCTCAAGTCGAAGCCGAACTCCTTCTGGGCCACTTCCGACCCGAACGACGTCGCCCGCGTGGAAGACCGCACCTTCATCTGTTCGGAGCGTCCCGAGGACGCCGGTCCGACCAACAACTGGATGGACCCGGCCGAGATGAAGGCCACCATGACCGAGCTGTTCCGCGGCTCGATGCGTGGCCGCACGATGTACGTCATCCCGTTCTGCATGGGCCCGCTCGGTGACGACAATCCCAAGCTGGGTATCGAAATCACGGATTTCGCGTACGTCGTCGCTTCGATGCGCGTGATGACCCGCGCCGGCAAGGCCGCCCTCGAGAAGTTCATTGCCCCGGACGGGTCCGAGCGCGAATTCGTGCCCGCGCTGCACTCCGTGGGTCACCCGCTCGAACCGGGCGAGAAGGACGTTTCCTGGCCCTGCAACGAAACGAAGTACATTTCGCACTTCCCCGAAGAGCGCGCGATCTGGAGCTACGGCTCGGGCTACGGCGGCAACTCCTTGCTGGGCAAGAAGTGCTACTCGCTGCGCATCGCGTCGGTGATGGCGCGTGACGAGGGCTGGCTCGCCGAGCACATGCTGATCCTCAAGCTGATCTCGCCCGAGGACAAGGTCCACTACGTCGCGGCGGCGTTCCCCAGCGCCTGCGGCAAGACCAACCTCGCCATGCTGCAGCCGACCATCCCGGGCTGGCGCGCCGAGACCCTGGGCGACGACATCGCCTGGATGCGCTTCGGCGAAGACGGCCGCCTGTACGCGGTCAACCCCGAGTTCGGCTTCTTCGGCGTCGCGCCGGGCACCGACTGGCACACCAACCCGAACGCGATGCGCACGATCGAGAAGGGCAACACGGTCTTCACGAACGTCGCCCTGACCGACGACGGCGACATCTGGTGGGAGGGCATGGAGAACCGGCCCGAGCACGCGACGTCGTGGAAGAAGCAGGACTGGACGCCGGACTCCGACGAGAAGGCCGCCCACCCGAACTCGCGCTACTGCACGCCGATGTCGCAGTGCCCGATCCTCGCGCCGGAGTGGGACGACCCGAAGGGCGTGCCGATCTCGGCGATCCTGTTCGGCGGCCGCCGCAAGACCACGGTGCCGCTGGTGAACGAGGCCCGCGACTGGCAGCACGGCGTGTTCATGGGCGCCACCATGTCGTCGGAAACCACCGCGGCCGCGGCCGGCGCGGTCGGCAACGTCCGCCGCGACCCGATGGCGATGCTGCCGTTCCTCGGCTACCACGCCGGTGACTACTTCAAGCACTGGCTGAACCTCGGCAAGAACGCCGACGCGAACAAGCTGCCGAAGATCTTCTACGTCAACTGGTTCCGCCGCGGCGACGACGGCCGCTTCCTGTGGCCGGGCTTCGGCGAGAACTCGCGGATCCTCAAGTGGGTCATCGAGCGCGTCGAGGGCAAGGGCAACGCCGTCGAGACGCCGGTCGGCTTCGTGCCGCGCGCGGAGGACCTCGACACCGAGGGCCTGACCGAGCCGATCGAGGACATCCAGGCCGCGCTCGAGGTCAAGCCCGAGGAGTGGCGCGAGGAGCTGCCGCTGATCGAGGAGTGGTTCGAGAAGATCGGCGAGGTCCCGACCTCGCTGCGCGACGAGCTCGACGCGCTGGCCCAGCGCCTGAGCTGAACGTTCTGAGGCGGAAGGGGACGTCCCGTCGGGGCGTCCCCTTCCACCGTTTCCCGGTAGTTTCGCGGCCATGAGACCGTTCCGCTTCGGCGTGGCGTTGTACGTGCCCGGCTCACGGGCCGAGTGGGTGGCGAAGTGCCGGCAGGCCGAGGACCTCGGCTACGACGTCGCCGGCGTGGTCGACCACCTCGGCCGGGTCGCGCCGGTGCCCGCCCTGCTGCTCGCCGCCGAGGCCACCGAGCGGATCCGGCTGAACACCTACGTCCTCAACGCGAGCTTCCACAACCCGGTGGTCCTGGCCCGCGACCTCGCCGCGCTCGACGAGTTCACCGGCGGCCGGGTGGAGATCGGGCTCGGCGCCGGGTACGTCCGCGCGGAGTTCGAAGCCGCCGGGATCGAGTGGGGCACGCCCGGCGACCGGTTCCGGCGGGTCGCCGCCGCGGTCACCGAGGTCGAGCGCGCGTTCGACGGCCGCCCGCGCCCGCCGCTGCTGCTCGGCGGCCGCGGCGACCGGATGCTGACCTTCGCCGCCGCGCACGCCGACACCATCGCCCTCACCGGTACCGCGCCCGGCGCGCCCGAGGGCCGGCTGGCCCTGGCCGGTCCCGCCGCGCTGGCCGAGCGCGCGGACTTCGTCAGGAACGTGCTCGACGGCCGGGACACCGAGCTGAACCTGATGGTCCACTTCGTCCGGATCACCGGCGACCGGCGGGCGGCACTGGCGGAGGCCCACCAGCTCGTGCCGCACCTCGGCGTCGACGAACTCGGCGAGCTGGCGACGGTCCTCGCCGGTTCGGCCGAAGCGGTCGCCGAGCAGCTGCTGCGCACCCGCGAAACCCTCGGCGTCAGCTACTTCACCGTGCTCGAAGACGATCTCACCAGGCTGGCCCCGGTGATCGAAAAGCTCCGCTGAGTACCTTGGTCATCATGACTGGGGATTTCCGCTTCGGTGTCAACATGGTCGTGCCGGACAGCCGCGCGGCCTGGGTCGAGAAGTGCCGCAAGGTCGAGGACCTCGGCTACGACGTCCTGTCGGCGGCCGACCACCTGGGCATGGCGCCGCCGTTCCCGGCGCTCGTCCTGGCCGGCGAGGTCACCTCGCGGGTCAAGCTGAACACGTTCGTGCTCAACGCGCCGTTCTACAACCCCGTGCTGCTCGCCCGGGAAGTCACCGGCACCGACCAGTTCACCGACGGGCGCCTGGAGCTCGGGCTCGGCGCCGGGTACGTCAAGGAGGAGTTCGAGGCCGCCGGGCTGCCGTTCCCGTCCGCCCGCGAGCGCGTCGACCACCTCGAGCGGACGATCACCGAGCTCAAGCGGCTGTACGCCGACCCGGAGCACAAGCCCACGCCGACGCGTCCCGAGGGGCCGCCGCTGCTGCTCGGCGGCCGCGGCGACCGGGTGCTGACCCTCGCCGCCGAGCACGCCGACATCATCGGCTTCACCGGGACCACGAAGACCCCCGACGGCGCTCCCCTGGCCGCGGCCACACCCGAGGAGATCGACGAGCGCGTGGCGTTCGTCCGCGCGAAGCTCGGCGACCGCGAGGCGCACGTGGAGTTCAACCTCCTCTGCCAGTTCGTGAAGGTCACGAACGACCGCGCGGCCGGCCTGGCCGAGGTCGAACTGATCGTGGAAGGCCGGTTGGACGCCGAAGCGCTCAGCGAGCTGCCGGTCGTCCTCGTCGGCACGCCGGCGCAGATCGCCGACCAGCTCCGCGGGCACCGGGAGCGGTTCGGCTTCAGCTACTTCACCATCCTCGAACCGTTCCTCGACGAGTTCGCGCCGGTCCTCGAACACCTCCGATGATCGACGCGAAGGCGCTCGGCGTCCGGGCCGGCGAGCTGTGGCTGTTCGACGACCTGGACTTCTCCGTCGACCCCGGCGAGTGCGCGGCGATCGTCGGGCCCAACGGGGTCGGCAAGTCGACACTGATGCGCTGCTTCTACGGCATGCAGAAGCCGCAGCGCGGCCGCGTGCTGATCGACGGCAAGGTGCCGGACGAGCGGGACGTCGAGTTCCGCCGCAAGGTGTCGGTGCTGTTCGACGACTCCGACTTCTTCGCCGAGCTCACGCCGCTGCAGCACCTCGAGCTGCTGTCCGGCTCGTTCGGCGCCGACCTCGGCAACCACGAGGAGCTGCTGCGGGACGCGGGCCTCGGCGAACGCATGCGGGTGACGTCCGGCCACTTCTCCGCGGGCCAGCGCCGTCGCCTGCTCCTGCTCGGCGTCACCGCGCGGCCGCACCGGGTGCTCCTGCTCGACGAGCCGGAACGCGCGCTGGACACCGCGGGCAAGGAGTGGCTGGTCGAGGTGATCGCCCGGTCGACGGCGGCCGGCGCGGCGGTCGTGGTGGCCACCCACCACCCGCCGCTGCTCGAAGCCGCGGACAGCGTGCTCGAGCTGTGGTGACTGTGGTGACGCCGACCCCGCGGCGGATGCGGATCCCCGGGCGCAAGCGGTTCGGCGGGATCTTCAGCGGCGACACCGCCACCTTCGTCTTCCTGTTCGGCTTCGGGTTCCTGTTCACCGCGTTCTTCCACGTCGACGGCTGGCGGCCCGCGCTCTACGGCTCGTCCATTGTGGACTTCCCGGCCGTGCTCGGGCTGCTGACGCTCTGCTGCGCGGTGGGCTGGCGCGGCCTGCTCCGGCGGGGCTTCGCGTGGGTCGAACCGGCCGAGCTGACCTGGCTCGACTTCGCCCCGGTGGACCGCGGCCGGGTCGTCACGCTGCGGCTGCTCGGCGCGTGGACCGGCGTGGTCGCGGTGACGGGCTACCTGGCCGCGTTGCTGCTCGCCGTCGGCGGCGCCGGGCTGGAGCAGTGGCGGGCGGCGGTCGCGGTGGTCGCCGCGACCGGGGTGGCGGCCTTCGCGACGGCGCGGCGGATGTCGGTACGCCTCGACGCGCTCGGCCCGCTGGTGCTCGCGGTCGTCGGCCTGGGCATCGCGGCGCTCGGCCTCGGCCCGGCGACCGTCCAGCTCGTCGCGGCCGGGGTACTGGTGGCGGCGCTGCCGCTGGCCTTCGGCGGCGAGCCGGTGTCGCGGGCGGGCCGGGCGGCGCTGCTCGCCGGGTGGGACGGCCGGGTGCTGCGCTCGGTCGCCGTCACCTTCCTCGACCCGATGATGCTGCTGCCGCCGTCCGCGCCCACCGGCGGGCTTTCGCTGCGCCGCCCGACGTCGTTGCGGCTGGCCTGGGCGGGCACGCTCGGCCGGGTGCGGTACGCGGGCGCGGCGCTGCTGGTCGGCCTCGCGGTCGTCGTCGCGCACATCGCGGTGCCGACGGTGCCGGGCGCGGTCCTGATCGGCGTCGGCGGGTACGTGGCGCTGCTGCCGTTCGGCGGCGGCCTCGGCGAGCTCTGGCGCAACCCGGGGCGGCGCCGGTGGCTGGGCTCGACGGACCGCGAACTGGTGCTGGCCCACGGCCTGGTGCTCGGCGGCGTGGGTCTGCTTTGGTGGACAGTGCTCGTGGCGGTCACCCTCGCGGGTGGGACGTCGTTCGCCGCGACGGCCTGGCTCGCCGTGCCGCTGTCGGTCCTGTCGATCCTGCGCACGGTCACCCGGACCGCCGTTGACTACGCGAATCCCGGGTTCGTCGACACCCCGATGGGCCCGATGCCCGCCAACCTCACCCGCCAGCTGTTCCGCGGGCTCGATCTGCAGCTGGTCGGCATCGTGGTGCTCGCTGCCGCCGTTTGACCTACGCTCGTTGCGACGAAGGGAGCAGCGAGTGGGCGGCGGGCACGCACCGGGCGTCGGGCGCAGGGCGACCAGCGAGTTCCCGGCCGGGTGGACCGACGAGCAGATCATCTCCGTGGTCAAGGACGTCGCGAACGACCCCAGCGAGGCCCGCCGGCAGCAGCGCAACGGCCGCTGGCGCTGCGCCGGCGAACGGTTCAACGTGCACCTGATCGTGCTGGTCGAGGACAACGGGCACGTCCACACCGCGTACCCGGTGGCCGGCCCGGGCGTGATCCGCAACCCCGACACGGCACGCGACCCGGCGAACCCGACGGTCGCCGACCTCAAGGGCAACCGCATCAGCTTCTTCGCCGACAGCGTCCTGACGACGATCGGCAACCGGCTTTCGCCGGAGGACTACACGCACTACCGCACCCTGCTGTGGGCCGGCGAGTGGGAGGAGCTGGCCGACGTGTTGGCCGCGCACGCCTACCGCGTCGGCTTCGGCTTTTCCGCCGACGAGTTCTCGGACTTCGAGAAGCTGCTCAACAGCTACGACCTGCCTGTCCCGGGCTGCGCGTTCCTCAACGACCGCGAGTACATCCTCAAGCAGCTGCGCCCGGTCTGACTGGCCTGGATCGAAGTCGTCCGGTGGCCGCGAGGAAGGACCCTTCACCGCCTCCACCGCGCACCTTGCCGCTCTCGGCCTGGGTGACTCCGGGCCGGTCCTCGTGGGTCCGCAGCTTCTCGAGCCGGGTCAGCGGTGAGGTGCCAGCGCAGGCCCGGGGCGGTCAACTGGCCTGGGAAAGCGGTGGCGACGCGGCGGGCGCGACGGCCGCGCGCAGTTCCTCCAGCGGCAGGCCGACGGCGTCGGCGATGGCCGTGACCGTGAAGAACGCCGGCGTCGGGATACGGCCGGTTTCGATCTTCCGGAGCGTCTCGACCGAGATCCCGGCCTCCGCGGCGACGTCGACCATGCTCCGGTCGGCGCGGGCCTCGCGCAGCGCCTGGCCGAGCCGTTCGCCCCGTTCGCGCTCTTCATCCGTAAGCGGTACGCGCACCATGGGCGTGATTTTAATACCACCGCGGCGCGAAGCGCCTCCGTTGAGGGCGGTGGCGGGGGCATGGATGGAATACCACTGGAGTTGTCCACCGCCTGTGGACAACTCTGTGCACAGGTGTGGAAAAGGCCCCGCCGAACCGGAGTTCGGCGGGGCCCCACCACATCTAGTGCCTTCAGGCGCCCGCGGGCACCGGAAGTGGCATGCCGGGCAGGTTCTGGTCGTTCGGCACGACGCCGTCGACCAGGTAGGCCTCCACGACCTTGTCCACACCCGCGTTGCCGCCGGCGTAGATGCCGTGGTCACCCTCGCCGGTGATCGTCAGCATCCGCGAACCCGCGAACGCCTTGTGCGCACGCTTCGCGCCCTCGAGCGGCGTCGCCGGGTCGTGCTCCGACTCGACGATCAGCACCGGCGGGACACCCTTGCCGTCCAGCACGGGCAGCGAGGACGGCGGCTTCTTCCAGAACAGGCACGGCTGGATGAACCAGCCGGCACCCAGGAGCGGCAGCTGCTTGTCGATCAGCTTCTGCGAGTCCTTGATGGCGCTGTTGGGCGAGCCGGTCCACGGACCCTCGTTGCACGGGATGGTCCAGAAGCTGGCGTCGTAGGAGTCGCCGTCGGCCGGCACCATCAGCGGCTGCGGGCCGTAGGTGACGGTGCTCTTGTCGCCGGCCTTGACCTTCTGCGCGGCCGAGGACTTGGCCGCCGCCGAAGCGGTGCCCTGGGTCAGCGTGCGGACGCTGACCAGGTAGTCGGCCAGGCCGGGGAAGGCGCGCTTCGAGTAGATCTGCGACGCGATGAACGAGTCGAGGCCGTTGGCCGAGACGGTCGAACCGTCGGGCAGGGTGACCGCGCCCTGGGTCAGGGCGTAGCGGACCTGTTCGTAGGTCTGGCGGGCCGCCTCGCCGGTGGTGCCGAAGTGGTAGAGCTTGTCGTACTTCGCCATCCACGGGAGGAAGTCCGAGCGCCAGCGGCGCTCGAAGCCGAGCGGCTGCCAGTCGAACGACTTCTGCCAGGTCGTGGTGAACTCGGTGGCCGAGTCGAGGACGAACTTGCCGGTGCGCGTCGGGTAGGCCTGCGCGTAGTGCGCGCCCATCCAGGTGCCCGCCGAGTAGCCGACCCAGTTGATCTTGTCGCGGCCGAGCAGCACGCGCAGCAGGTCGATGTCCTTGACCGTCTGGTCGGTGTTGATCAGCGGGCCCAGCTCGCCGGACTTCTGCTGGCAGGACAGCGCCGCGTACTTCGTCGCCTGCAGGATCAGGTTGAGGTTGCCGCGGTCGCGGTCACGCGGGTCCAGGTCCGAGCCGGTCCCGATCGCGCCGCCGCAGGTGATGTTGGTGCTCTTGCCGGTGCCGCGCGGGTCGAAGCCGACGATCTCCTGGTGCTCGCGCAGCTTGGTCTGGTTGCGCAGGCGGGCCGGGAAGTTGCGGCCGGGCGCGCCCGGGCCACCGGGGTTGGTGACGACGCTGGCGGTGGCGTCCGACTTGGCCTTCAGCCGGCTGACCGCGATGGTCAGGTCGATCTGGGCGCCGGCCTGGTACCAGTTGCGCGGGGTCTTGTAGGTCGCGCACTCCATGTCCTCGGCGCCCGCGGGCGGGGCCGTCGGCAGCTCGGAGGGGACAGCGCACTTGTGCCAGTCGAGCTTCTGGTTCGCGTACTGCGCCGGGATGTTCGTGGAGTTCAGCGGCTGCTTACCGGCCGCGACCTCCTGGCCTGCGAACGCAGGCGTGAACCCGGCCAGCAGGGTGCCGGCAATGGCCGGGATCACCACCGCGTAGCGGAGTCGTGTCATACGGTTGCCCCTTTTGGGTTTTGCGCGTGCGGAGTCGGGCTATTGATATAGGGCCCGTACGGGTGGGGCAACCCACGTTCGTCGGAGAGCTGTCCGCGGGGCGATCAAATCGATACCGGACAAGCGTGACTCGCTGTCACTGAGGTCTTAAGGTCAGGCAGTCGGTTACGGGAGTGTTAGGTGAGGTCCGATGTCGACTGCGAAGCACGACGGAAAGGTGCGCGGGTTTCAGTTCAGCCCGTGGAACCTGCTCCTGATCGTTCCGCTGCTGGTCCTGGTCACGCCATTGTTCAACATGGACGGTCCACGGTTGTTCGGGATGCCGTTCTTCTACTGGTTCCAGTTCCTCATGGTCGGCGTCGGGGTGCTGAGCACCTGGATCGTCTACCTGATGACGCGGGACAAGCCGACCGTTGACGCGCCGGACAAGCTGAGCGTCGAGGACCTGGACGAGGGGGACGCTCGATGAGCAACCTGCAGTGGCCCGAGCTGATCATCTTCACGCTCCTGTTCGCCCTGGTCACCGTGCTCGGCTTCATGGCGTCGCGCTGGCAGCGCGGCAGCACGCTCGACCACCTGGACGAGTGGGGCCTCGGCGGCCGCAAGTTCGGCTCGTGGATCACCTGGTTCCTGCTCGGCGGCGACCTCTACACGGCTTACACGTTCGTGGCGGTGCCCGCGCTGGTGTTCAGCGCCGGCGCGCTCGGCCTCTACGCGCTCCCCTACACGATCGTGGTCTACCCGATCGTGCTGCTCCCGGCGCTGCGGATGTGGTCGGTTTCGCGGGTGCGCGGCTACGTCACCCCGGCCGACTTCGTGCGCGGCCGCTTCGGCTCGCCGATCCTCGCGCTGCTGGTCGCGATCACCGGCATCGTCGCGACCATGCCGTACATCGCGCTGCAGCTGGTCGGCCTCGAAGCCGTGCTGCGGACGATGGGCATCAACGGCTCGGGCATCGTCGGGCACCTGCCGCTGCTGGTCGCCTTCGTCATCCTGGCCTTCTACACCTACCAGTCCGGTCTGCGGGCGCCCGCGCTGATCGCGTTCGTCAAGGACATCCTGATCTACCTGGTCATCCTGGTCGCGATCATCTACCTGCCCTCGAAGCTGGGCGGCTGGTCGCACATCTTCGACACCGCGGTGGCGAAGTTCGACAAGACGCCGTCGAAGGCCGACGGTGTCCTGCTGAACGCCAACAACCAGCTGCAGTACGCCACGCTGGCCCTGGGTTCGGCGCTCGCGCTGTTCCTGTACCCGCACTCGCTGACCAGCGTGCTGGCCTCGCGCGGCCGCAGCGTCATCAAGCGGAACATGGTCGCCCTGCCGGCGTACTCCCTGGTGCTCGGCCTGCTGGCCCTGCTCGGCTACGTCGCGATCACGGCGGGCGTCAAGCCGCTGACGAACGCGGCGACCGGCAAGCCGGACGGCAACACGATCGTCCCGGTGCTGTTCGACAGCACGTTCGCGTCCTGGTTCGCGGGCATCGCGTTCGCCGCGATCGGCATCGGCGCCCTGGTGCCGGCCGCGATCATGTCGATCGCCGCGGCCAACCTGTGGACCAGGAACATTTACAAGGAGTACATCCGCAAGAACGCGACACCGCAGGAAGAGGCGAAGCAGGCGAAGCTCGCCTCGCTGGTCGTGAAGCTCGGTGCGGTCGCGGTGATCATCCTGATCGACCCGCAGTTCTCGATCGACCTCCAGCTCATCGGCGGCGTGCTGATCCTGCAGACGCTGCCGGCCGTGGCGCTGGCGCTGTACACGCGCTGGTTCCACCGCTGGGGCCTGATCGCGGGCTGGGTCGTCGGCATCGGCTGGGGCATGATCATGCTGTACGGCATCCCCAACCCGGCCAACGGCAAGCTCCACTTCGGTGGCTCGGCACTCCCGCTGGGCAACCTGTCCCTGTTCGGCTGGCACCCGTTCGCCGGTTCGCAGGTCCAGATCTACGTCGGTTTCGTGGCCCTGATCGGCAACCTGGTGATCGCGGCCATCGTCACGGTGATCGCCCGGCAGCTGAAGGTGTTCAACGGCACCGACGACACCGAGCCCGAGGACTACCACGCCGACGAGCACGACAAGAACCTGCGCCCGATCGGCGTCCACTAAGGACGTAGCAGGGCACGGGAAACGAGGTAGAGCACCAGTCCGGTGAGCAGGTGCCAGAGGAAGTGCGTGCCGACCGGGACGTAGTCACACACGTCCCGGTCGAGCGCACGCAGGCTCAGCGAGAGCGCGAAAATGGCGCCCGCCACGGCGAAGTGCGTCCAGGAGCCGTCGCGCTTTGCGGCCGCCACGGCGGCGAAGACCCCCAGGGTGATGAGGGTGCCGAAGTAGAGCCCGCCACCCAGCAACGCGGCGCCGGCGGTGAGCGCGAGAAAAGCCGGCGCGGCAACCCACTTCCAGCGCCCGCGCGCGAACACCACGGCGCACACCACCATGAACCCGAGGATCGCCACCGAATCCGCGACGGCCGCCCACCGCGTCGCAAGCAGGTGGAAAACGGTGCTCGCGACGAAGACGAGCCCGATCAGCCCGGCGAGCACCCGCCCGGTCCGGTCCCCGTTGGCCAGCCGCCACACGAGCACCGCGGCAACGAGGAAGGCGAGATTGCCGAGATCGTTGAACGGCTCACCCCAGAGCCCGGGCGCGACGCGTTCGCAGTACCCGTCGACGTAGTCCGTCACGGGACCAGCCAACCACGTCTAGCGTGAAGCCCATGAGCGATGCAGTGAGCCGGTTCCCCGTCACGGAACTCGAAGACCTGCCCGAAGACCTGCGCGAGCGGATCGGCGCGATCGCGGAGAAGTCCGGGTTCGTGCCGAACATCTTCCGCGCGCTCGGCCACCGCCCCGCCGAGCTTCGCGCCTTCCTCGACTACCACGACGCCCTGATGGAACGCGCCGACGGACTCACCAAGGCCGAGCGCGAGCTGGTCGTCGTCGCGACGTCCGGCGCCAACCACTGCACCTACTGCGTCGTCGCCCACGGCGCGATCCTGCGCATCCGCGCCAAGGACCCCGAGCTGGCCGACCGCGTGTCGAGCAATCCGTGGCAGGTCGAGCTGGACGAGCGCGGCCGCGCGATCGTCGACCTGGCGCTGGCCCTCGCCCGGGACTCGGCTCTGTTCGGCGAGGGCGACCTCGAAGCCGCACGCGACGCGGGCCTGACCGAGGACGAGATCTGGGACATCGGCGCGATCACGGCGCTGTTCGCGATGTCGAACCGGCTCGCCCACCTGACGGCGCTCCGCCCCAACCCGGAGTTCTTCCTGCTCGGCCGGACGCCCCGCTAGAACTCCAGGCGCCAGGTCTCGTCGGTCAGCTCCGGCCCCCAGTCGTCGAAGTCGTGCTCGGCGACGAGCTCGAAGCCGGCCGCGCGGTAGATCGAGCGCGCCGCGGTGAGGATGGAGATCGTCGACAGCTCCATCGCGCGGTAGCCGTGCGCCCTGGCGAACTCGACGCATTCGGTGACCAGCCGCCTGCCCACGCCGTGCCCCCGCGCCGACGGCTCGAGCAGCAGCAGCCGGATTTTCGCCGTGTCCGCGTCCGGCCCGCGGCCGCAGCCGATACCGCCCACCCGTTCGCCGTCGAGCTCGGCGATCCAGAACGCCTGCCGCGGGTCGTCGTGGGCGGCCAGGAAGTCGGCGGCGATCCGGGCGACGAGCGCCTCGAACCGGGCGTCGAAGCCGTACTCGCGGGCGTAGAGCGCGCCGTGCCGTTCCACCACCCAACCGAGGTCACCCGGTCGTGGCGGCCGGAGCACGAGGGCCGGGTCGCGACGGCGGCCGCCGACCAGGTCGCCGATCGTGCGCATCGCGGCGAGCAGCCGCTGCTGATCCTCGTCGGCGAAGCGGCGCAGCAGTCCGCCGATCCGGTCGGCGGACCGGCGGTTCAGCACCGCGAAGGCGTCCCGGCCCGCGTCGGTCGGCCGCACGAACTGGCGGCGGGCGTCCTCCTCGGACCGTTCACGCACGATCAGCCCGCGTGACTCGAGGCGCGCGAGCAGCCTGCTGGCGTAACCGGCGTCGAGGTCGAGGCGTTTCCGCAGGTCCGTGACGGGGAGCGGGTCCTGGTGGGCGAGCTCGAAGAGCACCCGGGCTTCCGGCAGCGAGTACTCGGCGTCCGCCGGCCCTTCGTCGAGCACGCCGATGACCGCGGTGTAGAGCCGGTTGAAGGAGCGGACCGCGGCCACGCGATCGTCGTTCATTGACCACCTCAACAAGTTCGTTGACGAAGTCAAAGATTACTGCGGAATGCGCCGACGGCAAGCGGGTTTCCGGGGAAATGGGAAACCCCGCGATGCTGCCAGGTCGGGGGTCCGCCAGCATCACGGGGTCGTACTGGGTATCGACGCCCCTCCGGGCGGCGTTACACCATGAGCACATTGTGGCCTACGTCACTCGAATGGGCGACCGGCCACGGGGTGAGAGGTCAGCGCATGTAGCCCGAGCGAGCCTGCGCGATCGCGATGAGTTCCTGACGGACCGTCGCGGTGGCGGCGGTGTCGATCGCCCGGTTCAGCGCCCGGCGAGTGCGAGCCTCGGCGCGACGGGCACGGAGCTTGGCGGCGATGTTGTTCATCGGTTTCTGCATCCCCTTCGAGGGTCTTGGTGGCTTGTAGGTCTAGTATGCGCCTTTTTTCACAAGGATGCCAACGAATATCCGGTGACTTGGCGCACTTGCCGATGAATCATCGGCAAACTTGGGTAGAGGCCGGAGAGATTCGGGGTGGCGGCGGTCACGATGAAGCAACCGGCTACTGTCCTATAGCTCCATATAGCAAATACGCAATACAACGGTAGCGACGCGCATAGACGGCGAGAGAGCCGGAAAAGCCCAGGTCAGTCGCGGCCGAGCAGGTAGTGGCCGAAGTGCGGCACGGTGAAGGCGATCTGCCCCCGCTCGGCGGAGTACACGAGGCCCTTCTTCATCAGGCTGTCGCGCGCGGGTGAGAGCGACGACGGCTTCCGCCCGAGGAACACGGCGACGTCGGCGGTGCCGGCGGGCTCGTCGCGGCCCTGGGTGAGCG
This sequence comes from Amycolatopsis tolypomycina, assembly GCF_900105945.1. Taxonomy (NCBI): domain Bacteria; kingdom Bacillati; phylum Actinomycetota; class Actinomycetes; order Pseudonocardiales; family Pseudonocardiaceae; genus Amycolatopsis; species Amycolatopsis tolypomycina. The sequence continues at coordinate 216,821 of NZ_FNSO01000003.1, read as the reverse complement.
AGGCCATCGCCTGCAGGTACTCCCGTTCGGCCGGCGTCGCGCGCTCGTAGCGCGAGCCGAAGAAGCCGACGGCGAGCTCCGACTCGGCCTCGGGCGCGGCGACCTGGACGTCCTTGACGGTGATCGGGTCGGACGGCGCCGCGTCCCAGGCCGCCTTGCCGTAGGCCTGGATGAAGTAGGGGTAGCCGCCGGAGGCGTCGAAGAGCGCGTCGAGCGCTTCCGGCTCGATGCCGGCGTCCTCGCGTTCGATCGGCGCCATCACGGCGAAGTCGGCGTCCTCGCGGCTGAGCCGGTCGATCCGCGCGTACCGGAAGAGGCGTTCGGAGTAGGACTTCGACGCGGAAAGCACGGCGGGCACGTGCGGCAGCCCGGCCCCGACGACGACGAGTGGCGCCCCGGACTGCGAGAGTTCGTGACAGGCGGCGCACAACGCCGAGACGTCGTCCGGCTGCAGGTCCTGGATCTCGTCGATGAGCAGCGCAACCCCGGTCCCGACGTCCGCGGCCAGCTCGGCGACGTCGGTGAACAGCTCGACGAGGTCGATTTCGATGTCCCCGGAGTCGGCGCGCCCCTGCGCGGCGGGCACGTCGATGCCCGGCTGCCACCGGTCCCGCAGCTTGGCGTCCGGCTTGTTGGCCCGCAGCGCAAAAGCCTTGAGGACGCCGAGTACCTCTTCGACCCGATCCGGCGCCCGGTGCCGCACGGCGAGGTCCCGGATGGCCCGGTGCAGCGCGGCGGAGAGCGGCCGCCGCAGTTCGGCGTCCGGCCGCGCTTCGATCTTCCCGGCCCCCCACTTGTGCCGGACGGCCATCGCCCGCAGTTCCCCGAGCAGCACGGTCTTCCCGACACCTCGGAGTCCGGTGAGGACGAGACTGCGTTCGGGTCTCCCCCGCGCAACGCGTTCGAGAACAACTTCGAAGGCCTTGAGCTCACGCTCCCGCCCAGCAAGCTCGGGCGGCCGTTGCCCGGCGCCCGGCGCGAAGGGGTTGCGGATGGGGTCCACTCTGCCAAGCTATCGGCGTTTCTAGGGTGAGCCCGATATTCCGCCATAGACGGCTAGCGGCGTGTCGCGCTAGTTCGACCGGATGGCCGTACATAGAGACGAACAGGTCTGCAGCCCTGCTCGTCCCTACCCCCAGTGCGCCCTTACGACGCACCACTAGTCGGTCAGGTTCCGTTCCGCGTAGATCTTCATCGCGTCCCGGACGAATTCCGCGGTCGCACCCTCGAGCCCGTAGCGCGAGTCGTCGACGTACAGCTGCCCGAGGCCCGCGAAGTACCCCGCCGACACCGACGAGACCGCCGGGCGCAGCCACTCGTGCAGCCGTCGCGTGATCGCCTGGACCTCGTCCGAACCCGCAGCCAGGCCCGAAGCGAGAGCCGCGCCGAACGCGGCCGCGATGTCGCGCTGTTCCTGCTGGTGGGCCTCCCGTTCGGAAGCCGACAACGACGACCACCACTGGTCGCCGCGCTGGTACGCGTCGGCGCCCCAGCGGCGTGTGACCTCCTCCTCGTACTGCGTGTGGTCGAAGCCGTCGAACACCTCTTCTGCCATCAGTCGTTCACCTCCCTTCAGTTTCCGGAGGGTCGTGCGGACCGACTCGATCTGCCGTCCGATCCGCCGCTGCTCGCCTTCGAGCAGCTCCAGGTGCGTCTCCAGCGCCGCGGCGCTGTCGCGCTGCCCGTCGAGGACCTCGGCGATCGCCGGCAGCCCGAGGCCGAGCTCGCGCAGCAGCAGGATCCGCTGCAGCCGGACGAGCGCCTGCTCGTCGTAGTAGCGGTAGCCGTTGCTGCCGATCCGGCTGGGCTCGAGCAGGCCGACCGCGCCGTAGTGGCGCAACGTCCGGCTCGTGGTCCCCGCCGAGCGGGCGATGTCCTGGATCGACCACTCCATGCCGACGACGATAGAAGTTGACGCGACGTCAAGGTCAACCGCTAAGTCTTTATAACCCTATATAGGAAGAGCGCTATAAAGAGCCAGAAAGCCCGATGAGGATTCGAGCACGGGCCGAGCGGGCATCCACGGAGTAGGTTCGACCAGGCAGCGGCCCGTACGAGGAAGGCTATGACCGTGATACTCCGTCGAGTGGCACGTCCCCTGCTCGCCACGATCTTCGTGACGGGCGGGATCAATGCGCTGAGGCAGGCCGAGGGCCACGCCAAGGCGGCGGAACCGTTCCTCAACAACGCGCTCGACAAGTTCGGCGACAAACTCCCGGAGCAGATCCCGCGGGACCCGGTGACGCTCGTCCGGATCGACGCCGCGGTGAAGGTCGGCGCCGGTCTCGCGCTCGCCTCCGGCAAGGCGCCGCGGCTCGCGGCCGGGCTGCTGCTCGGCAGCCTGGTGCCGACGACGCTGGCGACGCACAGCTTCTGGGCCATCAAGGACCCGGGCGAGCGTCAGCAGCAGCAGATCCAGTTCTTCAAGAACGCGAGCCTGGCCGGTGGCCTGCTGCTCGCGGTCGCCGACACGCACGGGAAGCCGTCGGCGGCTTGGCGCGCGAAGCACGCCGCGAAAGACGTCGGCGCCGCGGCCGGGAAGCTGAGCCGCAAGGCCGAGAAGCGCGCGAACAAGCTCGCGAAGCGGGCCCAGAAGGCGCTCCCCAACTGAGCCTATGCGTAAGTGCCACCCTCGGGTGGCACTTACGCATAGGGAGCTACGAACTACTTCTCCAGGATCGCTGTGACGCCCTGGCCGCCGGCCGCGCAGATCGAGATCAGGCCGCGGCCGGACCCCTTCTCATGCAGCAGCTTCGCCAGCGTCGCGACGATCCGGCCGCCGGTCGCGGCGAACGGGTGCCCGGCCGCCAGCGACGAGCCGTTGACGTTCAGCTTCGCCCGGTCGATCGCGCCCAGCGGCGCGTCCAGGTCCAGCTTCTCCTTGGCGAACGCCGGGTCCTCCCACGCCTTGAGCGTGGCCAGCACCTGCGACGCGAACGCCTCGTGGATCTCGTAGAAGTCGAAGTCCTGCAGGGAAAGCCCGGCGCGCGCGAGCATCCGCGGCACGGCGTACGCGGGCGCCATGAGCAAGCCTTCGTCCCCGTGGACGTAGTCGACGGCCGCGGTCTGCGAGAACGTCAGGTACGCCAGCACCGGCAGCTTGTGCGCCTTCGCCCACTCGTCGGTGGCGAGCAGGACCGTCGACGCGCCGTCGGTCAGCGGCGTCGAGTTGCCCGCCGTCATCGTGCCCTGGGGACCGCCGAAGGCCGGCTTGAGCTTGGCGAGCTTCTCCGCCGTCGAGTCCGGGCGCAGGTTCTGGTCGCGCGTGAGCTTGAGGAACGGCGTCACGAGGTCGTCGAAGAACCCGCGGTCGTAGGCGGCGGCGAGCTTCTGGTGGCTGCTCGCGGCCAGCTCGTCCTGCGCCTCGCGGGTGATCTCCCAGACCTTCGCCGTCAGCGCCGCGTGCTCGCCCATCGACAGGCCGGTGCGCGGCTCCTCGTTGCGCGGAATCGCCGGCACGATGTGGCCGGGCCGGATCTTCGCGACGAGCTTGAGGCGGTCGCCGAGCGTTTTCGCGGCGTTGAGCTGGATGAGGATCTGGCGCAGGTCCTCGTTGACGGCGAGCGGCGCGTCGCTGGTGGTGTCGACGCCGCCGGCGATGGCCGAGTCGAGCTGGCCGAGCGCGATCTTGTTGGCGACGTTGACGATCGCCTGCAGGCCGGTGCCGCACGCCATCTGGACGTCGGACGCGGGCGTCGCGGGCGAGAGCTTGCTGCCCAGTACGCTCTCGCGGGCCAGGTTGAAGTCCTTCGAGTGCTTGAGCACCGCGCCGGCGGCGACCTCGCCGATCACCTCGCCCTGCAGCGAGAAGCGGCTGACCAGGCCGTCGAGCGCGGCGGTGAACATGTCCTGGTTCGACGCCTTCGCGTACGGCCCGTTGGACCGCGCGAAGGGGATCCGGTTGCCCCCGATGATCGCGACCTTGCGCACGGCGGGCGTCTTCTTCGGTGGCATGAACTTCACCTCTCTGGTCGGCTCTTGCACACTGTAACCTACTGAGGAGTAGGTTAGACTGCGGCGTGACGCAACCGGCACGGGAGGCAACCGATGGCTGACAGGTACCAGCAGTTCACGAAAACCCCGCTGGGGAAGTTCGTGGTGCCGAAGCTCGGCCTGCCGAACCCCGCGACGCTGCGCCGGTACAAGCCCGGCCAGCCCGCCCTCGAGGGTCCCGCACTCCTCGGCGCCGCGCCCGGCGGACGGCTCGAGAAGGCCGTCCGCGACCAGCTGGCCGACGCCGGCATCGAGGTCGTCACCACGGCCGCCGACAGGCACGCGGCGCTGGTCTTCGACGCCACCGGCGTCACCGACCCCGCGCGCCTGCGCGAGGTCTACGACTTCTTCCACCCGGTGATCCGCAGCGTCGGGCCGTCCGGCCGGGTCGTCGTCCTCGGCACGCCGCCGGAGCAGGTCGAGGGCCGCGAGCGGATCGCCCAGCGCGCGCTCGAAGGGTTCATCCGTTCGGTGGGCAAGGAGCTGAAGCGCGGCGCGACCGCCCAGCTCGTGTACGTCGCCGACGGCGCCGAAGAGGCCACGGACTCGACGCTGCGCTTCCTGCTCTCGGCGAAGTCGGCGTTCGTCGACGCGCAGGTGATCCGGATCGGCACCGAGACCAAGACGGCCACCGCGCCGGCCGACTGGGAGAAGCCCCTGGCCGGCAAGGTCGCGCTGGTCACCGGCGCGTCCCGCGGCATCGGCGCGGCGATCGCCGAAGTACTGGCCCGCGACGGCGCGCACGTCGTCGCGCTCGACATCCCCGCCCAGGGCGGCGACCTCTCGAAGGTGGCCAACAAGGTCGGCGGGTCGTCGCTGCAGCTCGACATCACCTCGCCGAGCGCGCCCGCGAAGCTCGCGGAGTACCTGAAGGAGCGGCACGGCGGCGTCGACATCGTCGTGCACAACGCGGGCATCACGCGCGACAAGACGCTGGGCAACATGAGCGAAAGCGCGTGGGACTCGGTGATCGCGGTGAACCTGGCCTCGCAGCTGGCGGTGAACGACAAGCTCCTCGGCGATCGCGTCCTGAACGAGAACGGCCGCATCATCGGCGTCTCGTCGATCGCGGGCATCGCCGGCAACGTCGGCCAGACGAACTACGCGACGTCGAAGGCCGGCGTGATCGGCATGGTGAACGTCGGCGCGCCGCAGCTGGCGGCGTACGGCGGCACGATCAACGCCGTCGCGCCCGGGTTCATCGAGACCGAGATGACGGCCGCGGTCCCGCTGTTCATCCGCGAAGCCGGGCGGCGGCTGTCCAGCCTCGGCCAGGGCGGGCTGCCGGTCGACGTCGCCGAGACGATCGCCTGGTACGCGAACCCGGCGTCGGCCGCGGTGAACGGCAACGTGGTCCGCGTCTGCGGCCAGGCCCTGCTGGGGGCGTGACGTGGCGATCCGCGAACTCGACAGCACGCCCAGCCTCTCCACGCTGTACCCGAAAGCGCTGCTCGGCGGTGTCCTGCGCAAGCCGTCCGGCTCCTCGTTACCCGACACCGAGCTGGTCCGGACAGGCGTGGTCGTCGACCCGGCGCACCTGGCGGCGTACAACACGGTGTGCGGCTTCCGGCTGAGCGACGAGCTGCCGGCGACGTACCCGCACATGCTGGCGTTCCCGCTGCAGATGGCGTTGATGACCGAACCGGGCTTCCCGTTCCCGCTGCTCGGCATGGTGCACGTGGCGAACCGGATCACCCAGCACCGCCCGCTGCGCGTGGGCGAGCCGCTGACCGTGCGCGTCCGGGCGGAGAACCTGCGCCCGCACGAGAAGGGCCGCCAGTTCGACGTCATCAGCGAGGCCTGGGTCGGTGATCACCTCGTGTGGTCCGACGTCAGCACGTACCTGCGCCGCGGCTCTTCGTCGGGCCCCGCCGGCCGCCGGGACCAGCTGGCCCCGCCGACGCCCGACGCGCTCTGGCGCGTCCCTGGCGACATCGGCCGGCGCTACGCGGAGGTGTCGGGCGACCGCAACCCGATCCACCTGCACCCGCTGACCGCGCGCCTGTTCGGCTTCCCCCGCGCGATCGCCCACGGCATGTGGACGAAGGCCCACGCGCTGGCGGCGTTCGAAGGCCGGCTGCCGGAGGCGTTCACGGTGGACGTCCGGTTCAAGCAGCCGGTGCTGCTGCCGGCCAAGGCGGGCTTCACGTCGTGGGCCGTCGGCGACGGGTGGGCGTTCGAGCTGTGGAGTAAGTCGAAGCCGCACCTGGAGGGCACGATCAGCTCACTCTGACGGCTTCCAGACGGCGCCCTCGATGAGGTCGTTGAAGCCGAGCCAGACGAGGTTCATCAGCCAGGAAGCCAGCACGCCGTCCGAGATGTCGGGGTGGTCGAGGGCCCAGTCGGCCAGCGACTCGGCCCCGCCGACCAGCGACGCGGCCAGCCCTTCGCCGGAGAACTCGGCCTGCTCGCCGACGCCCTTGCGGGTGCCGGCCGAGACGACGAGCGCGGCGACGAGCTGGATCGCGCGCGCCCGCATGTCGGTGATCTCGGCGGCGAAGGCCCCGCCGACGGTGAGGGCCTGGCGGTGCAGGACGGTCCAGGACTCGCGGTACTCGGCGACGAAGCGGTAGAAGGACCGCAGGCCGTGCCAGAGCTGCATGTCCGGCGGCAGGTCGGGCTGGACGCCGGCCTGGATGGCCTCGAGCAGGCGCGTCGCCTCGCGGCGGATGCACGCGCCGAAGAGGTCCTCCTTGGAGCCGAGGTAGGTGTAGATCATCGGCTTCGAGACGCCGGCGACGTCGGAGATCTCGTCCATCGACGCGGCGTGGTAGCCGTGGCGCGAGAAGACCTGGACGGCCGCGTCCAGGATCTGCCGCTCGCGCACCGCACGCGGCAGCCGCCTGGCCCGTTCGGGCGGACGCTGATCTTCCTCTGACACGCTGGACCTCCTTGTTGCTGCCCGGAGACGGTACCGGCAGCGGACCCGTCAGGGTGATTTCGGCACGCTTGCCCGCCTACCTACTGGCGGGTAGCCTTACGCATGAGTAACCGGGAGAGGGGTGACCATGGCCGAAAACGCCGGGATGACCAGCGCCGATCGGATCGCGGACCTCCGCGGCGCGGCGCTGCTCGATGCGCTGGAACGCCTCGACCCGCTGGGCCCGGAGGCCGGCACCCTCGACGTCAACACGCTGGCTCTCGACCCCGGCGAGCTCCGCAAGGACGACTTCCGCCGTTTCCTGAAGGCCCTGCTCACCCTGGCTTCGCGTGCTCCGGCGTTCGACCTGAGCAAGCTCGAGCCGGCCCGCTTCGCGTCCTTGGTGGCCTCGGCGTCGCGCGCCCAGCTGGAGAGCGTCGTCGCCGATCCCGCGCTGCGCGAGCGCGTCTTGGACGAGATCTTCGCCCGCATGGGCGCGCACATCAGGCCGGACCGAGCCCGCGACCTGCAGGCGGTGGTCCACTGGCGCCTGTCAGGAGGGGTGGGAGAAGGCGGCTACGACCGCTACGAGACGGCGATCGCCCACGGATCGTGCACGGTGAGCCGCGAGATGCACGCCCCTCCCCGAGTGACGATCACGATCGCCCCGACCGACTTCTTCAGGCTGATAACCCACCAGGCAACCCCGGCGGTGTTGTTCGTCACGGGGCGGATAAAGGTAAAAGGCGACCTGGCCTTCGCGGCGGGCTTGATCGGTTTCTTCGACTTACCGCACCCCGTATAGTCCGCCCGTGCCCCGAAACGCAAGATGGCGCCGCCCCCGCACGCATCGCGGGGGCCACGTGGTGAACGCGTTCGCGGAGAAGCTGGTCATCGGCCGCCTGACGCCTGCGCAGTTCGTCCAGGTGCTGGAAACCCTGCACATGCTGGGCTCGACGGGAGCCGGCATCGAGCTGAGTTCGCTGTCGACGGACGTCCTGGTGGACGTGGTCCGCAGAGCCTCCCGCGACCAGCTGAAGGCGATCGCGTCCCATCCGGAGCTGCGATCGGTGTTTTTGGACGAGATCTTTCGTCGAATGTCGGAGCATTTCTCGCCGGCCCGGGCCCGTCACGTGGATTTCGTGGTTTCTTGGCGGTTTTCAGAGGGCGCGGGCGAGGACGGTTACGACCGTTTCCAGACGGTGATCGAGGACGGGGTGTGCGTCTCGTCGACGGACCTTTCGCGAACGCCGGACACGACGATCACCTTGTCGGTGGACGACTTCATTCGGATGGCTACAGGCAACGCGGCGGTGGCAGCGATGTTCGTGACCGGCCGGGTGAAGGTGAAGGGCGAGTACGCGCCGGCTGTGCGGTTCTCCAGCTACTTCGACATCCCCAAGCCGTCTGTGGACAGGTAGGGGTTTGCTGGCTGCCGCAAACCCCTACCTGTCCCTGGTCAGCTCCCGAGGGACGTCAGTACCTCGATCAACCGTTCGACCGCGACCTTCCCCAGTCCGAAGAGGGCGCCGCGCAGGAGGGTCTTCGGCCAGCTCTGCTCCTGGGGCACTGTTCCGGTGAGGCGTGTCCGCTTACCAGAACGCGTGAAGCTCGCCGCATGGAGACGCAGGCTCCGCTCTCGCCCCGTAGACTTAGCCAACAGGACTCCTTACTTGTTTCCGCAGGTGGAGGGGTTTCTGGAAGGGGAAGGCCTGCCGGTGACTGCTGGCCGGCATACCGGCTGGCTTTCCCTGAGTGCGTCCCGGGGGGACAGCTTCCGCGAACTAGCACGATGAGAACCAGCTCGCCTGGCTTTGCGCATGCTCACCTCGTCACTATGTGTCGGGTCACTATGTGTGTGGGGTCACCGTATGGTCACCGAACGCGGTTACTTTGTGTGACAGAGGCTGAGGCTCCTGCCAAATTCTTCGGTGGCGAGTGCGCCCAGCGAACGTGCCGTTGGTCGCATCAGTACCTCCATTACCTCTGTCGTTGCCTCTGTGTGCAGATAGGTAGTGGTGCGCCACTTCTCGTGGAGACTCCTAGTGTTCTAGCCGCGATCGCGTCACCTGTGGCGATGGTGGGCTGCGGCGAGAAGTCGGCACGCCTTCTTCGAGTAGTTCGCGGCGACGGAGACGGCAATGTGCCTTTTACGTTGCGCCGGTCCACCTGGAGTTGCCGCATCGCGTTGCGCCGGTCCCCGACCGGACGAAGGGCAAGGGAAGGAAGGCCGAGGAGATCCACGGCAGATACCAGCCTGCAGGTGCCGTCTTCCGCTGCATCGCCTTCTTGTACGTCATCTGATGCAGCCTGGATAAAACAGTCACGAGCTCACCTCCTCGCGGCACATGCTGTCCGCGCTACTCCCGGCGGCGTGGCCTCGGTTGACGTGAACCTGCTCGCCCCGCAGACGTGCGTTGCGCGAACTTGACTTGGCGAGCGCGCGCAGCGCGATGAGTTCCTTCAATGTGCAAGGAAGCCGTTCCCGTCCTCCTTCCTTTGCCAGTGCGTGCATCGACTGCAAGATCGAAATGGACGGGATCCTGTGTGCGTTGACGTAAAGGGAGAGGGCTGGCGTGGAGATCCAGATCCTCGCAGCCCTCTCCGCCTGTGTACGTGCTTCCATGCACCGGCACAGCGAGAGAAGCGTCTTCGCTAATTGGCGCTGCGCTGCCGTTGCACTCGAAGGGATTCGCTCTCCGACGTGACTTGCCTTCATCGTGCGTCACCTCTTCCTCTGCGATAGATCGAGCGTGGCTTATTTCTAGATTTGGGTTTCTGGCGCGTTTCTGGCGCGTTTAAACAGAGGCGAGGAGCGTGCTCTGCTCGCCTGGTGTTCGCCCGCCTACGGGAAGGGGTGCGTGTCCTCGTGGGTGATCCTTTCGTGTCAGCGCTTAACTTCTAGAACGGCTGAGACTGAGGCAGCCTACCGCAGGAGTCCGCGCTTCGCGCCTTCGAGTCCTTCGCGGCGTGTTGCCTCTTCGAGGCGCGAAGGGGTGCTCCGGCGAGGCGTCCTGCCGGATCAGTGGGCTTAATTGTAGATTGTCAACAATCTACAATTAAGATGCGGACTTCAGGAAGTCGAGTCAGAAGTCGAATATGCGCAGGTGGCGGCGCGTGTCACCTGAAGGGACAGATGATTTGTTGAGCTTTCAATCAATCTAATAAAGGCGCCAAGTGGCATCAGAACTGGTCGCTTGTGTTTGCTTATGTAAATAACTTGCCAAAGCAAGTAGTGGTCAGGCTGTCTCGCGGGGTGCTGTTCTGTAAACACCGATGGGGTGGCATGAGCCTGTTCTCGTGCTACAAAGGATTAACCGTGTCCCGCTGCGTGTACACCGTCGGGGGTGAGCAGGCTCCCGGCGATCGTGTGCGCACTGAAAGTGAGGTCCAGTAAATGTTGCCGTCATGGGAGGACCCGAACCTGGGAACCATGAAGCGTGTCGCTTTGTGGCTCATCGCCGAGGTTGGTGAAGGAAACGAGTTCACCAAGGAGCAGATGCGCGCCGCGTTCCCCGGGGTTTCGCAGATCGATCGCCGTATGCGAGACCTCCGGAGTTTTGGCTGGCGCATTGACACGAATCGGGAGGATCCGCTGCTCACCTCGGCGCAGCAGCGTTTCGTGACGCGCGGCCAGCCTGTCTGGGAGAAGGGAATGCCTTCGAGGTCGAAGTCGGCCCCGGCTATTGGTGCGGTGCGCCGGCGTGAAGTGATCTCCGGAGACAGCAATATGTGCCGGTCGTGTGGCATTACGCCCGGCCAGTTCTACGCCGGCACTTTTGAGGGAGCGCAGCTTGATATTGCCCGCCGCGAAGTCGTGCTCCCCGGCGGCGTCACCGAAAAGCAGCTGGTTACTGAATGTAATCGTTGCCGGGTTGGCGCGAAGGAACTCACCGCTGACTTGTCCGCTGTCATCGATCGAGCCGGCGCACTGAGCCCGGACGATCGGGAGCTCCTTGCCGGCTGGGTGGACGCGGACGAGCGGCCGTTCAGCGCGGCCGAGCGGGTGTGGGCCGAATACCGGGCTCTGCCTGCGGACGCCCGTGCCTCCTTGCGTGAGTTTCTGGGCTTGGCCTGAGCGGTGTGCCGGCTCCGGCTATCGTTCTTCGTCGGTGGCGCGTTGGTGGTACAGGAGAGCAGATGATCAAGGACTACGGCCGACCGCCTCGGGCCGATGAGAACCGCGCTGTTGTCCAGCGCCGCCTCGAGGAGATCAGTGCCCGGGGCGGCGCCCGGGAAACGCAGAGCATCGAATGGCGCGGAAACCAGGTGCACCTGGACGTGATCCAGATGCCGGTCGGGGACCTCTACTACAACCCAGCCACTCATCGGGTTCGTGCTCAGCGCAGTCATGACCCACAACGTGACCAGCTCATCGACGATGACCCCTGGAGCACCGAGAGCCAGGAGTACCTCGGCTACCTGCTGCAGGCACTGCCGTCGGACCCCAGCAGGATCGACCCGGCGTTCACCGAGCTTCTTGAGAGCCTCTCCGACTATGAGCAGACCGAGCCGGGCCTGATCACCCGCGAAGGCATCCTGGTGAACGGCAACACCCGGCGGGCTGCCCTGCTGAAGCTAGGAGGTCCGCAGCAGCCGATCCGTGTCGCGGTGCTGCCAGACTCGTGCGACTGGTCCGACATCCGGGATGTCGAGCTGTCTCTGCAGCTCAGAAAGGAACATCGCCGCGACTACTCGTACATCAACCGCCTGCTGGCGATCGATGAACTAGTGAGCCAGGGACTGCCGTTGGCGAAGATCGCTGCGATCTTCCGGAGCACTGTCGCGGCTTGCAAGCAGGATCAGTGGGTCTTCTCGTGTATCAAGTCGATGATCGACCGCAGCGAGGTGGACGGCCGCCGCATCCCGCTGATCGCGTTCGAAGATCATCAGGAGAAGCTCAAGGAGCTGCACCGCCGCTACCAGAAGGATCGAGCGACTAGCGGCGAACGTGCCGAGCTGACCAAGGAGTCGCGGCTGGCTGCGATCATGCTCGGCTTCTCGAAAACCGATGTCAGGTTCATCGAGGCAGACTTCCAGTCCCGCTACCTGAAGGACACTTTGCCCGGCAAGCTCAAGCCGGAGCTGCCCTCTTCGCAGAAGGTCACGATTCCGGGACTAGGTGTTTCCGTGAAGGGTTCTTCGAACGATGTTGCGAAGGCCCAGGAGCTGACCAACACGGTGCTCAAGGCGCGCGCTGTGGAGATCAACTCGGTCGGAGTGGAGGCAAACGGGCAGACCGAACCGATCAACGAGCTGAAGAACGCAGTGAGCGATGCGATCCGGCTGGCCGGCCGTCAGGCGCAGCTCCAGAAGCGGAAGCAGGCGGCCCCGGATCGCCTGAACACCGCAAAGGCCGAGATCGATCAGTGTGTGACGGAGCTGGTCATGTCACGGGCGTCTCGCGCGCTAGACGAAGAGGCCTTCAATGACTCAGTACTGAGCTTCCGCCGTAGCTTGCGTAGCTTGGCTGTTGAAGCAGCCCGTACCGTTGAAGAGCAGAGCGAAGGTGTCGACTGGCTGCGTCGAGTTCTCGAACTGGAGACGTAAGTGGATCGAAACGGGCCGAGCCTGGTTATCGGCTTCGACCTGACAAGGACTCAGGCGCGGCTGCAGACGACAGGCCGGCACCGGGAAAACCTCGCTAGTCTTCTGGCGGGTTTTCCCGGTGGCCAGATGACGGAACGGCTCGCGGCCGCCGTTCCCATTGACGAGTTCCTCGGGAACATTGAAGCCTTGGCCGCATGGCCCGAGCCGGACTCGGTTGTCTGGGAAGATTCTTTCCAGGCGCTTGCCATGGATATGATCAGAGACGCCGAACGCTCCGAGCGGCTCCTCTCTGGTGAAGAAGACGAGCTGGTCGTCCACGACAGCGAGCTCGCAGACGTTCTGGAACCAGCGTGGTCCGGAGACCTCACGTCGTTCCAGCGCCGAGACGTGGCGAAGCTCGTCTCGCTCGGTCACGGAGCGAACTTCTCGGTTCCTGGTGCTGGCAAGACACGGGTGGCTCTTGCGGGATTTTCGATCATGCGCAGGCGCGGCCATGTGACGCGCATGCTGGTCGTCTGTCCAAAATCCGCCTATGAAGCCTGGCGGGAAGAGAGCCAAAAGTGCTTCGCTGGCGGGTTGGATGTCCAGGTCTTCGATGGCCGGAGCACGCTCTCGGCAGACGTATTGCTGGTGAACTACGAACGGCTCGATCGATCGCTCGGCGTGATAACCGAATGGGTCGGCTCTGCGCCGACGATGATGATCCTTGACGAAGCGCATCGTATGAAGCTCGGGAGTGCCGGAGTCTACGGAGCTGCCTGCATGGCTCTCGGACCACTGAGCACCATCAGGATGATCCTGACCGGGACTCCTGCTCCGAACGGCCCCAAAGACCTGGAGAGCCTGTTCGCCTTCGTCTGGCCGGGACGCGGGAAGCGTGTGGTCAACGAGGCGATAGACGGCGGAAACCTGATCCATGCCAGCCGGGTCCTCAAGCCTCTTTACACGAGGACTACCAAGCAGGAGCTCGGCCTGCCGCCAGTCTCGCTGAAGACGCGCACGGTCGACCTTCCGCCCTTGCACCGGGAAATCTACGACGCCATTATCGGGCGGTACACACAGCGTGCCGAGCGAAGCAGGTCGGACTTCGACTCGCTCGGCAGGACCGTCCTCCGGTTGATCATGGCGGCGACCAGCCCCGCGCTTCTCGCGCAAGGCGCCACGAGGTATGAGCCCCTGTCCCTCCAGGTGCCACCACTGGAGATTCCGCCTAGCGATCCGCTTTACAGCCTGCTCGGTTCACTCTCGGAATACGAGATGCCGCCGAAATACCAAGAGGTACTCGCGATCGTGAAGGACAACGCTGCGCAGGGGCGGAAAACTCTGGTGTGGGCGAGCTTCGTCCGCAGTATCAGCACTCTGGAAACGCTCCTAGCTGACTTCCGCCCCGCTGTTGTGCACGGAGGGACCGCGGATCGCGAAGAGCAGATCGATTTCTTCCGCAGTGATCCAGACTGCTTGGTGCTCATCTCCAACCCGGCTACCTTGGGTGAGGGAATCAGTTTGCATCAGGTATGCCATGACGCGGTATACGTCGATCGCGACTTCCAGGCGGGCCGGTTCCTGCAGAGCCTCGATCGGATCCACCGGCTCGGCCTCGCGCCCGACACGGAGACCCGGGTGACTGTCCTGACGACTCGTCACACGGTCGATGAGATCGTGGCGATGCGGCTCAACGAGAAGCTCGAATTCATGGGCAAGCTCCTCGATGACGCGTCTGTTCAGCAGCTAGGCGATCCGTTCGAAGAGCCATCCGTGATCGCCGGCATGGACGCCGCGGACGTGAAGGCCCTGCTCGCCCACGTCAGGAAACCAGGTTCTAGCTGATCTTGGACCGGTTCTGGCTGAACTTTTCGTGGCGTTCGTGGTTGGCCTGACCGATGAATGCTTTGAACTCGCCAAGCCGGTAGGCAAGGCTCCCGTCAGACGTGAGCTCGCGTTCGATGATGAAGTCGCGATCGAGCTGAGTGATGCGTTCCTCGATCTCGGCGAGCCCGTTGCGAAGGTCAGCGCGTTTCAGAATCTCACTGGCGGGTACGAGCCCGCCGAGTTCCCGGAGAACTTTGTAAACGGGGTCATGGTTCGAGGTCTCACGTGAGACGACCGCGCCTTCGTGCTTGAGTGCCTTTAAGATCGCAGAGCCCACTGCTTCAGCAACTGGAGGCGGGAATGCATTGCCAATCTGCCGGTAGCGAGTCGTCTTCCGCCCGGTGAAGGTCCACTCATATCCAGGGAGCCAGCCTTGGATACGGGCGACCATTTCGGTGGTCAGCTTCGGGCCAGGAGCTTGGTTCGTCTCGGTCTTGAACTTGGCATCCCGCGCGGGCGGGGCGTCCGCCACGCCCATCGCATCGACGCTCAGCTCAGCCCATGCGCGCTTGGCCCTGGTCGGCCCCAGGTCTGCGCCGCCGTGCTTCTTGGAACCACCGACGATCGTGGGCCCGATCTTGTCAGCGTCCTCGATCCATTGGTCGAGCCCCTCCCAGCCGTTGGCGCCCATGAGGTCGTGAATGGCGGCACTGACGGTGAGCTGCTCGGCGACAGGTTCGGGCCACTTGAAGTACTTGGCGTCGTCCTCCTGCATGGCGACCAGCACGAACCGGGGCCGGAGCTGCGGCACTCCGAAGTCACATGCGTTGAGCAATCGCCATTCAGCGACGTACTTGAACTCGGCAAGCCTGTCCAAGACGTACTGCCGGTAACCCGAGAACCGAGGCAGGCTGAGCCCTCGGACGTTCTCCAGCATCAGGGCACGCGGCCGCACCTTGTCCACCTGCTCCACGGCCCAAGCGAAGAGATCACGTTCGTCGTTTGCGCCGAGCTGCTTCCCGGCGATCGTGAAGGGCGGGCACGGGACCCCGCCGGCGAGCAACGCGACCTCACGGTGATCTTCGGGGTTGAAGATGGCCGGATTGGCGACATCGCCCTGCTGGACGATGTCGCGCTTTTCGTCGTCAATCTCGATTGATCCCGGGATATTGGTCCGCAGGGTCTCGAAGGCATTGGAGTCCAGCTCGACGGCAAGCCGGTGCTTGAACCCGGCTCGCTCGAGGCCAAGGGCCTGGCCACTGCGCCAGCGCAGAGTTCAACGACCTCGAAGGAGCTGTCGTCGGGTGCGCCGGTCATCGGGTTCCTTTCCAGGGTGGCGTGGCGAGGTAGCGCCTGAGACTATCTGGCGCATGGCGCGCCGCGAGAGACACCCGCCAACTGATCAAGAAGCCAAGCCGAAGCCCTACCCTGCCGCTGCCAGCGAGGGGCGTTCCCGCAACATGCGAGCCAATAGGCGCACGGACACCAAGCCAGAGGTGACTCTTCGCAAGGAGCTGCATCGCCTTGGTTATCGGTACCGCAAGGACCTGCCGATAGTGCTCGAAGGGGTGCGTGTTCGTCCGGACATCGTCTTCACGAAGCGAAAGGTCGCGATCTTCGTCGACGGTTGCTTCTGGCACGTCTGCCCGGAACACGGGCGCCACCCGACCAGCAACGAGTGGTACTGGACGCCGAAGCTCCGGCGCAACATGAGCCGTGATCAGCTGGTTACGGAAGCGCTCGTGGAAGCGGGCTGGCGAGTGGTCCGCATCTGGGAACACGTGCCGCTGCGTGATGCCGTCTCGGCTGTCGAGGCCGCGATCTCGTAGCACGAACACGCGTTCGATCTTAGAGACTGCACGTGCAAACGCCTAGCAACATCAGCTTGCGTGTCGTCGCTGCTGCAGGTCAGCCCTCGATGACCCGTCCCTCGATCACCGTCGGCTGGGTTCCTTCGCGCCGGCGCTCCTCCGACGGTGGCACCACCTCGCTGTCCACCACCATCACCGGCCCCCGCCGCTGGTTGGCGAACCGCACCGCCCGCTTCTCCATCCGCCGCAACCACAGCCGCCGAGCCACCGCGCGCGAAGGCGGCAGGATCAACAGCAACCCCAAGACGTCCGAAACGAACCCGGGCACCAGGATCAGCACACCGCCGAGCCCGACCAGCATTCCGTCCGTCAGTTCCTTCTCCGCCGGCCGGCCCGAGCGGGCCGCTGACGTGAACGCCCGCATCGCCTTGGCTCCCTCGCGGCGGGCCAGCCACGAGCCCAGGATCGCTCCCGCCAGGAGGAGGCCCAGCGTGCCGAACACACCCACGGCCGAGCCCACCGCCCAGATCGCGGCGATCTCGGCGAAGACGTAAAGCAGGAACGCGACAGCCATACCCGGTCAACGAACGACCTGTCCGTTTTGCTCCCGGGCCCCCGTGACGGCGACTAGGGTCACCCCTCGTGTCCGACTGGCTGCGCTATCTCCTGATAGCGATCCTGCTGCTCATGGCGGTGATCGTCGTCGCATACGGCCGAAGCCGGAAGAGCGGCGCCGCCCGGACCCGCGACGACGTCGTCGAGGCGGAAGACGTGACGCGGCGGCGGCGGCGGATGGCCGCCTCGGTGCTCGGCTGGCTCGTCCTGGCCATGGTGGTCGTCAGCACCGCCGCCGTCGGGCTGCTGTGGTTCCTCGGGTGGCCGCGGTTCCCGAAGGCCGGCTCCTTCGGCGTCCCGCAAATGCTGGACCTGCTCAAGATCGCGCTCTCGGTCGTCGCCGGCTTCGGGGGTGTCGTGCTGCTTGCCGTCAACTACCGGCGGCAGCGGGTGGCCGAGGACGAGCACGATCTCGACGTCGATCGGGCTCAGCGGGAGGTCGAACAGCGGTTCAACGAGCGGCTCTCGTCCGCCGCCGAACAGCTTGCGCACGAAAGTCCCGCGGTCCGGCTCACCGGCGTCTACGCGCTGGCCGGGCTGGCTGACGACTGGGCGGACAAGCGCCAGGTCTGTGTCGACGTCCTGTGCGGCTACCTCCGGCTGGGCCGCAACTCGGACAAACCCGGCGAGACCGAGATCCGGAACGCCGTGCTGCGCGCCATCCGCGACCGGGTCGTGGAGACCGCGGAACCCTCCTGGCGGGCCCTCGACTTCGACTTCACCGGCCTCGTCTTCGACAACGCGGACTTCGCCGGGTTGAGCTTCGAAGGCGCGGTCGTCTTCGACAACGCCGAGTTCCGCGGCCTCCTGACGTCCTTCGCCCGGACGACGTTCCGCGGCCGCCTGAGCTGCCTGGACACCCGGTTCACCGCCAAGACCACCGTCTTCACCAACGTCGTGTTCGAACGGGCCGCCGTGCACTTCGTCGGGGCCGAGTTCGACGGCGAGGTGCTGGACTTCGGCGACGGCGAGCTGTCCGGGCGGCCCGTCGGCTTCTACGCCTGCCGCTTCCGGGTGCAGCGGATCAACTTCGGCGACTTCTCGATCGCCGCGGGCACCCTGCGGTTCGAACGGTGCGATTTCGCCGATCTCGAACTCGACCTCTCGGGCCGGAGCTACGAATGGTCCGGCGGTGGCGGCGGGTGGTCGAGAGTGGCCCTCTCCGACGTGCGAATGGTGCGCTGCCGCCTGGACCTGAGCTGGTCGGGCGACCGGCACCGGGTGATCACCATCCAGAACGCGGTCCTCGACACCGTCGCGATCGCCGTCGACACCTCCGAGGACGCCGGCCCGCAGCGGCTGATCACCGAAAAGCTCGAGCTCCGCGGCGGCACCACACTGCCGCCGCACCGCGTGCGCACCTAGCCGCAGAACTCCGGCAGCGCGCTGTCCGCCAGCTCGATCGCGCGAAGCGAGCCCACCTCGACCTCCTGTCGCACCGGGCCGGAGCGGACCGTCAGGAACAGCCGCCACGGGATGCGGGTGGCCGGCTTCGCGGGTGGGCAGCTCACGTGGAACCGGACCACGAACTTGATCTTGTGGCCGGCCGGGGCGGTGACCGGCAGCGGGATCAGCTTCGGCGGCGTCAGCCAGTAGAACTCCGTCAGCCACCCCAGCGGCAGCTGGCCGGACTCCTTGACGCTCAGCCCGGCCGGCACCTCCGCCCGCACCGACTCGATCACCACGTCGGCGTCCTCGTCGTTCGAAAGGACTTGCGCGAACTGCAGCCCGGCCTTGCCGGTGCTCGAATGGTTCTCGGTCTCCCCGGTCAGCGGCTGCCAGCCCGGCTCACCCGGCCCCGGCTCCCACGTCAATACGACGACGGTGGCCGCGAGTGCCACGACCACGAGTGCGGCGACCAGCAGCCGCCGCCGCGTCCAGAACCTCGGACGCAGCGGCGGCAGCACCACCGGTGGTGCCGGTTCGAACTCCCCCATGGCCGGACCCTAGCCCCGTGGGGCCCGCCGCGGAGGCAAAACACGCTAGCTCGGCACCTCGTCCAGGTACGCCCGCGCCTGCAGCGTGAACAGCTCCGCGTACCCCGCCTTCGCCGCCATCAGCTCCTCGTGCGTCCCGTACTCCGCCACCTTCCCGTGGTCCAGCAGCAGGATCCGCTCAGCCTGCCGGACCGTCGAGAACCGGTGCGAGATGTACAACGTCGTCCGGCCCTCGGACAACGACCGCAGCCGCGAGAACAGGTCGTGCTCGGCCTGCGCGTCCAGCGCCGACGTCGGCTCGTCGAGGATCAACAGCGGTGCCTCGCGCTGGAAAGCCCGGGCCAACGCGATCTTCTGCCACTCGCCGCCGGACAGCGAGACACCCTGGTCGAACCAGCGGCCCAACGGGCTGTCGTAGCCCGACGGCAGCCGCTCGATGCGCTCGTCCGCGCCCGCCCTGCGGGCCGACTCCTCGATGTGCGGCCGGTCCTCCAGCCGCGCGAGGTCCCCCAAGCCGATGTTCTCCGCCGCCGTGCCCTGGTACGTCACGTAGTCCTGGAACATCGCGCTGATCCGGGTGCGCAGCTCGACCGGGTCGTACTCGCGGATGTCCACGCCGTCGAGGCGAATAACCCCGCCAGTCGGGTCGTACAGCCGGCAGAGCAGCTTGAACAGCGTCGACTTGCCCGCGCCGTTGCGGCCCACCACCGCCACCGTCTCGCCCGGCCGGATCTCGAAGCTGACGTTCTCCAGCGCCGGCTCGTCCGAGCCCGGGTACGCGAACGTCACCGAGTCGAACTCGATGTGACCGTCCACAACGGACGGAAACGGCCGGGGCGCCGGGGGCGCCGTGATCTCCGGCTTCGTGTCCAGGAACCGGTACAGCGTGTCGAGGTACAGGTTGTTCTCGTACATCCCCGAAAACGCCGTGAACAGCCCGGACACCGACGTCTGCACGGACGTCGCCGCGGCCGTGTACAGCGCCAGGTCGCCGAGCGTGAGCCGGCCGCCGACCGCCTCCAGCGCGATGTACAACGCGATCGCCGAGCCCGCGAGCGTGCTCAGGAGTCCCCAGGCCGTCGAGCTGATGTTGCGGTTGATCGTCAGCTTCCGCTGCCGCTCGTACGAAACCAGGCCCAGCCGGCGGAAGCGGTCGACGAAGTACGGGCCGAGCCCGAACAGCTTCGTCTCCTTCGCGTACGTGTCCGTGGTGACCAGCGACGACAGGTAGTCCATCCGCCGCTTGATCGGCGACATCAGGAACGTCAGCCAGAACGCGCGCGAGCCGTACTTGGACTGCGAGATGAACGCCGGGATCGGCGCCACCAGCGCGACCAGGGCCAGCAGCGGGCTGATCGCGACGAGCAGCGCGATCATGCTGCCGAACGTGATCAGCGTCCGCACCAGCCCCAGCGCCGAGTTCATCATCGACAGCGGCCGCGTCGGCGCCTCCTGCGCGGCCTGGCGCAGCATGTCGTAGGACGCCGATCCCTCGAAGTACGCCAGGTGCAGCTCGCTCGCGTGGGCCATGACCTGGTGGCGGATGGTCAGCGTCATCCGTTCCTGCAGCAGCGACTGCGCGATCGACGTCAGCGCGCTGCTGATCGCGGTCGCGGCGAGCACGCCGAACTGGAACAGCGCGACGTTGACGATGTCGCCGGTGGTGCCCTTGCCCTGGATCGCCGCGACGACGGCGTCGAGCAGCAGCTTCGCGACGTACGCGGTCACGGTCGGCAGCAGGCCCGACAGCAGCGTGATCAGCGCCAGGAGGATGGTCAGGACCGGGCTGGCCTGCCAGGTCAGCTTGACGACCTTGGGCAGGCCGCGCACCGTGCCCGCCACGGACGTCTTCGCGCGCTTGAGCCGGGAGCGCAGGTCCTTCGGCTGGTCGTCCTGCTTCGGTTCGGGAATGTCGACGGGCCCGGTGAGCCCGCTTTCCGGCACCGTCACGGCGTGCCGCCGCCGGCCGCGCCGGGCCAGCATGAACTCCATGCCACCCCCACCGCCCGGGATCACTCGGCCCCCACGGCGCCGTGCAGGAAGACGTCGACCACCTGGCGCGTGGTGGGCGCGTCGCCGTCCGCGGCCATCGGGCGGCCGCCGAACAGCAGGGCCAGGTAGAGCGTGGCCAGCTGCTCGGGCGGCAGCCGCAGCCGGTCCTTCTCGGGCGTGAACAGCTCGACGATCGCGCCGCGCATGGCGACCATCGACTCGCGCCGGTTGCCCTTCCAGCTGGCGCGCCGGTCCTTGAGGCGCTGTTCGGGGTCGCGCAGCTTGTGCCGCCCGGACGCGTGCAGGGCGCCCATCAGCGCCCCCATCCGCTCGAGGTGGGCGCCGAGTGCTTCGGCGGCCTCGACGAGCCGGTCGGCCAGGGGCTGGTCCAGGGGGATGTCGGCGATCGCGTCGAGCGCGTGGTCGGGCCGCAGCGCCTCCGCGGTGCAGGCGTCGAAGAGCTCGTCCTTGTCCTTGAACGCGCGGAAGATCGTGCCTTCGCCGATGCCGGCCGCGCGGGCGATCTGGCTGGTCGTGACGTTCGCGCCGTGCTCCACCAGGAGCGGCAGCACCGCGTGCACGATCATGGCGCGCCGGGCTTCGACGCTCATGCCCGGCGCTCGCCGCCGGGTTTCGGGTGCTGGTGTCATGCCACCAGTGTGCGGAGTGAGTGCTCACTCCGTCAACTGGATTGCTCGTGGTCACGGTCCGTGAGAAGTCGTAACGGACCTGGTCATCCCCTCGACTTAGGGGTGGCAAGCGACCGAGGAGAGTGCCGGTGACGCTGTTCGACGAACGCCTGGTCCGGCTCCTGCGGGACGGGCAGCGGTCGCTCTCCGCGCTCGCCGTCCGCGGGCACCACGCCCTCTACGACCACCTCCGCGAGGTCGTGGCCTCGGCGATGAAGGTCGACGCCTTCTACGTGGCGCTGTTCCGCGACCCCGGGCACGTCCTCTACGCCTACCAGTACGACGGCTCGGTCTACGCCCTGCCCGGCCTGCGCGAACTGAACCCGGACGGGCCGACCGGCTGGGTGTTCCGCAACCGCCGGTCCTACCGCTACCGCGACGACGGCGGCGCGGTGCTCGACCGCGGCATCCCGTGGGGTGACCGGGGCCGCCGGTCGGCGGACGCGCTCGTCGTGCCGATGCGCCGGACGGGGACCGACGAGGTCATCGGCGTCGTCTCCGCCCAGGCCTACACGTCGGACTGCTACGGGGACGCCGAGCTGGCCGCGCTGGAATGGCTCGCCGAGGTGCTGGCCCGGATGCTGTCCACCGAGGAGGAGAACCGCCGGTTCCTGGAGACGCTCGACGACGGCGAGCGGCCGGCGGTGACGCGCGTGCTCTCGCGGTCGATGGCCGACCTCGTGGTCGAGCGGGTCTCCGTCGTGCGGGCGGCGGCCGCCGAACTGCGGGACGCGCTCGAGCGGGACGGTCACCCCCTGCTGGAGTCCGCGCGCGAGCTGGTGCGGGAGTGCGAACGGCTCCAGGTCGACACCGCCGAAATGGAGTTCGACTCCTACCGGCAGGCCGCCGAGCGGTTCGAGTCCCTGAGCGCCCGCGAGCGCGAGGTCGCGGCCCTGCTCGCCGAGGGCCTCACGAACGACGAGATCCGGGAACGGCTGCACATCGAGCTGCCCACGGTCAAGACCCACGTCGGCAAGATCCTGCGCAAGTACGGCGTGCGGCAGCGTTCGGCGGCCGCCGCGGAAATCTCCGCCTATCTCGGCAGCGTCCGCCCGCCGGGGTGACTGATACCAAGTATGACGGCCCGGCCGGTTCTTTTTCAGACCATTTAGGACGGACTTGCGCCAGTGGCGCGGTTAAACTTGTTCCGGGAGCGCGAGAGGGGTGCACTGTGTGGTCTTTCCTTGGTGCGTGCCTGCTGGCGTTCATGTGGCTGTTGTTTTCTTTCGGTATCGCCAAATTCGTGCTGTTGCCGCTGGTGAAGTGGCTCCTGCTGTCGGCTTTTTCCGCGTTGGAGGGCGCATCCGGTTACCAGAAAACAATTCGGCAGGGACTCGGTTTTCCGGTGGCCGCCCTGCTCAGCAGGCAGCGGAAGGCCCGGCGCGGCGACGCGGACAGCAAATTCGACATCTTCGTCGTCGAGGTGCTGCTGAGCATCGTGGTCAGTTCGGTGGTGCAGGGGCTCGGAACCACGATCTTGACGGTGTTCGTCGTCGGCGTCCTGGCGGCGATCGGTTTGTGGTGGATCGACTGAACAGGTGAGTGCGTGGTGGCTTTCGAGGTCGAACAAAGCGGCATGCGGTTGCCGTTCGAAGTGCGCGACACCAGCGGTGAGCTGGCCGCGAACGGCGGTTCCGACCTGGGTGACGTGGTCGTCGGCGCCCTGGTCCAAGCGCTCGGGCAGCCCACGATCGCGTTGGCGCGCGCGGTGGTGCTGACGGTCAACCGGGCCTATTCCGAGATTCGGATCGAAATGCAGGGCGCGCGGGCGGACACCCGCATCAAGCTGTTCACCGTGACCGCCCAGCGGTTCAACCAGCACCTCCTGCAGCTCGCCGCGGATCCGCACTGGGACCCGGAGGTGAAGCAGCTGCTGGACCAGGCGCTGCGGGAAGAGCTGCGCAAGGAAATCGCCAAGCTGCGCCGGAACTGACCGGGACGGAGACCATGTCCGAACTCATCCGAAGGACCGGGAACCCCCCGGCCCGAACCGGCAAGAGCCTCGCGGCGAAGGCCGCGGACCTCGTCGCAGACGCCGAGCGCAAGGTGGCCACGGCGAAGCAGGGGGCGCGGGTCGCCCTGTCGATCGCCGAGCTGCGCGCGGAAGCCGAAATCGAGCAGGACCGCCGGGACCGGGGACGCCGGTGACCGACCACCCGCACGACCTCGAAGCGCTGGTGCGCACCCACATCGAGGAGCCGGCCGCGCGGCGGCTCCTCGAGATGCAGGCCGCGGGGCTGATCACCGAAGCGGACAGCGAGGTCTTCCGCGCTTCGGCCCAGCGGTACAAGGAGGCGGCGTTCGCGCAGTACGCCGGGTTCGATCCCGACGTGCGTTCGCAGCTGGTTCAGGCCCTGCTCGCCGACTACGAACGCGAAGTGGCCAGGTTGCTGCAGGAGATCGCCGCCCGGCAGCCCGCGCCGCCGCCGATCACGGCGCAGCCTGCCGAGCCCGCGCCCGAGCGGGATTCGGGACCGCGGCGGTTCCTGCGCGACGCCGTCCAGGGCCTGCGCCGGGCCCGAAAGCAGTGAGGGCCGCCCGAAGGCGGCCCTCACCAGGGGAATCTCAGTACGTCATGGCCATCGCCGGGTCGGCCAGCAACGCGCCGACGTCGGCCAGGAACTCCGAGCCCTGCTGGCCGTCGACCACGCGGTGGTCGAAGCTCAGCGACAGCTGGAGCACCTTGCGGACCTTGATCTCGCCGTCCACGACCCACGGCTGGTCCTTGATCGCGCCGAGGCACAGGATCGCGGACTCGCCCGGGTTGATGATCGGCGTGCCGGTGTCGACGCCGAACACGCCCACGTTGGTGATCGTGATCGTGCCGTTCGCCATGTCCGCCGGCGACGTCTTGCCCTCGCGGGCCGTCTCGGTGAGCTGGGTCAGCGCGTTCGCCAGCTCCTTCAGCGACATCGAGTCGGCGTCGCGGACCTTTGGCACGATCAGGCCGCGCGGGGTGGCCGCGGCGATCCCGAGGTGCACGTAGTCCTTGTAGACGATCTCCTGCGCCGCTTCGTCCCAGACCGCGTTGACGTCCGGCGTCCGCTTCGCCGCCAGGCACACGGCCTTCGCGGCAAACGTCAGCGGCGTGACCTTGACCCCGGCGAACTCCCGCGACTTCTTCAGCTTCTCGCGGAACTCCATCATCGGCGTGACGTCGATGGTCAGGAACTCCGTGACGTGCGGAGCGGTGTACGCGCTCTGCACCATCGCGGCCGCGGTCATCTTCCGGACGCCCTTGATCGGCACCCGCCGCTCACGCGCGCCGCTGTCCACAGTGGACGTGACGACCGGAGTTCCGTTGGCGGCGCGCTCGACGTCGTCGCGGGTGATCACGCCACCCTCGGCGCTTCCGGTCAGCGTGTGCAGATCGACGCCGAGATCCTTCGCGAGCTTCCGCACCGGCGGCTTCGCGAGCGGGACGTACCCGCCGCGAGGCGCAACCGGCTTCGGGGCCGGCTGGGGCGAGCGCCCCAATGTGGCGTTGGGTGCGTTGGACGCACCCAATGTGGCGTTCGGTGCGTTGGACGCAACCAACGCCACATTGGGGCTCTTGCGAGCCCGGCGCTGCGTGACCACGGCCTTGGAGCCGTAGCCGACCAGCGGCTTCATCTCTTCTTCCTCGGCCGGAGCGGGAGCCGGAGCGGCGGCGGGCGCGGGCGCGGCCGCCCCGCCGGGGTCGACGTCGATGGTGAGGATCGGCGTGCCGACCTCCACCGTCTGGCCCGGCTCGACGTGCAGCTCCGTGACGACCCCGGCCCACGGGATCGGCAGCTCGACGGCGGCCTTCGCGGTCTCGATCTCGACCACGATCTGGTTCACCGTCACCGTGTCGCCCGGCTTCACGTGCCAGGACAGGATGTCGGCTTCGGTCAGCCCCTCCGCCGTGTCGGCGAGGGGGAATTGCTTGTACGTGGGCATTGCGCGGAAATCCCCCTTACCAGGCGAGCGAGCGGTCGACGGCGTGCAGCACCCGGTCCAGGTCGGGGAGGTAGTGCTCCTCGAGCTTGGCCGGCGGGTACGGCGTGTCGAACCCGGTCACCCGGAGGACGGGCGCTTCCAGCGAGTAGAAGCACTCCTGCTGGACGCGCGCGGCGATCTCCGACGTCAGCGACGACTCCGACGGCGCCTCCGACAGCGCGATCAGCCGTCCGGTCTTGCGCACCGACTCGAACACCGGGCCGAGGTCCAGTGGCGAGAGCGTGCGCAGGTCGATGACCTCGAGGGACTTGCCTTCGTCCTCGGCCGCGGCGGCCGCGTCGAGGGCGACCTTCACCGACGGGCCGTACGCGACGACCGTCGCCGTCGTGCCTTCGCGGACGACCTGCGACGAGAACACCTGCGCCGGCGTGCCCGTGACGTCGATCTCCGCGCGCAGCGCACCCGAGTGGTACAGCCGCTTCGGCTCGAAGAACAGCACCGGGTCGTCCGACTTGATCGCCTGCTGGATGCCCCAGTAGGCGTCGACGGCGTTCGAAATGGACACGACCTTGAGGCCGGGAATGTGCGCGAACAGCGACTCCGGCGACTCCGAGTGGTGCTCGACCGCGCCGATCCCGCCGCCGAACGGCACCCGGATCACGACCGGCATCTTGATCTTGCCCTGCGTCCGGTAGTGCAGCTTCGCCAGCTGCGAGGAGATCTGGTCGAAGCCGGGGAAGATGAAGCCCTCGAACTGGATCTCGCACACCGGCCGGAAGCCGCGCACGGCCAGGCCGACCGCGGTGCCGATGATGCCGGACTCCGCCAGCGGCGTGTCGAGCACGCGCTGCTCGCCGAAGTCCTTCTGCAGGCCGTCGGTGATCCGGAAGACGCCGCCGAGCTTGCCGACGTCCTCACCCATGATCAGGACCTTCGGGTCTTCTTCCATGGCGCGGCGCAGGCCGAGGTTGAGGGCCTTGCCGATGGTGAGTTTCTGGAGGTCGGTCATCAGTGCTCACCCGCCGAGACGAAGCCGTCGAGGTAGGACAGGAACTCTTCGCGCTGCGCCTCCAGCAGGGGGTTGCCCTCGGCGTAGACGTTGCTGAAGATCCGGTCCGGCGGTGGCTCCGGCATGTTGAACGTGTAGTCGCGCAGGTCGGCGGCGAAGGCGTCGGCGTCGGCCTGGACGCTGTCGAAGAACGCCTGGTCGGCGTAGCCGCCGCGGGCCAGGTACGCGCGGACGCGCTCGATCGGGTCCTTGAGCTTCCACTCCTCCAGCTCGTCGGAGAGCCGGTAGCGGGTGGGGTCGTCGGTCGTCGTGTGCGCGTCCATCCGGTAGGTGAACGCCTCGATCAGCACTGGGCCGTTGCCGTGGCGGCACTCGTCGAGCGCCCAGCGCGACACCGCCAGGCAGGCGAGGACGTCGTTGCCGTCGACGCGGATGCCGGGGAAGCCGTAGCCGCGGGCGCGCTGGTACAGCGGCAGGCGCGACTGGCGCTCGGTCGGCTCGGAGATCGCCCACTGGTTGTTCTGGCAGAAGAACACCAGCGGCGCGTCGTAGACGGCGGCCCAGACGAATCCTTCGTGGACGTCACCCTGCGAAGTCGCGCCGTCTCCGAAGTAGACGATCGTCGCTTCGCCGTCGTCGTCACCGACCTTGCCCTCGAACTTCTGGCCCATCGCGTAGCCGGCGGCGTTGAGCACCTGGTTGCCGATCACGATGGTGTACGGGTGGAACCCGTGGCGCTGGTAGTCCCAGCCGCTGTGGTCCGTGCACCGGAAGATGCCCAGCAGGTCCTTCATGTCGACCCCGCGCGCGTATGCGACGCCGTGCTCGCGGTAGCTGGGGAACGCCATGTCGTGCGCCTTCAGCGCGCGGCCGGAGCCGATCTGCGCGGCTTCCTGGCCGAGCAGCGGGACCCAGATGCCGAGCTGGCCCTGGCGCTGCATGGCGTTCGCCTCGCGGTCGGCCCGCCGGACCAGCACCATGTCGCGGTACAGGCCGCGCAGGGCTTCGGCGTCGACGTCCTCGACGTACTTGTCGAACTGCGGCGAGGGGACCCGTTCGCCTTCGGGGGTGAGCAGCTGAGTCAGCTCAGCGCCACCTTCGCTGGTTGCCCGCAATCCGGCGATCACCTGTTCGGGGGAGGGCTGGGCCGCGACCGCGGCGGGGCCGTCTCCCGGCTCCGGGTGCGTCCACTGTTCGGACGGCATGCGCTGTACTCCTTGGT
Organism: Amycolatopsis tolypomycina; assembly: GCF_900105945.1. Lineage (NCBI taxonomy): Bacteria > Bacillati > Actinomycetota > Actinomycetes > Pseudonocardiales > Pseudonocardiaceae > Amycolatopsis > Amycolatopsis tolypomycina. The sequence continues at coordinate 189,413 of NZ_FNSO01000003.1, read as the reverse complement.
GTCGGTGCCTCTGGCGGCCGCTTGTGGCGACCACAGCGACTGCACCGGCGGGGACCAGCGCATCGGGTCCGAAGCGCTCGGTCACCGTCGGCGTTGACGGTTCTCGCGGACATCCTGGCACGAAGGTCCGCGCTTTGGTGAGTCACGGATACTGATTTGTTGCTGAGAAAGGGGCCCTGAACAGGGAAAACGTTAGGAAGCCCGAGCATCGGACCTACGAGAGTAGGGAATCGACGCGCGCGCTCACCAGGCGTGGCGCCTTCGGGTGATCACGTGATCACGCGCGTTGGTCGCGACGTTGTGACGTGCCGCACTGTCGGACCCCCGTGGCACGATGGGCCGGGTGGAGCAGAAATCCGTTCGTGAATCCGTCGTGACGTCGTGGACCGGCGACGTCATCCCGAGCCTGTCCGGGCTGGTGGCGATCCCCGCCCTGTCCCCGGCCTTCGACGCCGAGTGGGCGAAGAGCGGCCACCTCGCCGCCGCTGTCGAGCACGTCCGCGCGTGGATCGCCGGGCGCGACCTGCCCGGCGCCACCATCGAGGTCGTGCAGCTCGAAGACCGGACCCCCGTCCTGCTCGTCGACGTCCCGGCGACCCCGGGCGCGGCGGCCGAGGGCACCGTCCTGATGTACGGCCACCTCGACAAGCAGCCCCCGGTCGGCGGCTGGTCCGAGGGCCTCGGCCCGTGGACCCCGGTGATCCGCGACGGCCGCCTGTACGGCCGCGGCTCGGTCGACGACGGCTACTCCGGCTACGCGGCGACCACGGCGATCGAGGCGGTCCACGCGGCCGGCGGCGAGCACGCCCGCATCGTGCTGCTGCTGGAGACCGGCGAGGAGTCCGGCAGCCCCGACCTGCCCGCCTACGTCGAGCACCTGGCCGACCGCATCGGCGACGTCTCCCTGGTGGTCTGCCTCGACGCCGGCGGCAGCGACTACGAGCGGTTGTGGCTGGTCACGAGCCTGCGCGGGATGCTGCACCTCGACGTCAAGGTGCAGCTGCTGGGCTCGGCGCAGCACTCCGGCGTGGCGAGCGGCGTCGTCGCGAGCTCGTTCCGCATCCTGCGTCACCTGATCGAGCGCCTCGAGGACAGCGCGACCGGCGAGCTGCTGCTCGACGAGCTCAAGGTCGAGGTCCCGGCCGACCGGCTGGCCGAGCTCAAGGCCGTCTCGCAGGACTTCCCGGAGGCCCTGTCGAAGGCGTTCCCGCTGGTCGAAGGCGGCCGCGTGATCACCGAAGACGCGCTGGAGCTGATGCTCAACAACGCGTGGCGCCCGACACTGTCGGTCATCGGCGCCGACGGCTTCCCGAAGCCCGCCGACGCCGGCAACGTCCTGCGCGAGAGCACAACGCTGACGCTGAGCTTCCGCCTTCCCCCGACGGCCGACGCCGAGAAGGCGCTCGAAGCGGTGAAGCGCACCCTGACCACGGACGTCCCGTACGGCGCGAAGGTCACGTTCGGCGACAACCCGCAGGCAGAGGACGGCTGGAACGCGCCGACGGAGTCGCCGTGGCTGACAACGGCCCTGCGCACGGTCAGCGACGAGGTCTTCGGCCGCCCCCACCGCGCAACCGGCATGGGCGGCTCGATCCCGTTCATGGGCCTGCTCTCCCGGAAGTTCCCGGAGGCGCAGTTCCTGGTCACGGGCGCGTGCGGGGCCGACTCGAACATCCACGTGCCGGACGAGTGGCTGCACCTGGACTACGCGCAGCAGGTCACCGAGGCGGTGGCGCACATCCTGGACGCCCACGCCCGCGGCTGACCCCGGTTTTCACGCCGGCGCGTTCCGACCTCGGGACGCGCCGGCTTCGGTGTTGCCCCGATCGAGTTGACGTATTACGGTGTAATACGTTGCTGGAGTGAGTGGCGAGTTTTACGACGGAATCCCTCTGGAGCTCCTACTCTTCGAGGAGGTGCGAGTACCGGATCCGACACATCTGCGCCGGTCGCTGCGCTATCGAGGTGCTCTGGACATCGAACCGGAGCACGCGGTCGAGGCGGCGCTGGATCCCCGCCGGTTGGTCGGTCGCGACCCCTCGTCGAGAACCGGTGAGTCGATCCGGGTGGTCGGCTATTCGGCCGGAATGGGGCGCTTGCTGACGGTGGTCCTGCTGCCGGACCGGCATCCGCCGGACGGTGTGTGGCAGATCGCGACGGCTTGGCCCACGGACAAGCGGGTCCGGCAGGCTTACCAAGGACTTTGGGAGGTTTCGTGATCACGAACGAAGAACTTCTCGCACGCGTGGCAGAGGCGGCTGAGGCCGATCCGGACGCCGATGCCGAGGTCGACTGGGTGCGACACCAGCGGCCGGCCAAGAACCCCACTGCCGTCTACAGCGTGCGCATCCCGGTTGATCGGATCGAGGAGCTGCGGCAGCTCGCCGCGGGCCGCGGCGTTCAACCCACCGCGTTGATCCGGACCTGGGTGCTCGCCCAGCTCGACGCCGCCAAGGGCGGGGACGAGGAGGCGCGGAAGTGGGAAAACGACGTCCGCGCCACCATCGACCACCTGCGGAGCCTGCTCGACGAGCGAACGGCCTAGGCCAGCCGGGTCAGGTGGACCGAGACGTCCAAAGTGGACTGCCCACCCCCGGTGAAGATGCCCTTCAACGGCGCCACGTCCGCGTAGTCCCGCCCCATCGCCACCCACACGTGCCGCGGGCCGACCGGGATCGCGTTCGTCGGGTCGTACGCCCACCAGCCGCCGGTCCAGACGTCGACCCAGGCGTGGGACTCGCCCTCGACCACCTCGCCGAGCTTCGCGTCCGGCTTGGTGTGCAGGTACCCCGACACGTACCGCGCCGGCACGCCGATCGCCCGCAGCATCACCAGCGTCACGTGCGCGAAGTCCTGGCACACGCCTTCGCGCGCCTGCCACGCGTCCGTTGCCGTCGAGTGGACGCCCGTCGTGCCCGGCTGGTACTTGAGCTGCTTGTTCACCCACTCGCACACCGCCAGCACCGCCTCCGCCGGGTCCAGCCCGCGACGCAGCGAGCGGGCTTCGCGCGCCAACGTCACGTCCCGCGGGGTGTAGTCGGTCGGGCTCAGGTACTCGGTGCGGTGGTCGATCACCGTCTCGGACCGCAGGTCCTTCCACGACGCCGTGCGGATCGGCTCGGCCTCGTCCGCCGTCTCGACCACCGACGTCGCCAGCACCGTGAACTCCGTGTGCGGCGCGTGGAGGTCGAACGACGTCACGACCGTGCCCCAGTAGTCCGTGTACCGGTAGGCGCGGGTCGCCGGCGTCGTCTCGATGCGGGTCGCCACCGTCGTCTGGCGGCGGTCCGAGCGCGGGGTCAGCCGCGCCTCGTTGTACGACTGCGTCGCCGGTGTCGCGTACCGGTACCCGGTCCGGTGCGCCACGCGCAGCTGCCACGTCACAGCGAAACCTCCGCACCGCTCCACGCCACCCACGGCGACGTGCTGAAGTACTGCAACGACACCGCTTCCCCGATCTCCTTGATCGTCGTCTGCAACCCGCCGAGCCGCCGCGGCAGGTCGGTCAGCAGGTCCGACGGCCGCAGGAACTCCAGCTCGCTGCGGGCCCGGCCGAGCTGGCGCAGGGCCTCCGACTTCTCGTTGCTGCGCGAGCCGCCGCCCGGGTCGAGCCGCTGCAGGCACTCCTCGGCCTGCCGCAGCGCGTGGAACACCGAGCGCGGGAACAGCGTGTCCCGCAACAGGAACTGCACGACGCGGCCGGCGTCCAGCGCGCCCCGGTAGGTGCGCAGGTAGGTGTCCTGCGCGCCGGCCGAGCGCAGCACCGTGATCCAGCCCGGCGAAGACGCGCGGTCGGCGACCCGGGACAGCAGCAGCCGCACCACCATGTCGGCGCGTTCGATCGAACGGCCCAGCACCATGAACAGCCAGCCGTCGTCGCGCGACATCGTCGAGTCGGCGAGGCCGGCGAACATCGCCGCGCGCTCCTCGACGAACGACAGGAACGCGTGCGGGCCGGCGCGCCGGGCGTAGCGCTGCCGGTCCGGCACCGCGTTCCACGTCGCGTTCAAGCACTCCCACAGCTCGGTCGAGACGACCTCGCGGGCGCCGCGCGTGTTCTCGCGCGCCGAGTTGATCGAGCCGACGATCGACGCCGGGTTGTCCTTCGCGTACGCCACCAGCTCGGTCAGCTTCCAGACGTCGAGGGGCTCGCCGTCCGGGGTGTCGATGCCCAGGACGGCCAGCAGCTGGCGGCTCGCGTGGTCCGGGTCGACGGTCGCGTCTTCGAGCAGCTGGTGGACCGAGACGTTGAGGATCCGGGAGGTGTCGTCGGCGCGTTCGACGTACCGGCCGATCCAGTACAGCGACTCCGCGTTGCGGGCGAGCATGCGAAACCTCCCTAGCTCTGCTGTTGCTGCTGCTGTTGCTGGGACGTCGTCAGCTCGGGCCCCTGCTCGGCGGCCAGGCCGTCCACAGTGGACATCGCGCCGAGCGCGGGCTGCTCCAGCTCGCGCTCGGCCGTCGACGCCCGGGACGCGAGCACCCAGGTGTCCTTCGAGCCGCCGCCCTGCGACGAGTTGACGACCAGGCTGCCCTCCGGCAGCGCCACCCGGGTCAGGCCGCCGGGGAGGACGAAGATCTCCTTGCCGTCGTTGACGGCGAAGGGCCGCAGGTCGACGTGCCGCGGCGCGAGCCGGTCGTCCACCTTGGCCGGCACCGTCGAGAGCTGGACCACCGGCTGCGCGATCCAGCCGCGCCGGTTCGCGCGGACCTTCCGCCGCAGCGTGTCGAGCTCCTTCTTCGACGCGTCCGGGCCGAACACGATCCCGTACCCGCCCGAGCCCTCGACCGGCTTGACGACCAGCTCGTCGAGGTGGGCCATGACGTGGTCGAACTCGTCCGGCAGCCAGCAGCGGAAGGTGTCCACGTTGGGCAGCAGCGGCTTCTCGTTCAGGTAGTACTTCACCATCTCCGGCACGTAGGTGTAGACGAGCTTGTCGTCGCCGACGCCGTTGCCGATCGCGTTCGCGACGACGACGTTGCCCGCGCGGGCCGCGTTCTGGACGCCGGCGATGCCGAGCACCGAGTCCGGCCGGTAGTGCACCGGATCGAGGAACTCGTCGTCGATCCGCCGGTAGATGACGTCGACCTGCCGCTCGCCCTCGGTGGTCCGCAGGTAGACGACGTTGTCGCGGCAGAACATGTCGCGGCCTTCGACGAGCTCGACGCCCATCAGGCGAGCCAGCAGCGAGTGCTCGAAGTACGCCGAGTTGTGCACGCCGGGGGTCAGCACGACGACCGTCGGGTCGGCGACGTTCGCCGCGGCCGCCGCGCGCAGCGCCCGGAGCAGGTGCGACGCGTAGTCGCCGACCGGTCGCACGCGGTGCTGGGCGAACAGGTCCGGGAAGACCCGGGCCATCGTCCGCCGGTTCTCCATCACGTACGACACCCCGGACGGGTTGCGGAGGTTGTCCTCCAGCACGCGGAACGTGCCCTCCTCGTCACGCACCAGGTCCACGCCGGACACGTGGATGCGCACGCCGTTCGGCGGGGTGATGCCGAAGGCCTCGCGGTGGAAGTGCTCGCACGAGGTGATCAGCCGCCGCGGCAGCACGCCGTCGCGCAGGATCTGCCGGTCGCCGTAGACGTCGGCGAGGAACGCCTCGAGCGCGCGGACGCGCTGGGCGACGCCGCGCTCGAGCTTCGTCCACTCGGCGGCCTGGATCACCCGCGGCACCAGGTCCAGCGGGAACGGCCGCTCCTGCCCGGACAGCGAGAACGTGATGCCCTGGTCGACCATCGCCCGGTCGAGGGCCTGGGAGCGGGACTGCAGGTCGTGCGCGTCGAGGGCCGCGATCGACTCGTAGAGGGCCCGGTACGGGCCGCGGACCGTGCCGTCGGCGGCGAACATCTCGTCGTAGGCGCCGGCGTGCGGCCGCTCCGGCGAGAGGTATCCCTCGAACCGGTCGCCCGGACGGGTGATCCGGCTGGTCGCCGCCTTCCTCGCGCGTCGACCGGACGGGGGCAGCCGCGGCGGGGTGGCGTTCATGGTCGACATCCTTACGCACGGCGTGGCCGGGACGCGACACTCGCGCTTCGCTCTAAACATCGCCGTAACTTCACGGTGCTGTGCTTTGGTATGGATGAGTGGCAATATGCGTGCTCTCAGAACCTGAGAACTACGAGGAGTGACGACGTGGCCCGAGGAACCCAGCTCAAGGCGATCGCCCTGCTGCCTGCGTTCGCCCTGGTCGGCTTGACCGTGGCGTGCGGCGCGGGAGGGAGCGGTGCGGGCAACGTCGGCACCAGCAGCTCCTCGTCTGCCCCGGGCACCGGATCGGGTGACGTGGGTGCGGTCGCCAAGGACGACGCGCTGGCCGCCATGGTGCCCGCCGACGTGAAGTCCGACGGCAAGATCGTGGTCGGCCAGGACCAGAGCTACCCGCCGAACGAGTTCGTCGACAACGGCAAGCCGGCCGGCTTCGACGTCGACCTCGGCACCGCCATCGGCCAGGTGCTCGGCGTGCAGATGGACTTCCAGAACGCTTCGTTCGACGGGATCATCCCCGGCGTCGGCGCCAAGAAGTACGAGCTGGCGATGTCGTCGTTCAGCATCAACGCCGAGCGGCTGCAGTCGGTCGACATGATCTCCTACTACAGCGCGGGCACCTCGCTGGCCGTGCTGAAGGGCAACCCGGACGGCCTGAAGCTCGACGACCTCTGCGGCAAGAAGATCGCCGTCCAGAAGGGCACCACCCAGGTCGAGGACCTCGACAAGAAGAACGCCGCCTGCACCGGCGCGGGCAAGCCCGCCATCGAGGTCACGCAGCTGCAGGCCCAGACCGACGTCAACCTGGCCCTCACCGCCAAGCGCGTGCAGGGCGAGCTGGCCGACTCCCCGGTCATCGACTACGCGGTCAAGCAGACGAACGGCCAGCTCGAGTCGGTCGGCGCGCCGTACGACACGGCGCCGTACGGCATCGTGCTGCCGAAGAACAGCGGTGACTACGGCAAGGCCATCCAGGGCGCGATCCAGAAGCTGATCGACAGCGGTGCGTACAAGAAGATCCTGGACAAGTGGGGTCTCAACGCCGCCGGCGCGGTCACCAAGTCGGAGATCAACCCGGCCTCCTGAGATAGGACGTAGTTCGTGAGCTCCAACGAAGCGCCTCCCGACGAGGCGCCGATCGAAGCCGAGCCCATCAAGGCCGTCCCGGTGCGCCACTACGGGCGCTGGGTGGCCGGGGTCGTCATCCTGTTCCTCGCGTTCATCATGATCCGCAGCGTGGCCACGAACAGCGCCCTGCAGTGGCCGGTCGTCGGGGAGTACCTCTTCGACGCCCGGATCCTGCGCGGCCTGCAGAACACGCTGATCCTCACGGTGATCTCGATGCTGATCGGCATCGTCGGCGGGATCCTGCTCGCCGTGATGCGCCTGTCGCCCAACCCCCTCATGAAGGGCGCGGCGTCGATCTACATCTGGCTGTTCCGCGGTACCCCGCTGATCACGCAGCTGCTGTTCTGGAACTTCCTGGCGCTGGCCTACCCGAGGCTCGGCCTCGGCGTGCCGTTCGGGCCCGAGTTCGTCAGCTGGGACACCAACCAGCTGATCACGCAGTTCACCGCCTCGCTGCTCGGCCTGGGGCTCAACGAGGCCGCCTACATGGCGGAGATCGTGCGCAGCGGGATCCAGTCGGTCGACTCAGGCCAGCGCGAGGCGGCGAGCGCCCTCGGCATGAGCCAGACGAAGACCCTGCGGCGGATCATCCTGCCGCAGGCGATGCGGGTGATCATCCCGCCGACCGGCAACGAGACCATCTCGATGCTGAAAACCACGTCGCTGGTCGTGGTCATCGGGTACTTCGAGCTGGTGGTCGCGGCGCAGACCATCTACTCGCAGAACTACAAGACCGTGCCGCTGCTCATCGTCGCCGCGCTCTGGTACCTGTTCCTGACGTCGGTGCTGACCCTGATCCAGATCCAGATCGAGAAGCGGTTCGCGCGCGGGACCTCGCGAGACGTGGTCCAGCGGCAGGGCTGGGCGTCGCGGATGTTCAGCCGGGGTGGAGGGAACGTCACATGACCCCCGTGGTGTCCGCGCAGCGGATCTGGAAGAGCTTCGGCAGCGTCGACGTCCTCAAGGGCATCAACCTCGAGGTGCAGGAGCGGGAGGTGCTCTGCCTGATCGGGCCGTCCGGCTCGGGCAAGTCGACGCTGCTGCGCTGCATCAACCACCTCGAGAAGATCGACGCGGGCCGGCTCTACGTCGACGGCACCCTCGTCGGCTACAAGCAGCGTGGCGACAAGCTGCACGAGCTGCGCGAGAAAGAGGTGGCGTTCCAGCGCAAGGACATCGGCATGGTGTTCCAGCGCTTCAACCTCTTCCCGCACATGACGGCGCTCGAGAACGTCATGGAGGCGCCGGTCCAGGTCCGGCGCGAGCCGAAGGCCCAGGTCCGGCAGCGCGCGCTGGAGCTGCTGGAGCGCGTCGGCCTCGCGGACAAGGCGAAGAACTACCCGGCGCAGCTGTCCGGCGGGCAGCAGCAGCGCGTCGCGATCGCCCGGGCGCTGGCGATGCAGCCGAAGCTGATGCTGTTCGACGAGCCGACGTCCGCGCTGGACCCGGAGCTCGTCGGCGACGTCCTCGGCGTGATGAAGCAGCTGGCCAAGGACGGCATGACCATGGTCGTCGTCACGCACGAGATGCAGTTCGCGCGCGAGGTGGCGGACAAGGTGCTCTTCATGGACGGCGGCGTCGTCGTCGAAGAGGGGCCGCCCGAGCGGGTCATCGGCAGCCCGCGCGAGGACCGGACCAAGGAGTTCCTCGCCCGGGTGCTGAACCCGAACGCCTGACGAAAACCGTTCGGGTTCGCTATTTTGAAGGCGGGTGAGGGAGGGGGCGGGGCGTTTTGACGACCGAAAGCGCACTGCCTCCTCTCGACCCGTTCGCGGGCATCCCCGACCGCCGGTACGAGGTCAAGGCCTCCGAGCTGCTGAAACCGGGCAACGCGGGCCTGCTGCGCTGGCGGCGCCAGGCCACGAACGCCCCGATCGTCTACGTCGAGGACGCCTACATCACCGGGACGCTCGACCTGCGGGCCGCGGACCTGAAGTACCTGTTCCGGTTCGAGCGCTGCCGGTTCGAGCAGCCGCCGGACGTGCGCGAGGCGAACCTGCTCGGGCTCGTGTTCCGGAAGTGCTGGCTGCCCGGGCTCAAGGCCCGCAACATGCGCAGCCGCAACGACGTCCGGCTGATCCGCAGCGTCGTGCAGGTCGACGGCGACCGGCGGGAGATCGAGGAGACGACCGTCCAGCGCGGCGACGACCGCGAACGCGGCATGCCGAACGCCGCGGTCAACCTGACCGACGCGGTGATCGAGGGCTCGATGGTCCTCACCCGCACGGTGATCTCGCACCCGCACGGCAAGGCGATCCAGGCCGACCGGCTGGTGCTGACCGGCGCGCTGCTGGCGTACCGGATGGTCGCGAACGGCGAAGTCCGGCTCCCCGGCCTGCGGACCGGCGGTAACGTCAACTTTTCGGGCGCGACGCTGAACAACCCGGACGGCTTCGCGCTCAACGGCAACGGTCTGCACATCGGCGGCAGCCTGCTGTGCGAGGTCGACAACTACGGGCCGGCCAGCCAGCGGAAACGCTTCTCCGCGACCGGGATCATGTACCTGCCGAGCGCGACGGTGGACAGCGACATCTCGCTGCGCGAGGCCAAGCTGACGGTGTCCCAGCACGGCCCGATCGCGGTCGACGCGTGGAAGTCCAACGACCCGTACATCGACCCGCGGCCGGCGCTGGTCGCCGACCGGATGCGCGTGGACGGCAACGTCGAGCTGTCGGACGGCCTGCAGGCACTGGGCACGTTGCGCATGGTCAACGCCCGCATCGGCGGCTCCCTGCGGCTGGCGGGCGCCGAGATCCGCGTCGAGCGCGGCAAGACCGTGCCGTACTACGACCGCGCGTTGCACCTGGACGGCACCGAGATCGGCGGCGACATCGAGGCGACGAGCCTGCGCGTGCCGACGGGCCAGCTGCGCCTGGCCGATGTCACCGTCGGCGGCAACTTCCTGGCCTGGAACTCGATGTTCCGCCACCCCGGCCGCGACGTGTTTTCGGCCCGCCGCTCGAAGATCGCGGGCAACTTCCAGCTGACGGACGCGACGATCCACGGCACGCTGCGCCTGCAGGGCGTGGACGTCGGCGGCTCGATCAACCTCGCGGGCACCCGGCTGACGGACCCGGGCCGCCGCGCGACCAGCAGTTATTCCCTCGACGTCCGCACCGGCCGCGTCGGCCGCGACCTGACGCTGCGCGACAACAACGGCCGCCCGTTCGTGGCCGAAGGCGGCGTCAACCTCGACGGCGCCCAGGTCGCCCGCCGAGTGGACCTCCGCGGATCCCAGCTGGGTTCGCTCCCGCCGTTCGACGTCGCCCTCGACGCGGGTGACGTCGCCTCGGACGAGTTCATCTTCACGCCGAGCAGCCCCCCAACGGGCCGCATCGTGCTGCGGCGGGCGCATTGCGGAACGCTGAGCGACAACAAGCAGTTCTGGGCGGCGTCCGCGGGCATCGAGCTGGAGGACTTCCGCTACGACGCGTTGAAGAAGGGAATCCCCCTCGCCGACGACAAGGCGTTGGACGAGCGCATCGAGCTGTTGCGCAACGCGATGCGCGGCTACCGCCCGGGGCCGTACGACCAGCTGGCGCAGATGCTGCGCGCGGCGGGTAACGAAGAGCACGCGTCGACGGTGGCGTTGCGCAAGCAGCAGTTCAGGTACGAGGCACTGGCGCGCGGCTTCAAGTTCTTCGGCCCCGGCGTGCGGCTGTGGAGCTGGCTCCAGCGTTCGATGGTGGGCTACGGCTACCGCCCGGTCCGCGCACTGGGCTGGCTGCTGACGTTGCTGGTCCTGGGCAGCCTGTGGTTCGGCCTGGGCACGGACGACTGTATTTACGACAAGTCAGGCCGCTACGTGGCAAGCGGCCCCCGGTGCGTGGTGAACCAGCAGGACACAGGGCTGCAGTGGAACCCGGTGATCTACACGGCGGATCTCCTGGTCCCGATCGTGGACTTCGGCAACAAGTCGAGGTGGTACATGCACGGCCCGGACAACTGGGTGGCGGCGGGCTTCACGGCGTCGGGCTGGATATTGGCGACCACCGTGGCGGCGGGTGTGAGCCGCATGCTGCGCCGGGACAACTGAGCCGGGCGGTCGCCGACGTCATGAACGAGTCGTTCATGACCTCAGACGTCATGAACGACTCGTTCATGACGCATGTGGGAACGGCGGCTAGTCGATGAAGCGGGACCAGAACGGTATGTAGCGGGGGCCGTCCGGTGGGGCCGTGCTGATGCCGCCCGTCGCGAACTCGCGGTGCAGGTAATCGCGCAGGTCACTGCCGTAGACGATGATGTCCGTCTGGTACACCGACAGCACCGGGTAGCCCACCGTGCCCGGCAGGCCGGGCAGGTACCGGTGCCCGCACACCGGCACCAGCTGCGGCACGTCGGCCAGCCGGCGGCGGGCCTCGCGGACGGCGTCCTCCGGGCCGACCGGGCGCGTGCCCCAGTCCGGCAACCAGAAGCCGTTGTGCTCGACGTCGTACAGCACGCCGTCGACCGGCCATGCCAAACGTTTGCGCAGTTGCTCGGCGTTGCCGCAGCGCCAGTCGGGCCAGCGGTCGCCGATCGGGACGCCGGCGGACAGGAACGTCCGGTGGTCCGCGGCGAAGCGGAAGCCGAACCGGCGCTCGACGTCGTCGAGCTCGGTTTCGCTCAGCCCGGGACGCACGGGTTCCCGGAGGTTCTCCTGCAGGTGCCGCGCCTCCTCCGGAGTGAGGGCGCCGGCCGGCTGGACTGGGGTCATGACCCGAGCCTAAGCGGCGGCTCACCCGCTCGCGCGTCCTTTTTCGCGCCGACCTGGGGACCCACGGCCGGGTGAGTTTGTTCTCTCATCGGGGCGGACCGCGGAACAGAGCGTGAGCGTGTGTAGTTCACTCATGCCGTGACTTCTCCACGACCGCAGAGCCGCGTGCGTGCCCCCGAGCTGCGCGGCGACGTCTGGCTGAACACCGGCGACCGCCCCCTGACCCTCGCCGAGCTGCGCGGGCGCATCGTGCTGCTGGACTTCTGGACCAGCGGCTGCATCAACTGCCTGCACGTGCTCGACGAGCTGCGTCCGCTCGAAGCCGAGTTCGCCGACGTGCTGGTCACCATCGGCGTCCACTCGCCGAAGTTCCTGCACGAGGGCGAGCGCGCCTCGATCGAAGCCGCCGTCCGCCGTTACGACGTGCACCACCCCGTGGTCAACGACCCGAAGATGGAGCTGTGGTCGCAGTACGCGGTCCGCGCGTGGCCGACGCTCGTCGTCGTCGACCCCGAGGGGTACGTCGTGCACGTCGCCGCGGGCGAAGGGCACGAAGAGGCGCTTCGCCGCGTCATCGCGGACCTCGTGACGAAGCACGAAGCCAAGGGCACGCTGCGTCGCGGCGGCAGCCCGTACGTGCCGGTCGAGGAGCAGCCCGGCGAGCTGCGGTTCCCGAGCAAGGCCGTCGCCACCGCCGAGGGACGCGTCCTGGTCGCCGACACCGGACACCACGCGATCGTCGAGTTCGCTTCGGACGGCGAGACCGTCATCCGCCGCTTCGGCAGCGGCGCCCGCGGCGGCCAGGACGGGCCGTTCGACATCGCCACCTTCGCCGAGCCGTCGGGCATCGCGCTGCTGCCGTACGACATCGCCGAGCGCGTCGGCTACCACGCCGTCGTCGCCGACACGGCCGGGCACCGGCTGCGCGGCCTGGACCTGATCATCGGCGAGGTGACGACGGTCGCCGGCACCGGCGCGCAGTGGCGCAGCGGCCCGGACTCGGGCAAGGGCGTCGCGGTCGACCTCACCAGCCCGTGGGACGTCGCCTGGTGGGGCCCGGCCGGTGGGGTCGTCGTCGCCATGGCGGGCAACCACACGCTGAGCGTGTTCGACCCGGTCGGCGGCACGATCCGCCGCTTCGCCGGGACGACCGTCGAAGGCCTTCGCGACGGCGACGCCGGCGAAGCGTTCTTCGCGCAGACGTCCGGCCTGGCCGTCGACGGCGACAAGCTGTGGCTCGTCGACGCGGAGACGTCGGCGCTGCGCTGGATCGAGCCCGACGGCGAGTCGTTCACCGTGCACACCGCGATCGGCGTCGACCTGTTCTCCTTCGGCCACACCGACGGCCCGGCCGACGAGGCGCTGCTCCAGCACCCGCTGGGCCTCGCCGCGCTGCCCGGCGACAAGATCGCGATCGCCGACACCTACAACGGCGCGGTCCGCAGCTTCGACGTCTTCACCCGCGAGGTGACCACGATCGCCACCGGGCTCGCCGAGCCGCAGGGGCTGCTGCTGCACGACGGCGAGCTGCTGGTCGTCGAGTCGGCGGGCAACCGGATCGCCCCGGTCGACTCGTCCTCTGGGCCGACGGTCGTCACCGGCGACGCGCACGCCGTGCGCCGCCCGCCGACGGTGCTCGCGCCGGGCGAGATCGACTTTTCGGTGCTGTTCACGGCCCCACCCGGCGAGAAGCTCGACGACCGCTTCGGCCCGTCGACGCGGCTCGAGATCAGCGCGTCACCGCCGTCCCTGCTGGCCGACGGCGGCGGGACCGGCACGGACCTGAACCGCAAGATCCGTCTCGCCGAGGGCGTCACGGAGGGCGTGCTGCAGGTGGTGGCGCAGGCCGCGAGCTGCGATGACGGCGGCGAGCACCCGGCGTGCCGGATCACCCGGCAGGACTGGGGCGTCCCGATCCGGATCGAGGACGGCGGCACGAGCGAATTGACCCTGGTCATGGCCGGTGAGCCGCGGACCGGCGGGTAACATGCAGGCCGTGTCTGACGGGCCGAAACTCGAAATCCAGATGCTGCACGACCGGGTACTCGTGCGGCTGTCGCCGGAAGAGGGAGAGCGCCGCAGCAGCGGCGGCATCGTGATCCCCGCAACGGCGCAGGTCGCGCGGCGGCTCGCGTGGGGTGATGTACTGGGCGTGGGCAACAGTGTGCGAAACGTCAAGACCGGGGACCGCGTGCTCTTCAACCCCGAGGACCAGCTCGAGGTCGAGATCCAGGGCGAGGGGCACCTGGTGATGCGCGAACGCGACATCCACGCGGTGGCGACCGAGCGGACCGAGCACGGGACGGGGCTTTACCTGTAGGTCGGGTCCCGCGAAAGGCAGGCGCGTGGCAGACGAAGAGGGACGCGAGGGCAAGCCCGCCACCGCGGGGGCGACGGCTGAGACGCCTGGTGAAGCTGTGGCGGCCGAGCCGGGGGCGGTGGCTGAGGCGGGGAGCTCGGAGGCGCCTGAGCGGCCTGCGCCGGCCGAGGCCGAGTCGGTGGCTGCGCCTGCGGCTGAACTGCCGGCCGCGGCTGAGCTGCCGGCAGCGGCTGAGCCGCCGGCAGCGGCTGAGCCGCCGGCAGCGGCTGAGCCGCCGGCAGCGGCTGAGCCGCCGGCAGCGGCTGAGCCGCCGGCAGCGGACGAGGTGCCGGCAGCGGACGAGGTGCCTGCGCCGGCTGAGCTGCCGGCCGCGGACGAGCCGCCGACAGCGGACGAGCCGCCGACAGCGGACGAGCCGCCGGCAGCGGACGAGGTGCCTGCGCCGGCTGCCGAGGTCGCCGAGCCCGTGCACGCCGGTGCTCCCGCCTGGCCCGCCGTCGGTGAGGCGCCCACCGCCGTTGTTGCCTCGCCCGCTGTTGCCGAGTGGCCGCCCGTTGTTCCTGCTCCTGCCCCCGACAACGCCGCCACCGATCTGTTCTCCGATGATCTGCTCGGTGAGCTGCTCGAAAATCCCGCGCCGCCGCCTGCTCCGGAGACTCCTGCGCGGAAGCTGCGTCAGGGGCTTGCTCGGGCCATGATGGCCGTCGGGCTTGCGCTGGGGCTCTTTGTCATCCTCTATGTCGTCGATCTCCTTGTCAGTGCCGGGGATGTGCCGCGGGGGGTGACCGTTGCCGGGGTCGAGGTCGGGGGGCTCAGTCATGCCGAGGCCGAAGCGAAGCTGCGGAAAGAGCTCGAACCGCGGCTGATCCGGCCCGTTGCCATCCACGGTGGGGATGTCCAGGCCGAACTCGTGCCGTCGCGGTCGGGGCTGGGGCTCGACTGGCCGAACACCCTCGGGCTCGCCGGGCACCAGCCGCTCAGTCCGATCACGCGGATCATGTCCTTCTTCAGCAGCCGGGAGGTCGGGGTGGCCACGCGCACCGACCAGAACCGGCTCGACGAGGCCGTGCGCGAGCTCGCCGCGGGCAAGCTGAACCACCCCGCCACCGAAGGCTCGGTCGGGTTCAGCCCCTTGCCCGGCAGCGACGGCGGTGTCACCGCCTTCCCGATCCTGCCGCGGCAGGGCCAGCAGCTGCTCGACGTGGCCGGCGCCGTCCACACCCTCACCGACCACTGGCTCGACCCCGGCGGGGTCAAGCTGGCCATGGCGATCACGCCCGTGCGGGCGACCGCCGCCGGGGTGCAGGCCGCCTACCGGCAGATCGTCGTGCCCGCCGTGGCGAAGCCCGTCATCGTGCACGGTGAAGGCAAGGACGTGCCGCTGAAGCCCGCGGCGATCGCCTCCTCCTTCCAGTTCGCCGTCGTCGAGGGCGGGGCCGTCGAGGTCCGTGTCGACCAGGGCAAGCTGCAGGCCGCCCTCAAGGACGAGCTCGCGGGCACCGAGACCGAGGGCAAGGACGCCCAGATCGTCTTCACCGGCGACCAGCCGACGGTCGAGCCCTCCGAAGACGCCCGCAAGGTGGACTGGGAGAAGACCTTCCTCCCCCTGATCGACGTGCTCAAGAAGACCGACGGGCGGGATCTCCCCGTGGTCTACAGCGCGTCGACACCCAGCGTGACCACCGACGCCGCCAGCGCGCTCGGCATCAAGGAGGTCGTCGGCGAGTTCACCACCGGCGGTCTGGCCGGCCCGGCCGCGACGAACAACCAGACGCTCGCCGCCAGCGTGAACGGCGCGATCGTCAAGCCCGGCGAGACCTTCAGCCTCGGTGCCCGCTCCGGCCCGCGCACCGCCGGCAACGGCTACGTGCCCGCCCCGGTCGACGAGGACGGCACCGGCCTGACCGTGGTCGGCGGCGGCGTCTCCCAGCTGGCGTCCACTTTGTACAACGCCGCCTACCTCGCCGGCCTGTCAGACGCCGGCCACCTGCCACACGACCACTACCTCGACCGCTACCCCGCCGGCCGCGACGCCAAGGCCATCGACGCCGGCGGCAACCCCGTCGAGCTCAAGCTGACCAACGACGCGCCCACCGGCATCGCCATCCAGGCCACGGTCTCCGGCGACTCCGTGACGGTCCGGATCTGGGGCACCCGGCACTTCCGCGTCGAAGGCCAGACCGGACCCCGGACACCCGGAATCCCGCCGCCGATCCAGTTCGGCCCCAGCGGAACCGAGCCGTGCCAGCCGTCGATCGGTTCACCCGGCTTCAGCGTCACCGACACGCGCGTGCTCTACGACCTCGCCTCCGGCGCAGAAGTCCGCCGGACGTCGCAGACGACGACCTACGGTCCGCGTCCGACCGTTCTCTGTTGAGTTGTCAGCGAAGGACCATGCACCCCGCCTCCTCGAAGTCGCGCAGCCACGCCGGCTCCCGCAGCTGCTTGTTCCACCGCAGATCCAGTTTGTCCAGTTTGGACAGACCGGCGAGCGACGCCGGCAACGTCGTCAAGGCGTTCTCCCGCAGGTCCAGCTGACGCAGCTCACCCAGCGACCCGATCGACGACGGCAGCGAAGTGAGCCGGTTGCCGCGCAAGTGCAGCTCTCGCAACGCACCCAGCGCGCCGATCGACTCGGGCAGCGCGGTCAGCTCGTTGCGGTACAGCCGCAGTTCGCGCAGGGAAGCGAACCCCGACAGGTCCGACGGCAGCGAAGTGAGCCGGTTGTCCGTGCACCCCAGGTACCGCAGCTTGCCCAGCCGGCACCAGGCCGCCGGGAACTTCGTGAGCCGGTTGTCGCTGACGTACAGGTACTCGGTGAGCCCGGCCAGCTCGCCCAGCTCGTCCGGCAGGGACTCGAACCGGTTGTGCGCCAGGTCCAGCGTGTGCAACGACGTCAGCGCCGAGATACCCGGCGGCAACGAGGAAATCCGGTTCGCCGCGAGGTTCAGCACGCGCAACCCGGTCAGCGACCACAGCGACCCCGGCACCTCCGAGATCGAGTTCTTGTACAGGTCGAGCCGCGTGAGGTAACCCGGCAGGGAAGGCACCGACGTCAGGCCCTGATCGCTCAGATCCAGTGACGTCATGACGGCCGCCTGGTGCGCGGCAGCAACGCCCACGTTGCCGCGTCGTCCGGAGTGGACACCTGGATCCGCAGGCCCGGTGCCTCCGAGATGGCCAGCTCGGTGAGCCGCAGGGCCAGCCGCCCGGCCTGCGGGTGCTGCAGGTGCCGCAGCCGCGGCCGCGGTTCGGCCACCTCCTGCCGGGCCCACAGCCCGGCGAACTCCGCACTCAGCGCGGACAGCCGCCGGATGTCCTCTTCCCAGGCCGGATCGCCGACGTGCCTGCCGTACTCGGCACGCATCCGGGCGACCATGTGCGGCACCTCCTCGTCGTAGTTCAGCAGGAACCGCCGCGCGTGCGGCTCGGTCACGCAGCACCACAGCAGGTTCTTGTGCAGGCACGGCAGGCTGTGCCACTCCCAGAACAGCTCCTCCTGCGCCGCGTTCGACGCCAGCACGTCGTACCGGCCGTTGACGACCGTGGCGGGCAGCGGATCGAGTGCGCGCAGCACCTCGCGCACGGCGTCCGGCACCACCTCGGCCGACGACGGCAGCCGCGACGGGGTCAGCTCCGCCAGCCGGTACAGGTGCTCCCGCTCCGGGTGGTCCATCCGCAGCGTGCGCGCCACGGCGTCGAGCACGTGCGCGCTCGCGTTGATCGGCCGCCCCTGTTCGAGCCACGTGTACCAGGTGACGCCGACGCCGGCGAGCAGCGCGACCTCCTCCCGCCGCAACCCGCTCGTGCGACGGCGAACGCCGGGCGGCAGCCCGACCTCCTCCGGGCCGATCCGCGCACGGCACGCCTTGAGGAACTGGCCGAGCTCCTCCCGGCGGCTGGTGTGGACCTGCGTTGACGTCATGCGGAACATGGTGCCCGAGGGGTACGACAATTTTCGCCGAGCCGGGTGCTGCCAGTACCAGCATCGCCAGGCTCTCTCCGACGCCGGCCAAAGAACCCCAAGGTCGGAGCCATGACTCTGACCACCGAAAGCCCGGCCAACCCGGACCGGGCGGCGCGGCCGGGCAGGCGGCCGTGGTTCATGCTGGCCGTCCTGCTGCTCGGCCAGTTCATGGCGCTGCTCGACGTCACCGTCGTGAACGTCGCCATGACCGACATCCGCACCGACCTGCACGCGTCCGGCGCCGCGCTGCAGCTCGTCGTCTCCGGCTACACGGTGGGCTACGCGATGCTGCTGATCACCGGCGCCCGCCTCGGCGAGCTGTTCGGGCGGCGACGGCTGTTCGTCACCGGCGTCCTCGTCTTCACCGGCTGCTCGCTGCTCTGCGGGTTCGCGCCGGACCCCACGACGCTGATCGTCGCGCGGATCGCCCAGGGCGCCGGCTCGGCGCTGATGATGCCGCAGGTCATCAGCGTCATCCAGGCGCAGTTCAGCGGCCCCGCGCGGGCCAGGGCGCTCAGCGCGTACACCGCGACGATCTCGGTCGCGTTCGTGTCCGGCCAGGTCCTCGGCGGCGTGCTCGTCGGCGCCGACCTCTTCGGTGCCGGCTGGCGGCCCGTCTTCCTGGTGAACGTGCCGATCGGGGTGCTCGTGGCCGCGCTCGCCCTGCGCCTGGTGCCCGGCGGCGCGGCGAAGGCGGGCCGCCGCCTCGACCTCGCCGGCCTCGCGATCGCCGTGCCCGCGGTGGTGCTCGTCGTGCTGCCGCTCGTCCTCGGCCGCGAAACCGGCTGGCCGGGGTGGACGTTCGGCTCGCTCGCGGCGGGCGTCCTGCTGGCCGTGCTGTTCGTGGTCGTGGAACGCCGGGTGCGCGACCCGCTGGTCGACCTCGGCGTCCTGAAGATCCGCGGCGTCGCGCCGGGACTGGCCGCGCTGGCCACCGGCGTGGCCGCCTACGGCGGGTTCCTGTTCTGCGTGGCCCTGCACCTGCAGGCGGGTCTCGGGCAGACGGCGCTCGCGGCCGGGCTCACCATGGCGCCCGGTGGCGTCGTCTTCGGCCTGTGCGGGTTCTTCTGGCACAAACTGCCCGAACGCCTCCACGCGGCACTGACGCCGGGCGGCTACGCGGGGTCGGCGATCGCCTACGCGTTGCTGGGCATCAGCCTGAAGGACGGCGGCACCGGCGGCGCGCTCTTCTTCGCCGCGCTCGTGCTCTTCGGCCTCTCCATGGGCCTGGCGTTCGGGTCCCTGACGGCGCACACGCTGTCCCACGTCCCGCTCGAACGCGCGGCGGACGCCAGCGGCCTGCTCACGACGACGTTGCAGCTGGGCCAGGTCATCGGCGTGGCGACGTTCGGGAGCCTGTTCCTGACGCTCGCCGCCGGTACGTCCGCGCACGCCGTCGCCACCACCATGACGTGGGCCGCGGTCCTGATGCTGGTCGGCACCGGGTTCGCCGTCGTGCTCGCGAGGGCCTCGCGGTAGGCACCGAATCCAGGCACGGAAAAGCCCAGCCGGTTCACCCGAAGGTGGACCGGCCGGGCCGGGAATCCGTGAGAGTTACCGGGTTACACCACGGCGACCGTAGGCGCCCGCGGCGATGCTGACTCCGATGGCGGCCAGGACGACCTGGGTGAGGATTTCCAGCCAGTCGATTCCGTTCGTGTCGGCGTAGCCGAGGCCACGCGCGATCGCGGTGCCGATGAAGGCGGCGATGATACCGATCACGATGGTCAGCCAAATCGGAACGTTCTGCTTGCCGGGAGCGACCAGCCGGCCCAGAACGCCGATGATCAGCCCCACGATGAGGGCGCTGATGATGCCGGCGACAGTCATCAATTTCTCCTCTCCATGATCGCGGGTCCGGCCACTCGGTCCCGCGAACTCGAGGACGGAATTCCCCCGCAATCCCGGCTCGAAACGCCGAAGGGCCCCTTCCCGGTCAGGAAAGGGGCCCTTCGGTGGAACGCATTGATCAGAATGCGGCCTCGTCGACCTCCATGAGGGCGTTGTCGGCGGCCTCCACGATGGCGCGGCGGGCGGTCAGCTCCGGCAGCACCTGCTTCGCGAAGAACGACGCGACGGCGATCTTGCCCTCGTAGAACGGGACGTCCTTGGCGGACGCGCCCGCGTCGAGCTTGCCGATGGCGACCTCGGCGTGCTTGAGCAGCTGCCAGCCGATGAGCAGGTCGCCGACCGACATCAGCAGGCGGACCGTGTGCTGGCCGACCTTGTTGATGCTCTGCGGGTCCTCCTGGGACGCGGTCAGGTAGCCGATCAGCGAGCCGAGCATGCCCTGGGTGTCCTCGAGGGCCTGCTTGAGCAGCGCACGCTCGTTCTTGAGCCGGCCGTTGCCCGCCTCGGACTCGATGAACTTGGTGATTTCCCCGGCGACGAAGGCCAGCGAAGCACCCTTGTCGCGGACGATCTTCCGGAAGAAGAAGTCGAGCGACTGGATCGCCGTGGTGCCCTCGTACAGCGAGTCGATCTTGGCGTCGCGGATGTACTGCTCGATCGGGTAGTCCTGCAGGAAGCCGGACCCGCCCAGGGTCTGCAGCGACTGCACGAGCTGCTCGGTGGCGCGCTCGGAGCCGACGCCCTTGACGATCGGCAGCAGCAGGTCGTTGACGCCGTGCGCGAGCTTCTGGTCGCCCTCGCCGGTCCACAGCTGGTCCTGGAAGGACGCCGTGTAGAGGTACACCGCGCGGAGACCCTCGGCGTACGCCTTCTGCAGCATCAGCGAGCGGCGGACGTCCGGGTGGTGCGTGATGGTGACGCGCGGGGCGGCCTTGTTCAGCATGTTCGGCAGGTCGGCGCCCTGGACGCGCTCCTTGGCGTACTCGAGCGCGTTGAGGTAACCCGTCGACAGCGTGGCGATGGCCTTCGTGCCGACCATCATCCGGGCGTACTCGATGACCTGGAACATCTGCGCGATGCCGTCGTGCACCTCGCCGAGCAGCCAGCCCTTGGCCGGGGTGCCGTGCTGGCCGAAGGTCAGCTCACACGTCGTCGAGGCCTTGATGCCCATCTTGTGCTCGACGCCGGTGACGAAGGCGCCGTTGCGCTCGCCCAGCTCACCGGTCTTGGTGTCGAAGTGGAACTTCGGCACGAGGAACAGCGACAGGCCCTTGGTGCCCGGCTTGGTCTCGATGCCGGGGCCCTCGGGGCGAGCGAGCACCAGGTGCATGATGTTTTCGCTCATGTCGTGCTCACCGGACGTGATGAACCGCTTCACGCCGTCGATGTGCCAGGAGCCGTCCTCCTGCTGGGTGGCCTTGGTGCGGCCCGCGCCGACGTCGGAACCGGCGTCCGGCTCGGTCAGCACCATGGTGGCGCCCCACTGCCGGTCGATCATGAGCTGGGCCCAGTGCTTCTGCTCTTCGGTGCCGTTCTTGTCCACGATCATGGCGAAGTTCGGGCCCGCCATGTACATGAACAGCGGGGCGTTGGCGCCGAGGATGAGCTCGGAGGCCGCCCACTGCACGGTCGGGGGAAGACCGAAGCCGCCGAGGTCGTTGGTGAGGCCGAGGCGCCACCACTCGCCGTCGAGGAGCTGCTTGTAGCTCTTCTTGAAGGACTCGGGGATCTTGACGCTGAACGTCTTCGGGTCGTACACGGGCGGGTTGCGGTCGGCGTCGGCGAAGGACTCGGCGAGCGGGCCGGTCGCGAGCTTGTTCAGCTCGGACAGCACGCCGCGGGCGGTTTCTTCGTCGGACTCGGCGAGCACACCCTTGCCCAGGCGCTCCTGCACGCCGAGTACCTCGAAGAGGTTGAACTCCAGGTCTCGGACGTTGCTCTTGTAGTGGCCCATGTCGTCACTCCAATGTGTTCGGCTCCCCGGCCGGGCACATGTTCGCCTTACTCGCCGGTAACTTCAGGATATTACCTGTGGGTAACCAGGGCAAGCAGATCCGCACTTCCGAGTATCGGAAATCCACGCGATTGTGGGGTTCTTCCTGGGGAACGAGGGTCAGCGGCTGCCCGGGATCGCCGTTGTGTCGGCCGTCACCGGGGTGTAGCCGTCCTCGGGCCGGGCGATGAGGATCCCGCCGCGGAAGGCGATGGTCACCGCGTGTGTCCGGTCCCGGGCGGAAAGCTTGCGCAGGATGCTCTTCACGTGCGTCCGGACGGTCTCGACGGACAGGAACAGCAGCTTCGCGATCGCCGAGTTCTCGAGGCCTTCGGCGACCAGCTGCAGCACCTGGTACTCGCGCCTGGACAGCGGCATACCGCCGCGTGGCGACGGCGGGCTGTCGTGGGCCGGGTCGCCCTTCGGCGCGCTCGCCCGCTTCGGCCGCGCGGTGAGGGCGGCCAGCGCCGGGTCGATGTAGCGGCGTTCGCTGTGCGCCCGCCGGATCGCTTCGGCGAGCCGTCGTGAATCGATCGACCGCGGCACGATCGCGTGCGCGCCGGCGGCGATCGCGGCCGCGAGGTACTGCTGCGTGCGATTCGCGTCACGGATCAGGGTGACCAGGACGAGCGCCGGGTCGCCGGCGTTCAGCAGCTTGGTCAGGTGGCAGTTCGGGTCGAGGGCGGAGTCGAGCACGACGACGTCCGGCTTGACCTGCTCGCACAGCTGCAGGGCCGCGTGGTGGCTGGCGGCCTGCCCGGCCCAGTGCAGCCCCTGGCTGCGGTGGACGAGCGCGGCGAGGCCGTCGCGGAAGATCGGGACGGGGTCGACGACCGCCACGCCGAGGCTGCGCCCCCCTGGTCCGGCCGGCCCCGGGGGCCTGCGGGTGGGCTCGATGCCGTGCATCGCGGGCCTCCGTCTCTGCGCCGTCGCTCCCGGGTGCCGGACGTCTCCGGCGACCACCCCGGTCCCCCTGCCGGGACCGGTTGGAGTGACTCCTCCTGCTTGGTACGAGTCGCGATTGCGCAGCTCATGACGCCAAATCCCCCTCATGGCCCAATCCGCCGGTCACAGCAAACTTTCCGTAGAAGTCGATCTTGGCGAGGTGGCTCGGCCGGACGGTGCGGGGCCGGATGGGCTAGTCGGCGCTACTGAGGGTGGCCCGCGCTGCGTTCAACGATTTCGACAGTCGGCGGATGCGGTCCGCAGGAGGGCGAATTCCGCCGCCAGCCCGGCCGGCGTCCAGTGCGCGTTGAGCCCGCTCGGGTTCGGCAGCACCCACACCCGGGTGTCGCCGATCCGGTGCTCCTGCGGCCCCACGCGCGCCTTCGGGAAGCCGAACGCGGTCCGGTAGGCGGTGATCCCGACGACGGCCAGCCACCGGGGCCGGTACTCGAGCACCTTCGCGGCCAGGATCCGGCCGCCTTCGCGCAGCTCGTCGCCGGTGAGCTCGTCGGCGCGGGCTGTCGTCCGGGCGACGACGTTCGTGATGCCGAGGCGGAGGTCGAGCAGCTTCTCCTGCTCGTCGGGGTCGTAGCGGCGCGGCGTGAAGCCGCCCTGGTGGAGGGCGGGCCAGAAGCGGTTGCCGGGGCGGGCGAAGTGCCGGCCGAGCGCGCCGGAGTAGAGGCCGGGGTTGATGCCGCAGAAGAGGACGTCGAGGCCGGGGGCGATGACGTCGGGGATGGTGGTGTTGTGGGCGGCGGCCAGCTGGTCCTTCGTGGGTCGGATGCGCACCGCTCCAGTGTCCGGTCGATCCCGGACGGCCGCTCTGTTGCATGGGGTAGCGGATTCGGTACTGACCTGCGTAACCTGTGTGATCTCCCGCACAGCGCCGTACCGAGGAGGATTTTGTGCAGCTTCCGATCGTCCTCGGGCTGGTCGCGCTGGTACTGGCCGTGGCCGCGCTCGTCGTCGTCCTGGAAGACCGGCGGGCCGCCAAGCGGGCCGCCCTGCAGCGGAAAGCCCGGCTAGCGCGTCTCGGCGAAGTGGACCCGCTCGCGCCGGGCCGGCTGCACGTCGACCGGTGAACGCAGGAGCGTCAGCAGCAGCGCGCCGAACACCCAGCCGACGACGGCACCGAACGTGTTGTTCATGAGGTCGTCGACGTCGAAGATGCGGTAGACGTACGGCGCCGTGCCGAAGTTCGCCGTGAGCTGCGTGATCTCGATGAGCAGTGACGCCGTGAAGCCGATCAGCGCGGTGCCCGTCAGGCCGCGGCGCCAGAGGATCCGCGCGAACACCCCGAGCGGCACGAACAGCAGCACGTTCAGGCAAGCCTGCTGGAACGTCTGCGTCGTGAACCAGGTCCCGCCGTGCTTGAGCAGCTCCGTGTGGATGTCGGCGATCCACTGGAAGGGGTGCAGCTGCACGGTCTGGACGAGCCGGCGGGTGCCGGGGCCCGGCAGCGGCAGGAAGACGACCGCGAGCGTCATGCAGCCGTAGAGCAGCACCGCCGCCGTCGACACGAGCCCGCGCAGGCGCAGGCCGCCGTGCCGGGCGAGCTGGGTGATCAGCTGCGGCACCAGCACCACGGACCACAGCGCGAGGAAGGCGATGAAGCCGTACTGCAGGGCGGTGACCTGTGCGTTCGTCATGCCACCGACGTTATGGATCTTGCCGGGGGTGCCGCTTCGGTCGATGAGCCCGCGTCCCTCGGCCACTCGGCCGACCCGCGCGCGGCCGATCGGTCAGGGGTGCGGGTCGTCGTCGCGGTCGTCGCCGCGTTCGGCGTGCCAGGCACCGAACACCGTGCCCCCGATGAGCAGGACGACGACCGCCAGCACGACGAGGACGACGACCTCGATGCCCATCTTTCCCCCACATGTCGGAATGCCTCCACATCGGTGCCGCCGGAGCCGGTGTTACCGAAGTCATGGGGGACATAACCGGATGCTGCTTGCGCGGATGCGGGAATGAGCACGACGCTCGGCACGTCGGAATTCTTGAAAGGCACCGTGCAGGCAACGAAAGGAACGCTCATGGCACCGGTCCGGGTCGGCATCGTCGGGCTCAGCGCGAACGGCGGCTGGGCCGCGACCGCGCACGTGCCCGCGCTGGCCGCGGTGGACGGCTACGAACTCCGCGCGCTCAGCGGCAGCAGCGCGGACTCGGCGCGGGTGGCCGGCGAAAAGTACGGCGTGCCGCTGACCTTCGGCGACGCCGGGGAGCTCGCCCGGCACCCCGAGGTCGACCTCGTGGTGGTCGCCGTGAAGGTGCCCGAGCACCGGGCGCTCATCGAGCCCGCGCTGGCCGCCGGCAAGCAGGTGCTGAGCGAGTGGCCGCTGGGCGTCAGCCTGGCCGAAACCGAGGCGCTGGCCGAAGCCGCCAGGGAGAAGACGACCGCGGTCGGCCTCCAGGGGCGGTCGGCGCCGGCGTTGCGCTACCTGCGTGACCTCATCAAGGACGGTTACGTCGGCCGCGTGCTTTCGACGTCGCTGATCGCGTCCGGCGCCAACTGGGGGCCGAGCGTGCGGGCCGGCCGCGACTACCAGCTGCACCCCGCGGGCGGGGCGACGATGCTGACCATCCCGTTCGCGCACACCGTCGACACGGTGGCCATGGTCCTCGGCGGCTTCGCCGAGCTGTCCGCGACGATGGCGACCGTCCGGCCGCGGGTGCGTGACGAGGTCACCGGCGAGTCCGTGGAGATGACCGCGCCGGACCAGATCGCCGTCACCGGCGTGCTGGCCGGCGGTGCGGTCGCGTCGCTGCACCTGCGTGGCGGGACGTCGCCGGCCACGAACTTCCACTGGGAGATCAACGGCACCGAGGGCACGCTGGTCGTCGAGGCCGCGGACCCGCTGTTCTGGATCGCGAAGCTGACGCTGCGCGGCAGCCGCACCGGCACGCTCGAGAAGCTCACCGTGCCCGCGCGGTACGAGCTGCCGCAGCTGGCCGGCCGCAGCGCCGAGCCGTCGTACAACGTCGCGCACGCCTACGCCCGCCACCTCAAGGGCGACCTGCCGGACTTCGCGCACGCCGTGGGAGTGCACCGGGTGCTCGACGCCGTCCAGCGGTCGGCCGACAGCGGCACCCGGATCGAACTGGACGCAAAGTAACTGTTACCGGTGGTCGCAGATTCGGCTACCCTCGGGCCATGGACGACGTTGTCTACGACCGCGCGGGCCGGGGCGAACCGCTGGTGCTGATCCACGGCATCGGCCACCGCCGTCAGGCGTGGGCGCCGGTGTTTCCGCTGCTCGCGGCCCATCGCGACGTCATCGCCGTCGACCTGCCCGGCTTCGGCGAGTCGCCCGAACCGGCCGGCGGGTACGGCATCGAGCCCGCGCTGGTGATGTTCAAGGAGCTCTTCACCGAGCTCGGGCTCGACCGCCCGCACGTCGCCGGCAACTCGCTCGGCGGCCTGCTGTCCCTCGCGCTGGGGCAGGCCGGCCTGGTCCGCAGCGTCACGGCGTTGTCGCCCGCCGGGCTGTGGAACCGGACCCAGAAGATCTACGCGATCGCCACGCTCAAGGCCCACCGCGCGCTCGCGCAGCGCACGCCGCCGCACGTCGTGCGCCGCATCGCCGCGAGCGCGTCCGGACGCCGGGCGCTGACCGGGATGATCGTCGGACGGCCCGAGCTGCTCACGCCCGACGCCGTCGTCGAAGACGCCCACGCGCTCGCCAGCGCGCCGGGCTTCGAGCCGACCGCCGCCCAGTCGCGGGGCGGGTTCCGCTTCACCGGGCCGGTCACCGGCGTGCCGGTGACCATCGCCTGGGCCGAGCACGACCGGATCCTCGCCCGGCCGCGCGTCGCCGACCTGCGGAAAGTCGCGCCGCACGGCACCTTGCGGCTGCTGCCGGGCTGCGGGCACGTGCCGATGAACGACGACCCGGAGCTCGTCGCGCGGGTGCTGCTCGACGGAAGCCGTTAGGTGACATTCGCTTCACGTCCGTCTTTTGACCCTGGTAGGTGACTGCTTCGCGAGGCAGAATCCTCCGCCGTGCGCCCGTTCGGGGACCTTGGGCGCGAATCGGAGGAAACAACTCATGAGGCTTTCGACCCGGCTCGCGGTGTTGGCCGCGGCCGCGCTGGCGACGACGGCGGTGACCACCGCACCCGCGTCCGCGGGCCAGCGCCCGGACCCCACGACCGACGTCCGGATCATCGGGTTCAACGACCTGCACGGCAACCTGGAACCGCCGTCCGGCTCCAGCGGGCGCGTCATCCAGTCCGACGGGACCACTGTGGACGCCGGCGGGGCCGCCTACCTGGCCACGCACGTGAAGCAGCTGCGCGCGCAGGTGGCCAACTCGTTCGTCGTGTCCGCCGGCGACAACATCGGCGCGTCGCCGGTGATCTCGGCGCTGTTCCACGACGAGCCGACCATCGACTTCCTGAACATGCTGGGCGTGAGCACGTCCGTCGTCGGCAACCACGAGTTCGACGAGGGGTACAAGGAACTGCAGCGCATGCAGTTCGGCGGCTGCCACCCGACCGACGGTTGCCAGTTCGAGAAGACCTTCAAGGGTGCGGACTTCCCGTTCATCGGGTCCAATGTGTACTTCACCAACGGCCTGCCCGCGCTGTTGCCGTTCACCGTGAAGTTCGAGGGCGGCGTCCCGATCGGCATCATCGGCGCCACGCTGAAGGACCTGCCGACCGTCGTCACGCCGGAGGCCATCAAGGGCCTGAAGTTCGGCGACGAGGTCGAAGCGATCAACCGGACCGCGAACCTGCTCGACCACTTCGGCGTCAAGGCCCAGGTCGTGCTGATGCACCAGGGTGACGGCACCGAGGTCGAGGGCCCGAACGACTGCCGGCTGCGGCCCGGCCCCGCCGCGGCGATCGCGGCCGCGGTGACGCCGAAGGTCGACGCCTTCTTCACCGGGCACAGCCACCAGCAGTACAACTGCGTGATCAACGACCCGGCCGGCCAGCCGCGCCCGGTCATCCAGGGCTCGTCGTTCGGTCGGCTGCTGTCGGTGATCGACCTGAAGATCAGCCGCAAGACGCGGGACGTCGTGCGTTCGCAGACCAAGGCGTTCAACGAGATCGTCACCCGCACGGTCACCCCGGACCCGGCCGTGGCGGCGCTGATCGCCGACGCCAAGACCAAGTCCGCGCCGATCGCGAACAAGCAGGTCGGCAGCATCACCGCCGACCTGCCGGCGGCGGGCAACGCGGCCGGTGAGTCGTCGCTCGGCGACGTCATCGCCGACGCGCAGCTCGCGGGCACGCAGTCGAACAACGCGGTCATCGCGATGACCAACCCGGGCGGCATCCGCGCCGACCTGACGTACAAATCGTCGGCGAACGGCGAGGGCGACGGCGTGGTGACCTACGGCGAGGCGTTCACCGTCCAGCCGTTCGCCAACATCATGCAGACGATCACCCTGACCGGCGCGAACCTGAAGA
This sequence comes from Amycolatopsis tolypomycina, assembly GCF_900105945.1. NCBI lineage: Bacteria > Bacillati > Actinomycetota > Actinomycetes > Pseudonocardiales > Pseudonocardiaceae > Amycolatopsis > Amycolatopsis tolypomycina. Next base: position 161,106 of record NZ_FNSO01000003.1, on the reverse strand, counting down.
ACGTGCTGGAGCAGCAGTGGCAGGGCACGGTGACGCGCTTCCTGCAGATCTCGAGCTCGCTGCACTACAGCTACTCGGCGTCCGCGCCGCAGGGCTCGCGGATCACGGCCATCACGGTCAACGGCACGCCGGTCGACCCGGCGGCGTCGTACCGCGTGTCGGTGAACAACTTCCTCGCCGCCGGCGGGGACGGCTTCACCGAGTTCACCAAGGGCACCAGCCTGTCGGGTGGCCCGGTGGACCTCGACGCGCTGATCGCCTACCTGGGTGCGCACCCGAACCTGGCGCCGCCCGCGGCGGACCGGATCACCCGCCTGCCGTAGCACGACCAAGGCCGCGCCGCCGGGCTTCCGGCGGCGCGGCCTTACTTCAGCTCGCCCTTGAGCATGCTCATCAGGATCATGTCGTGGCGCTCGCCGTCGGCGTCGATGAACGATTCGCGGTGGCGGCCCTCTTCGACGAACCCGATCTTGCGGTAGACGTGCCGGGCGGCCTCGTTTTCGGCGACCACCCACAGCGTGATCTGGTGCAGGCGCATGGCGTTGAAGCCGTAGCGGCACATCAGGCGCAGGGCTTCGGTGCCGTAGCCGCCGCCCCGGAACTCGGCGTCGCCGATGTAGACGTCCAGCTCGGCTTCACCGTGTTCGGGCTCGGCGTCGCGCAGGTCGATGACGCCGATGAGCTTGCGCTCGGCCTTGGCCTCGATGCCGAGGACGACCTTCTCGTAGGTGTTGAGCGCGCGTTCCTCGCACCGCTTGCGCACCTGGGCCAGCGAGAGCGGGTGTTCGTTGATCATCCACCGGCCGACCTCGGCGTCGTGGGTCCACGGGTGCAGCCGTTCGGCGTCCTCCGGCTCCAGTGCGCGCAGCCGGACGAGTTCCCCCTCGAGCATGTCTACTCCCGTTTCAACAGCAGAAAGTCGTTGACGTCGATCAAGCCGAGGAACTGCCGGATCGGGACCGGCATGGCCCGCCGCGCATCATCGTGCACGAGTTCGGCGCCGCGCACGTGAATTTTTTCCCGCCGGCTGATCAGGGTGCAGCCGCCCGCGGCCAGCACGTTCTGCACCCAGTCGGCCTCCGGCCCGTAGGTCAGCCCGACGACGAAACCGTCCTTCGTGCGGAAGACGTTGATCGGCGTGTGGTACTCGCGGCCGGACTTCCGTCCCTTGTGGACGACCATGGCGAAGCCGGGCGCCCAGCCGGCGACGTGCTTGAGAACCTGGTTGGTCGCGACGCGGTTGAAGCGGGCGACCCGTTTCGAGAGCACCATGCGCCCATGATGGGCCCGCCGCCACGAAAGATCAACGGTCGATGAATTAACCGATCGGGTGACCCCGGCTCCCCGCGCGCACCGCGCCGATGGTGGGATGTCACGCATGTCGACCGAATGGCCGCTGCGCCAGGACCCGGAAGGGCCGGTCATCATCGCACTGGCCCTGGTGAACGACCCCGACGCGCTGGGCTTCGTCGTCCTGGACGACGAGGACGACTGGTTCATCAGCGACGGCACCGAGCTGTCCGACGACGTGCTGGTCAACCGCGAGAGCTTCGGCAAGATGTCGCTGCGCGAAGCCGTCGAGCTGCTGCCGCAGCTGGATGCGCTGGCCGAGCTCCCGACCGGGATGGCCGCCGACTGGGACCCGGAGCGCCGCACGTGGCTGCTCTCGTCGGTGACCGGCTCGGACGACGAGGACGAGGACATCCGCCTGCTGGCCCAGCGCCGCGCGGCCTGGAAGTACGAGGGCTCGCCGGACGACGAGGCCCAGATCAGCAGCGGCCTCACCGAGATCCCGACCGGGTCGCAGCAGCCGGTGCGCGCGGTCCGCCAGGTCGTCCGCGAGCAGGACGGCACCTGGCTGTTCGTCGGCTTCGAGGTCCCCGAAGCGGAGGACTTCGAGGTCGAGGGCCTGGAGCTGGAGCACGTCGCGAATCTGTACCCGGACGTCCGTTCGGTGCTGAAGGCCGCGCCCGGCCAGGTCTACGACCGCGCGACGCCGGAGTCCGACTGGGAGCTCGTCGAGGGTTAGACCTCGATCGGCAGGTGGAAGAGCCCGCGCGTGATCGGGCTCGGCCACCAGGTGAGCTCTTCTTCGGGAACGGTGAGCCGCGCTCGGGGGAGACGGCGGAGCAGGGTCTCGAAGGCGACATCGGCCTGCAGCCGGGCCAGGGCCGCGCCGATGCACAGGTGCGGCCCGATGCCGAAGGCGATGTGCCGCCGCTCGGTTTTGCGGTCGCCGGGCCGGAAGACGTCGGCGTCTTCGAACACCGCGGGATCCCGGTTGGCGGCCAGCACGGACACGAGGATGGGGTCGCCGGGCCGCATGAGCCGGCCGCCGATCTCGACGTCCTCGGTGGGGAACCGCCAGGTCGCGTTCTGCAGCGGCGCGTGCAGCCGGAGCGTCTCTTCGATGACGGCGGCGCGGTGCGCGGGGTCGGTTCTGGCTTTCGCTGCTTCGTCCGGGTGCGTCAGCAGGGCGAGCGCGCCGGTCGCGATCAGCCCGACGGTCGTCTCGTGGCCGCCGATCAGGATGAGGAACGCCGTCGACGTCACCTCGTCCGCGGAGAGCGTGCCGGTGGCCTCCTGCGCGACCAGGTCGCTGATCAGGTCGGTGCCCCGCGTCGCGCGCTTGGCGTCGACGACCTCGGTGACCAGCCGCTCCAGCACGTCGGTGGCTTCGCGGACCTTCGAGCCGTCGGTGTCGTCGGCCGAGTCGATGACGAGCGACCACTCGTGCACGTCCTCGCGGTAGGACTCGGGCACGCCGAGCAGGTCGCAGATGATCGCGATCGGCAGCGGGTAGGCGAGGTCCGTGACGAGGTCGCCGTGCCCGCGCGCCTCGACGGCGTCGATCAGCTCGTCGGTGACCTGCTGGGCGCGCTCGCGCAGGCTCTGCATCCGGCGCGGGCCGAACGCGCCGGCGCAGGCGCGCCGCAACCGCGTGTGCTCGGGCGGGTCGGTGTTGATCATGTTGGAAGCGAGCGAGGGCCGGTGGTCGAGCGGGAGCCCCATGCCCGAGCGCTGCCACTCCTCGTTGCCGGCGGCGGGGCTCTTGACCAGCGCGGGGTGGTTGAGCGCCGTCACGGCGTCGGCGTACCGGGTGATCAGCCAGGCCCAGGTGCCGGTCGGGAAGTCGAGCCGGTGCGGGGGTCGTTCACGCAGCCAGGCGTAGGCGGGTGAGGGGTCGCGGTCGAAGTCCGGACCGAACAGCGCGGGCTCTCCCATGCGCCCACCCTGCCCGCCGGACTTTCTCCGCGGCAAGTGTCCCGGCGCGGCTTCGCCCGTTCGTCCTTACAGTGAGAGCCGGCGACCGGCGCCGGTCAGGACCCGCGAGGAGCACCCCATGCCCAAGTACGCCGCGATCATCTACGCCACGGACATCGACCCGACCACGCCCGAAGCCACGGACATGATGAAGGACTACGACGAGTTCGGCGCGGGAGCGGCGGCGGTGATCCGCGGCGGCGCGGCCCTGTACCCGACGGCGACCGCGACAACGGTCCGCGTCACCGGCGGCAAGGGCGGCGACATCGTCACCAGCGACGGCCCGTACGCGGAGACGAAGGAAGCCCTGACCGGATTCTACCTGCTCGAATGCGCCGACCTCGACGAAGCGGTCAAGGTCGCGGCGCGCATCCCGGGCGCGTGGGACGGCGCGATCGAGGTCCGTCCGGTCGTCGACTTCGGCAAGTGACCGGCGCCGGGGACGCGGTCGCGCGGCTGGTCCGGGCCGAGGGCACCGGGGTACTGGCCACGCTGGTCCGCGTCACCGGCAGCGTCGACCTGGCCGAGGACGCGGTCCAGGACGCCGTCGTGCGCGCACTGGAGACGTGGCCGCGCGACGGCGTCCCCGCCAACCCCCGCGGCTGGCTGCTGGTCGCGGCCCGCCACCGCGCGGTGGACGTGGCCCGCCGCGAAGCCAAGCGGCAGGGGAAGGAGGCGGTGGCGATGCCACCGGTGGACCCCCACCCGGACCCCCTTTCGGTCCGCGACGACCTGCTGCGGCTGGTCTTCACGTGTTGTCACCCGGCGTTGTCCCTGGAAGCCCAGGTGGCATTGGCGCTGCGGACATTGGGCGGTTTGTCGACCGCGGAGGTAGCCCGCGGCCTGCTGGTCCCCGAGGCGACGATGGCGAAGCGGCTGACGCGGGCGAAGCAGAAGATCGCTCAGGCGCGAATCCCGTACCGGGTGCCCGCGGTGGAGGAGTTGCCCGCGCGATTGGCCGGCGTCGCGTCAACGGTGTACTTGATCTTCAACGAGGGCTACACGGGCCGCGTGGCGCTGCTTTCCGAGGCCGTCCGCCTGGCCCGCTTGCTGGTTTCCCTGATGCCGGACGAGCCGACGGCGCTGGGACTGCTGGCCTTGGTGCTGCTACAGGACGCCCGCCGCGCGGCCCGGTTCGCTTCGGGGGTGCCGGTGTTGCTCGCTGCGCAGGACCGTTCGTTGTGGGACGCATCGCTGATCAAGGAAGGTGTGGAGCTGCTGGGCCGGGGGTTGCGCCGGACACCAGAAGTGCCGAACGCGTACGTGATCCAGGCGGCGATCGCGGCTTGCCACGACCTGGCACCGTCATACGCCGAGACGAACTGGAACGCGGTGATTTCCTGGTACGACGTGTTGTTGTCGATCCAGGACACGCCGGTGATCAGGTTGAACCGCGCGGCGGCGGTGGCGGAGCGGGATGGCGCAGCCGCGGCTTTGGTGCTGGTGGATGCGTTGCCGGGGTTGGAGGAGTACCCGTGGTGGCACGCTTCGCGGGCGGAGTTGTTGCACCGCTTGGGGTCTGCGGCGGCAGGGTCGGCTTTGGAGCGTGCGGAGGAAACCGGGTTGCCTGCCGCTCATGTGGCGCATTTGCGGGCCAGAATGGAAAGCGAAAACCCCGGACGGAATGCCCGGGATTTCGGTGAGAGCGGATGACGGGGGTGAAGAGTTGCCGGCTGCGGCGCGTTCGTCTTGGTCGGTCGGCCGATAGATTTCCTCGGTGGCGCCGTTGGTGCACTTACCAGCCCGTAACACTCTACGCGCGGTGAGCGATCGGCTACGGTGACAGGTGCGTCTGATCGGTCTAGCCGACCAGGGTGATCGGTCGCGCTGGGCAGAGGGGCCGGGCAACTGGATGAGGGGTGAGGCGCGTGGGCTGGCTCAGTGACGTCAGCTTCGCCATTCGGGATGTCGGCGATCGGGTGGCTGAGGCGGCAGCAGTTGTCGGCGTTCCTGCCGGTCCAGGGTTCACGCTTGACCGGGGCGAAGCGCAAGAGATGCTCAAGCAGATCAATGCGCTCACTGTCGAGCTGGCAAAGATCCAGAACGAAGCGAACGCGTTGTCGAGAATCACGCCGCCGGCACGGGACCAGGTGACTTCCGGATACCACGGAAATTTGACCCGCCGGCAGGACGGCCAGCCTGCCGCATTCGCCTACGGCGCCGGCCATGTTCAGGTGGAACTGGACTATCTTGACGAGTTGGCCAAGCGCCTTGAGGACGCGTTGGGCATCGTGCGCAGCAATGAAGCGAACGCTCAGGAAACAGTCCAGGGTGCTGGGCAGAGCAGCGGAGGATATGCTTGATGACCCGTCGATTCATGGCTGTGTGTGCTGGAGTTGTCGCGTCAATGGCGTTGGCCGGCTGCTCCGGGAAACCGACGTCGACCGGCACGCCCAGCCCCGTCACGACCCCTTCGGGCTCGTCAGCCTCGCACACCTTGCCCTACGCAGGTGCTCCCGATGTTTCCAACCCTCTTCCTGCGAGCGTGGTCGCAGGTGATCCGTGCACCGACGCCCTGACGCCGGCTCAAGTCAAAGAAGCGCTGGGTGTTGAGGTCACGGGTCAGCCCGGAACGGCACCCGGCCTCGGGCGCAAATGCGACTGGGCGAACCCCGACACGACCGCCGTTGTGACAGTTTTCTTCATCACCGAAACCCATCAGGGCCTGAGTGACCTCTATGCCAACACCAAGCCACAGGCCAAGGTGTGGAACGTTCTGCCGGACATCCAAGGATATCCTGCCGTGGCCTATCTGTCCGCTGACGGTGGAGACCCGAAACGGACCTGCGGGGTCAGTGTGGGGTTGGCAAACGATGTTGCCATCGATGTCGAACTGGCCTTGAGCCGGGCCAAGATCGGCACGGTTGACCCGTGCTCGGTAGCTCCGAAGGCGGCGGACGCCGTGGTGACAACGTTGCGGCAGAAGGCCGGAGCGTAGCCGTGAGCCTGCTCGATGACGCGAAAGACGGGATCAAGAACCTCGCCCATGGCGCTGAAGAGATGGTCTCCGGAGCGGTGAATGCGGTCGGGGACTTCTTCCGCGGCGATGTGGGAACTCAACCGGTTCCGGTGCCGGAGTTCGTGGAGCAGGTCCGCAACGGCAACACCGCGAGTTGGTACCAGGGCGTGGACAAGGCCGCGGCGTTGTCCAAGTCTCACACTGGCGTCGATCACACGGTGTCCGGGCTGCTCACGCGGCTGGAGAGCTCGTGGACTGGTGCCGGGTCGGACGCGGCGCGGCAGAAGATCCAGAAGTTTCGGGATGTCACCGCGGACGCCGCGACGACCTTCACCGGCAACGGCAACAGTTTGAAGATGGTTGCCGGTTCGTTCGACACTGCGAAACACACGATGGACCCGATGCCGCCGCGGCCGGACAAGAGTGTCGTGGACGTGCTGACGCCGTGGACCACGGATACAGAAGCGGCGATCGGGAACTACAACAACACCGCCGCGAAGAATCTCGCGATCTACAAGACCTATGAGGCGCAGGCCGGTGCGGGCAGCTCGCAGCTGACCGTCGACTACGGGCAGCTGGGTGCGTTCGACGGTGGCGCTATCACGGTCACCGACACCCCAGCGGGCAAGAAGCCGCGTGGAACAAGGCGTGACACGTCGACGCCGGTCACGTCACGCGCTGATGTGACCCCGCCGCCGCCGAGCACCACACCTGGCAGCCACGACATCGCCGGCGCTCGCGATGTCACCGTTCCCGGCCGGGGTGAGCAGCCGCTGCCGAGCGATCGGGGTGGGCAGGACACCACGACAGCCGGCTTCACGCCGTCGCCGATCTCGACCGGCGTCGGGCCGAGCACGTTGCCGGCACCGACAGCACCAGGAGTGAGCACCGGCGGCGGCTCGTCCCCGTATCTCGGCATGGGCGGCCTGACGGGTGGTGTGGGCGGTCTCGGGAGCGACAGCGGCGCGGGACGAGCGCCGGGTGGAGGTGGCCGCACCGGAGCCGGAGCGCCCGGGGAAGGCGTGCGCGGCGGAACCACCGTGCCGAGCCGAGGTGCGGGCGCTCGCGGGCCTGCCGGCACCAGCGGGATGGCTCCGGGACCGGGCCGCGGCAAAGGCTCGGAGGAGGACCAGGAGCATCAGCGCAAGTATGTGCTGGACACGACGCTGTTCGACGAAGACGGCAACGAGATCACCGACCCCGTGAACGGCCTGCCTGCGGTGCCACCGACGATCGGCACGTAACGCTTCTCGCCTGGTCCCCGCTTCCTTGTCCGCTGTTCTGCCGGCTTCGTGGGAGACACCGCGCCGTGAGCGTGATCGACACACCTCTTGCTCTGCCCAAAACCGTGCTGCTGACCGCGTGGACGATGGTCGAGCTCGGCGACCCGCACCCGGTCTTGGGCAGCAACCTGCACTACTGGATGCCCGCCGATGCCGTCGGCGAGCAGCACGAGCACGCGATGACGTTGTTGACACGGCAACGCGCCGCGCGCAACGGGCGGCTCAGCCCACTGTGGACCGACACGTTGCGGACGATCGCGTTCGCCGATCACGAGTTCTACTCGTGGTGCGCGTTCGCCGACGGCAGCTCCTGCGCAGTGCTGGTGGCCTCGCGCGGGCGGGATGCGGTGCGGGTGATCGTGAACGATCATGTGGTGGTGTTCGAGCCGATCGAGGCGAAGTGGTTGGCCAGCAGCTTGCTGGAGACACTGCCCGATGTTGACGGCGCGGCCATCAGGTCGGTGAGCGTTCGCCAGGAGGACTACGAGAACCCGGACGCGCGGCCGGCAAGCCCGCTCGCCGAACCTCCGGACACTCGGGATGCGGAGTTGCTGCTGGACACGATGGCAGCGCCGCGTGACGCGCTGCATCAGTTGTATGCCGCAGTCCGGGGTATTGAGGGAAGTCGGTTTCGCAGTTCGCCGATTACCGCGATCGATCTGACGGGCCGGGGTCGAGTGCTGACCTACCTCACTGGTGACGACTATGTGAATCTCGCTTCGGGCACACCCCGCGAGATCGTGAAGACCTTGAACGACACCGCTACCGCATTGGCGTGAGGAGTTCGGCTGGTGTCCCCAAGTCATCAATGCCTGAAGAAGGGCCGGTCTCCGGTTGAAGACCGGGGATAGAGAAAGCCCCAAGTCCACAGCGTGTGACCTGGGGCTTCTCGATAAGAGCGGATGACGGGAATCGAACCCGCGTATTCAGCTTGGGAACCGCTGTTGACCTTGGTTGACCGGCCTGAATGGCACGCCTTGACGCGGTGCTGCCGGCCGTTGTCACGATCCGGCTTCGGGGTGAACGCCCTGACGACCTGCAGCTTCGGCCATACGCTGCCGTGCTTGGCGACTTCGGTTCACGTAGAGGTACCAATGCCAGCCCGAGCCGAGACCGAACAAAGCGGCCCACAACCACGAAGTCCACGCGCCGGACATCACGGCAACGACGAGAAATCCGGCCACTGCGACTGTGCCTGAGATGGCCGCAGCGAGAATCCACCTTCGTTGTCCAGGAGTCAGCTGCGCCGGCCAGGAGGCCGTCCATCGGTTCCGATCCACGCGCAGAGCCTCCCACTGGGCCTGCCCGAGGGCCAAGCCGCAAAGTCACGGTCCCCATGCGAGCACGTCCGTCGCAGGCGTCGGTCCGCCCAAGTCGCGCGCTGGTGTCTGGAGACTTGGGTCAAGCCGCAGCAGGACGCGTTGCTCTTCGCGGGTGAGCGAGCTGGGCACGCCGGGAACATCTGGGCGTCGAAGGCGGGCACCTCGACCAAGGACCTGATGGCGCGAATGGGCCACGACGACATGCGGGCGGCCCTGATCTGCCAGCGGGCGACCAGCGACGCCGACAAGCAGATCGCGGACCGGCTGTCCAAGGACGGCCAACCCGTCCCGGTCGGCTAATGGCACATTAATGGCACGCGAGAAGTGAACAGCGGAGATAGAGAAAGCCCCAGGTCCACAGTAGACACCGTGTGACCTGGGGCTTCGCTCTGAGAGCGGATGACGGGAATCGAACCCGCGTATTCAGCTTGGGAAGCTGATGTTCTACCATTGAACTACATCCGCAGTGCGTCGTCAGCATACACGGCACCGTGATCCCCTTGTCCAGCGGCCTCCCTCCTTGACTCGTGCGCGTCATGTGACAACACTTGTTGTCGACTTCGGAGGTGAGCTTGATGGACGAGCCCGAGCTGTTCCGGCAAGGCGGGTTCCGGCTGGCCCAGCGGCTGTTCATCGACGGTGACATCCGGGGTGACGAACGCCAGGTCGCCCGCATCAGGGAGTTCGCCCAGGTGCAGGACCGGCTCGCGGACGACGTCGTCGCCTGGATGGTGCAGCAGCCCAAGGGGCAGGGGCGTGCTCTGTTCGAAGCGGCCCTGAAAGACCGAGCCCGGGCGTCCGGGCCGCTCAAGGACTTCTTCGACCAAGTCGACGCCAAGCCGTGCTGGGTTGATGATGAACGGCTTGAACGCGGTGCGAAAGCCATCACCCGGGCCGGGTTGCTGGGGCTCTTTCCGCTCGGCGACATGTCTCTGATGGGCGGCTACCTCGCATCGCGGGCCACGAAATCCCTGGTCGGCACCGGTGAGATCGAGTACAAGGCCACGCGGCGGCTCGTCGAAACCGCCGCCTGGTGGATCGACGTCACCACGCCCGGGGCCCTCAAGCACGGCGGAAAAGGCTACGCCGCCGCGTTGCGGATCCGGCTCGTGCATGCCCACGTGCGGGCCGCCATGAACCGGCGGGATGACTGGGACTACGCCGCCTGGGATCGGCCCGTCAACCAGGTGCAGACCGCCGGGACGCTGCTGCTCTTCTCGCTCGTCTACGTCTTCGGGACGCAGCTGCTCGGCCTGCGCTACTCCGCGCGCGAACGCGGTGACATCCTGCACCTCTGGCGCTACATCGGCTGGCTCATGGGCGTCGACGACGAGCTGCTGCCCACCTCCGAAGAGGACGCCTGGCGGCTGCTGTGGCTGCTCGCCGCCACCGAGTTCATCCCGGACGACGACTCGAAGCGGCTCGCCAAGGCGCTGATCCAGGCCAACGCCGCCGTCGGTGAGGGGCGGGGGGCCGTCGGGAAGGTGCTCTCGCACGTCTCCGTCGCCGTGCACTCGTCGATCAGCCGGCTCGTGCTCGGGAAGACCAACGCCGACTTCCTCGGGCTGCCGAACGACCCCGTCGCGCAGGCCGCGATCGTCGCCGTCGCGGGGGTCAACTTCGCCGCCGAGACCGTGCGGCGGTTCATTCCGGGGGCCACCGCGCTGCAGGAGCGGATCGGCGAGGCCGGGCGCCGCGGGTACGTGAAGCGGCTCGAGAAGATCTTCGCGCCCGACACCACCTACGCGCAGCACATGCGGGCCGCCTGAACCCACCGGATAGGCTTCGGCCGTGCTGCTCAGTGACCGTGACCTCCGCAAAGAGCTCGACGCCGGCCGGCTCGGCATCGACCCCTTCGATGCCGGCATGGTCCAGCCGTCCAGCATCGACGTCCGGCTCGACCGGTTCTTCCGCGTCTTCGACAACAGCAAGTACACCCACATCGACCCGCAGCTGCAGCAGGACGAGCTGACCTCGCTGGTCGAAAAGGAGGGCGACGAGCCCTTCGTGCTGCACCCGGGCGAGTTCGTCCTCGGCTCGACGTTCGAGCTCGTCACCCTGGCCGACGACCTGGCCGGCCGCCTCGAGGGCAAGTCCTCGCTCGGGCGCCTCGGGCTGCTCACGCACTCGACCGCCGGCTTCATCGACCCCGGCTTCTCCGGGCACATCACCCTCGAGCTGTCGAACGTCGCCAACCTGCCGATCACGCTCTGGCCGGGCATGAAGATCGGCCAGCTCTGCATCTTCCGGCTGTCGAGCTCCGCCGAGCACCCGTACGGCTCCAGTGAAGCCGGGTCCCGCTACCAGGGGCAGCGCGGCCCGACCCCCAGCCGGGCGTACAAGAACTTCCACCGCGTCGACACCTGGCGCTAGATCGCCACCTTCTCGTCCCAGTCGATGCGGTGGTTCCACATGAAGGCGTTCGGGTCCTCCTTGAACGGCTTCGAGAACGCCCGCTTGATGAAGAAGTCGCGGACGACCCGGCCGACCGGGCCGATCACCTTGTCGTCGCCGTTGCGCTTGCCCGCCGCGACCACTGCTTCGACGCGCTCGCGTCGCAGTCCTTCGTAGGCGGCCAGCGCGTGGGGGACATCAGGCACGTCCCGCAGGCATTTGCCCAGCGTGACGGCGTCTTCGATCGCCATCGAGGCGCCCTGGCCCGCCGCCGGTGACGTCGCGTGCGCCGCGTCGCCGATGATCACCATGCGGCCGCGGTGCCAGACCGGGACCGTCGGGAAGTCGTACGTCGGCCAGGCCGGGTAGATCCGGCGGGTCGCGCGGATGATCTCGGCGGCCGGCGTCCGGTCGGGGGCCACCAGGTCCAGCAGCTCCTGCCGGAAGTCCTCCCCGGTGAGCGCGCTGAGCTCGGCCTCGGTCGGCTCGGTCCTGCGGGCCGGGTTCGCGAACCACCAGACGCGGCCGTCCGGGCTGACGACGTGGCAGAAGAACACGCGCTTGCCGAACACCATGTTCAGCACGCCCGGCTCGTCGGGCAGGTCCAGTCCTTCGGCGAACCCGCCCGTGTTCAGCAGCTGGACGTACCGCGGCGACGGCGCGTGCGGGTCGATGATCGTGCGGACCCGGGAGCGGAGGCCGTCGGCGCCGATCAGGAGGTCGCCCTCCGCGTGGGAACCGTCCGCGAAATCCGCGCTGACGTGCGTGTTCGACTGTCTCGCGTCGATCAGGCGCTTGCCGTACTCGACGCGGATGCCGCGCCGCGCGGCCTCGTCGCGCAACGCGACGTAGAGGTCGGAGCGCAGGACCGTCTGGCTCACCGTGCCGTCCGGCAGCGCGCCGCCCAGCGGGAATTCGGCGAGCCGCGTGCCGTTGCCGAGCCCGATGGACATCCGCGGCGAGTCGAAGCCGACGCTGCGGACCACGTCTTTCAGGCCGAGCGGGAGCAGGGCGTCCAGGCCGTTGACGGCCAGCGTGAGGAACGCGCCGACGCCCTCGGAGTCGCGGTCGTAAGCCTCGAAGACCACTGGCTGGTGTCCGGCTTCGTGCAGGGCTATGGCGGTGATCGTGCCCGCGACGCCGCCCCCGATGATCAGTGCCCGTGTCATGTCGTTCGATCCCTCGAATGTCTTAGGAACTAATTCGTTCTGTCGAACTAAACAGTGGGCTAGGCTGGCCGCTGTGTCAAGCGAGCGAACGGAACTCGTCGAAGAAGTCCTGCTCAGGTCGCGGGAGCTGTCGACGGAGACGGTCATGTTCCACACCGCGATCTCCGAGACCCGGGGGCTGTCGGCGGTGGAGAGCAAGGTCCTGGACTACCTCGCCCGCTTCGGCGCGCAGACGCCGAAGGACCTCGCGCGGCTGTCGGGGCTCGCGCCGGCGTCGGTGACGGCGATGATCGACCGGCTCGAACGCAAGGGCATCGTCAACCGCGAGCCGCACCCCGACGACCGGCGCAAGATCCTCATCGCATTGGACCTGCAGTCCATTGCGAGCGCCGTGCACCTGTGGGACCACCTCGTCAAAGGCATGTACGAGCTCTGCGACCGCTACACCGACGACGAGCTCCGGACGGTCATCGGGTTCGTCCGCGCCGCCACCGCCCTCACCCACGAGTCGACGGTGAAGCTGACCGGCCCCACGAACGAGTGAGTTTGAAGGCGTAAAACCCGCGCTCGTGCCACGCTCCCAAGGTCGTCTCGACCCCGGAGGTGGCGAGGAGTGCCGTTGCCCGAAAGACCGCTTCGCCCGATATTCGTGCTGGCACTGGTCTTCCTGGCCTCGGCGTTGGTGCCGGCGGCAGGCGCGGCCGCCGGCCCACCTTTCGCAGTGGGCTACGACGCCGTCGTCTACGGCGACTTCGTCTACGCGGGCAACGGCGTCCTGCGCTGCCCGGTCGCCGCCGACGGCGCGCCGGCCGGCGGGACGGTCGCGACCCCGGCCGCGTGCGCGAACACCGCCGACCGCAAGGACACCCTGGCCAACGACGACTTCTTCATGCAGTGGGCCGACGTCGACGCCGACCCGGCGACGTTCGACTCGGCGAGCGCGTCGGTCGGCGTCCCGCCCGGTGCGCACGTCGTGTTCGCCCGGCTGAACTGGGCGGGCAGCCTGACCTGCGGTGACCGCGCGGTTCCCCCGCCCGGGACGCCGGCGAAGCAGAGCGTGCGGCTTTCCGTCGGCAGCGCGGAACCCGTGGACATCGCGCCTTCCGGGTACGCCGAAGACGGGAGTCACTACTCGGCGCTCGCGGACGTGACCAGCCGGTTCGCGAGCGTGCCGCCGGCGTTCGACGTGACGGTCGGCAATGTCTGGACGCCCAAGGGTTTCGACTGCGCGGGTGGCTGGTCGCTCGCGCTCGTGTACGCCTACCCCGAGCGCAACGCGGACTTCGCGCCGAACAAGCGCAAGGTGGTCGTCTACGACGGGCACGTCCGGCAGACCGCGGGCGCCCCGGCGGCCGAAACGACGATCACCGGCTTCCGCGCGGCGGCCGCCGACGCACACCTCGGCGTCACCGCGTACGACGGCGACTGGGGTGCGTCCGGCGACCAGTTCCTGGTCGACGGCACGCCGGCCGCCGAGCCCGCGACCGGCGGCACGTCGAACTTCTTCATCTCCAACGCCGACAACGCCGCGGCGCCGGGCGCGAAGAACAACTTCAGCGTCGACGCGAAGGCGTTCAACATCGACAGCATCCCCGCCGGCGCGACGAGCGCGAAGCTCGGCGTCGTCACCAGCGGTGACACCGTTCTGGCGCAGAACCTCGCGTTTTCGGTGCCGGTGCCCGAACTCCAGATCGCGGTGCGCGCGACCCGGCCGAAGGTGCACGCGGGCGAGCCGGTGACGTTCGCCGTCGTCGTGACGAACCCGGGCGACGTCCCGGCGTCCGGCGTCGAGGTCACCGACCCGGCCGTCCCGGAGTGCGCCAAGCCGCTCGGCACGCTCGCCCCGCGGCAGACGGTCAGCTATTCGTGCACCGGAACCGCGCCGCCCGACGACTTCACGAACACCGCGAAGGCGACCGGCACGAGCGCGCTCGGCGACGCACTCGACGGCGTCGCCAGCTCGCGCGTCGACGTCCTCCACCCGGCGCTGGGCATGACGAAGACGGCCGACCGGCCCGCGTACCGCGCCGGTGACGTCGTGACCTTCACGATCAAGGTCACGAACACCGGCGACACGGGGCTTATCGGCCTGCAGGTCGCCGACCCGAAGACACCGTCGTGCGCGCTCACCGGATCGCTCGCGCCGGCCGAAACCCGCACGACGACGTGCACCGCGAAGGCGCCGATCGCCGACGGCGTCAACACGGCGACCGCGGTGGCCACCGACGAGCTCGGCAAGCAGGTGACGGCCACGGCCGACGCGCCCGCGCCGACGATCGCGCCCGCGGTCGAGGTCACCAAGACCGCGGACCGGCCGGTGATCCACGCGGGCGACGCGGTCACGTGGACGGTGGCCGTGCGCAACACCGGCGACAGCCCGCTCGCCCCGGTGCAGGTCACCGACGACACGTCGACGGCGTGCTCGCGCACGTTCAGTGGTCTGGCCGCGGGCGCAGCGCAGACGTACACGTGCACGGCGAACCCGTCCCGCACCACGACGTCCCAGGTGACGGCGACCGGCACCGACCTGGCCGGCCGGCCCGTCACGGCCACCGCGTCGGCCACGGTCACGGTGATCACCCCGGCGCTGACCCTGACCGCGGCGGCCGCGCCCGCCATCGCGCGCGCCGGCGACCCGATCACGTTCACGATGACGGTCGCCAACGCCGGCGACGCACCGCTGACCGAGGTGGCCGTGACGGACGGCATCCCGGCGTGCGCGAAGGCGATCGGCGCGCTCGCCCCGGGCGGGGCGGTCACCTACACGTGCACGGCCCCGGCCCCACCGGACGACCTCGCCACGACGGCGACGGCCACCGGCAAGGACCAGCTCGGCCGCACGGTGAAGGTCACCGACGACGCAGCGGTCGACGTGATCCACCCGGCGATCAGGCTGGCGGTGCGGGCCACCCCGGCCGAGGTGCGTGAAGGCGACACGGTGACGTGGACGATCACCGCGGCCAACACCGGCGACGTGCCGCTCACGGAGGTGGCGGTCGCCGACGACCAGGTCCCGGCCTGCGCGAGGCGGCTGGGCGCGCTCCAGCCCCAGGCGCAGCAGGAGTACACGTGCACGACGACCGCGGGCGCATTGGGCATCGCGAACAAGCCCACGGCGACGGCCACGGACCCGACGGCCCGCCCGGTGACCGCGGCGGCCGAGGCCGCGTTCGCGGTGCAGCACCCGGCGGTCGCGGTGACGGCCGAGGTGATGGGTGGGCCGTTCCGTGAGGGCGACAAGGTGCCGTTCCGCGTCACGCTGCGCAATGCGGGGGACGTGCCGTTGGGTGGCCTTCGGGTGATGGATGCGCAGGCCGGGGGTGCTCGGGTGCTCGGCGGGCAGGCTGCGGTTCCGCCGGGCGTCGGCGGGGTCGCCGACGGACGGGGCGCTGGTGGGCAGGCCGGCCAGCCTGGCGCGGGAGGGCAGGCAGCCGCACCGCCGGGCGCTGGCGGACGAGCCGATGGCCCGCTGGCTGCGGGCGCCCGGGCCGCGGGCATGCCGAGTCCCGGCGCCTCGGTGACCGGCGCAGACCAGTCAGGCGCCGGCCGGCCTGGCGTTGGCGGGCAGGTCCCCGACGGACGGGTTGCCAACGGGCAGCCCACCCCGGCCACCGGGTGCAGTCAAACCCTCGACGGCACCCTCGCTCCCGGCGCCTCGCGCGACTTCACCTGCGCCACGACCGCTCCGGCCGATGACGTCACCAAAGCCTTCCGGGTCGTCGCCACTCCGCCGGTCGGTGCGGAGGTCGCCGCCGACGCCAGGGCCGCCGTTGATGTCATCCATCCCGGCCTTGCCGTTGCCCGGGCCGTTGAGCCCGCCGTCGTCCGCGTTGGGGACGTCGTGACCTCGACCGTCACCGTCACCAACGTCGGTGACAGCGCCCTTCAGGACGTCACCGTCGCTGACGAGCTAGCGAGGGACTGCGTCAGGTCCCTGGGACGGCTCGAACCGCAGGCGAAACGCACCTACAGCTGCACCCAAACCGCCGGGGACGCCGACTTCGCCGCCGTCGCGAAAGCCACCGGTACCGATGCCACGAATCGTCCGGTGACTGCCGCCGCCGAGGCCGCAGTCGATGTCATCCATCCCGCCATCACCGTCACCAACGACGCCTCGCCCACTCGCGTTCGCCAAGGCGACACCGTCACGTTCACCCTCGTCGTCGCCAACTCCGGCGATGTTCCGCTCACCGATGTGTCCCTTGTGGACAACCGCACTCCGGCGTGCGCTCAGTCCATCGGCACCCTCCTTCCCGGCGCCCGGCAGCGCCACTCCTGCAAGGTAGACGCCGGCACCGACAGTTTCGTGAGCTCCGCCACCGCAACTGGCACCGATCCGGTGAAACGCCAGGTCAGCGCCACCGACGACGCGGCCTACACCGTGCTGCACCCCGCCATCGAGCTCACTCAGGACATCCACGGTGGCCCCTTCCGCGCGGGCGACACCGTCACCGCCACCCTCACCGTCACCAACACCGGTGACGTCCCGCTGACCGCCGTCAACGTCGGGAGCGGGTCCTGCGCGAAGACCTTCGACGAGCTGAAACCCCAAGCCAAGCAGCAGTTCGACTGCACCACCATCGCCCCGGCCGACGACGCGGACAGCGCCGCGAAGGCGACGGCGGACGCCCCGGTGGGCCCACCGATCGCCGCCACCGACACGGACGAGATCGACGTCATCCATCCCGGTGTGCAGCTCACCGTCGACGCGATGCCCAAGACGGTCCGCGCCGGCGACGACGTCACCTTCACCGTCACCGCGCGCAACACCGGCGACGTCGCGCTGACCGCAGTGTCCGTTGTGGACGGACAGACCACCTGCGCGAACAAGTTCGACACCGTCCAACCCGGAGCGGTGAAGACCTACACCTGCACCCGCAAGGCGCCCGGCGACGACTTCGCGCAAGCCGTCGAGATCACCGGAAATGACCCGACCGGTCGCGCGGTGCAATCAACCGGTGACGCAAAAGTCGACGTCGTCCACCCCGGGATCGCCGTCATGAAAGACGCGGCACCCTACGAAGTCCGGGAAGGCGACACCGTCACCTTTTCGATCCTGGTCAAGAACACCGGTGACGTCCCGCTCGCCGACGTGAGCGTCGTCGACGACCACACGCCCTCGTGTGCGCACGCCGTGCCCGAACTGGCCGCCGACGCCGAAATTTCGTACACCTGCACAACGGTCGCCGGCAAAGTTGGCTTCACCGGCAAAGCAACGGCCTCCGGTCAAGACCCGACCCGGCGTCCGGTGAGTGCTTCCGGTGAGTCGACGTTCGTCGTCCGAATGGGCTGAACGGAGTAACGCGTCAGCGTCCGATTGCCTTGAAATCCTTACCTGTCACCGACGGGAAAAGTGACCAGTGCGTTCGTAGGGTTCTCGCTGTAATTGTTCCGTGATACGTTCCTGCGCCGTGTCCCCCATTGGTGAACGTGCTCACGTGGTGATGGTGTCACTCAGTGTGCTGCTCGGCGTTTTTTCCGCCGCCGCAGGCACCTGGATGGCCACCGCGGAAGGAAACACCGCCGAGCTCGGCGCCGCGGCGCTTGTCCTGCCGAACGCGCCCGCCGGTGCCGGCAGCGGCAGCGGAACCGACCTCGCCGGCGGTCAGGTCCAGACCACCACCCCCGGTCAGCCCGCCGCACCCACGACCTCGGCCCCCGCCCCGGCGACGACGTCCAGCGCGGCGCCCACGCCGACCGACACTTCCGCGGCGCCGCAGCCGTCGCCGTCCGAAGCTCCGCCGTCCAGCACCAAGGCCGCGGCCCGCGTCGCCCCTTCGGCCGCCGCCCAGGTCATCACCCTGGTCAACGACGAACGCGCCAAGGCCGGCTGCGACCCGCTGACCGAGGAATCGCACGTCACGAAGGCCGCGCAGGACTTCAGCGACAAGATGTCGGCCGAGAACTTCTTCTCCCACACCAGCCCTGACGGCACCACGTTCGACCAGCGCATCAAGCAGGCCGGCTACTCCAAGCCGGGCGCGGAGAACATCGCGCGCGGGCAGACGTCCGCGGCGCAGGTCATGGAGTCCTGGATGAACTCCCCGGGCCACCGCGCCAACATCCTCAACTGCACGCTCAAGAAGATCGGCGTCGGCGTCACCACCGCCGGCTGGTACTGGGTCCAGGACTTCGGGTACTGAGGGCTACCGAGGCTTGCTCCACCGCTCGGCGATGTCGCCGTAGCGCGCCAGCACCGTCGCCCGCAGCTCCGGGTCCGACCGCGGCACCGGCTCGATGAACACCTCGGTGACGTCGTGGAACCTCTCCGTCAGCTCCGACGCGAGCCGGACGCAGGCGCGTTCGAGGTCCGCGGCGCCGAGCGAGTCGTCGAAGTCCACGCGGGCGCAGACCAGCACCTGGTCGGTGCCCATCAGCATGGTCTGCAGGTCGACGACGGCCTCGATCTCGGCGGCGCCGGAGAGGTGGTCGCGGACGCCGCGGACCAGCAGCGGGTCGGCCTGGCGCCCGACGAGCAGGCCGCGGTTGGTGCGGCCGAGCAGGTACGCGACGCAGGCGAGCAGCAGGCCGATGGCGATCGACGCGATGCCGTCCCAGACCTCGGAGCCGGTGAGCTGGTGCAGCCCGATGCCGCCGAACGCGAGCAGCAGGCCGATCAGCGCGGCCGAGTCCTCGAACAGGACCGTCTTCGGCGTCGGGTCGTCGATGAGCCGCAGGTACGTCCACAGCGAGCGGTTCTCCGCGCGGGACTCGCGCACGACCTGCCGCACCGCCTGCAGCCACGACGTGCTTTCGAGCAGGAACGCCACGGCGAGGACGATGTAGCTGAGCAGCGACGTGCTCTGCGCCTCGCCGTGCCCGAACAGCGTCGACACGCCCTCGTAGAGCGCGAACATCGCACCCGACGCGAAGATCGAGACGGCCGCGAGCAGCGACCAGAAGTACCGCTCCTTGCCGTAGCCGAAGGGGTGCACGCGGTCGGCCGGGCGTTCCGAGCGTTTCAACGCCGTCAGCAGCAGGACCTCGGTGATCGTGTCGGCCACCGAGTGGGCGGCCTCGGACAGCATTGCGCCCGAGCCGGTGATGATGCCGGCGACCAGCTTCATGATGGCGATCGCCAGGTTCACCCCGCCGGCGAGCAGGACGGTCAGGGTGCTTTCGCCGCCGGAGTTCCCGGGTTCCTCGCTCACCCTGGTGAGCGTAGTGCTCAGAGGCGCTGCAGGCCGCTCAGAACGCGTTCCATGAGCGCCATCGCCGGACGGCCGTCGGCGCCCGTGCGGCTGTCGTGGATGGTGACCAGGCCTTGTTCGGCCATGTCGTCGAGCAGCACGCGCGCGACGCCGAGCGGCACGCTCAGGGTGGCCGCGACCTCGGCGACCGACCGCGGGTGCAGGCACAGCGAGTGCACCGAGCGGAACTCGCCGGTCACCCGGGCGCCGTCCCAGTGCGCGCCGGCCCGCGTCGAGACCATCGCTTCGATCGCGAGGTGACGGCGGGACTGCGTCCGGCCGCGGGTGAGGACGTACGGGCGCACGAGGGTGCGCTGGGTGGGTACGTAGTCCTGGGCGAGCCGGATGTCGTCCGGGATGGCGTGGAGGGAGTGTCGGCCGGTCGTGGTGGTCCGCCGGTCCTCGGCCATTCGTGCCGCCCCCTGTTTCTGTGATCGTCAAAGGTGCCCTCGCTGGCAACGGCGGCGGCGAGGAAAGGCCAGGATACGCCGCTTGTCCAGGGTTCAGGCTGTCGTTTGTCCTTAACCTGATGGGCCATTTCGGTGATTTTCATGAACATTTTTCAAGAAAACGATTACCATGATGAAGTCCCAGCTAGCGGCCCTGAAGTCAAGGGTGTGATCGGTGACAACGGGTAGTGGAATGGCTACGAGATCAACAATTCCCCGAAACTTTCCGACCACGGAAAACGGCCCCGATCAGGAAGTCCTGACCGGGGCCGTGCGTTCTCGATAAGAGTGTCACTCCTCCGCGAGTGACGGTGCTCCGAGCGCGATCGGCTTCGGTTCCGGCTTGCGCTTGACCGACTCCAGGAGCATCTGCGCGACGTCGACGATCTCGACCTTCTCGCTCGCCGTGCCGTCGCTCTGGCGAGCCGTCAGGCCGTCGTTCAGCATCACCTTGCAGAACGGGCAGCCGGTGGCGATCTTCGACGGCGCGGTGCCGAGGGCCTCGTCGACGCGCTCGACGTTGATCCGCTTGCCGATCTTCTCTTCCATCCACATCCGCGCGCCGCCGGCGCCGCAGCACATCGACTTGTCGCCGTGCCGCGGCATCTCGCGCAGCTGCGCACCGGTCGCGCCGACGAGCTCGCGCGGCGCCTCGTACACCTTGTTGTGGCGGCCGAGGTAACACGGGTCGTGGTAGGTGACGTCCTCGGCGACCGGCGCCACCGGCACCAGCTGCTTCTCGCGAACCAGGCGGTTCAGCAGCTGCGTGTGGTGCACGACGTCGAACTGGCCGCCCAGCTCCGGGTACTCGTTGGCGAGGGTGTTGAAGCAGTGCGCGCAGGTCACGACGACCTTGCGCGTCTTGCGCTCCCGTCCCTCGAACACCGAGTTGAGGATCTCGACGTTCTGCTGCGCCAGCATCTGGAACAGGAACTCGTTGCCCGCGCGGCGCGCCGGGTCACCCGTGCAGGACTCCTCCGAGCCGAGCACCTTGTACTTGACGCCCGCCATGTGCAGCAGCTCGGCGACCGCGCGCGTGGTCTTCTTCGCGCGGTCCTCGAACGCGCCGGCGCAGCCGACCCAGAACAGGTACTCGGCGTCGCCCATGTCGCCGTCGAACACCGGGACCTCGAAGTCCAGGTCCTCGGTCCAGGCCAGGCGGTCCTTGGCGTTCTGGCCCCACGGGTTGCCCTTGTTCTCCAGGTTCTTGAACATGCCGTTCAGCTCGCTGGGGAACGACGACTCGATCATCACCTGGTAGCGGCGCATGTCGACGATGTGGTCGACGTGCTCGATGTCGACCGGGCACTGCTCGACGCAGGCGCCGCAGCTGGTGCACGACCACAGGACGTCCGGGTCGATGACACCGCCGTCGTCGCCGACCAGCGCCTTCTGTGACTCGGCGATCGCGAGGACGTCGATCCCCGCGTACATGTTGTCCCCGGACAGGCCGATCTCGTCGCCCGCCATGTCGCGCTTGCCGCCGGCCAGCAGGTACGGCGCCTTCGCGTAGGCGTGGTCACGCAGCTGCGTGATGACCAGCTTCGGCGACAGCGGCTTGCCGGTGTTCCACGCGGGGCACTGCTCCTGGCAGCGGCCGCACTCGGTGCACGTCGAGAAGTCCAGCCAGCCCTTCCAGCTGAAGTCCTCGATCTTGCCGACGCCGAAGGTGTCCTCGTCCGGGTCGGCTTCCTCGAGGTCGAGGACCTTGCCGCCGCTCATCATCGGCTTGAGCGCGCCGAGGGCGACGCCGCCGTCGGCCTCGCGCTTGAAGTAGATGTTGAAGAAGGCGCTGAAGCGGTGCCACGCGATGCCCATGGTCATCGCGCGGGCGACGACGATCAGCCAGACCGTGGCGCTCATCAGCTTGACGAACGCGAAGACGGTCACCAGGTTCGGGCTGGCCGGCAGCAGCTCACCGAGGGGGTTCGAGACGAAGGCGGCCCAGGTCGGCGTCTCGTGCGCGCCCAGCGCGGCCTTCGCGGCGCGGACGCCGATGATGCCGATGCCCTCGATCAGGACGACGGCCTCGATGAAGTACGCCCACTTGAAGTTGGAGCCCTGGAAGCGGCTCTGGCGGTCGGCGCGGCGCGGGTGGTTGCGCTGCCGGATCGCCATCAGCACCAGGATGCCGACGATCGTGCCGAGCCCGAGCAGCTCCATGAGCAGCTGGAACGGCGGGAAGTCGTCGAGGATCGGCCAGCCCCACGTCGGCACGAAGACCTCGCCGTAGGCCTCGAACAGGGCGAGCGAGCCGAGCAGGAAGCCCCACATGACGAACCAGTGGGCGGGGCCGACGCTGCGCTTGCGGTTCATCCGCGTGTGCGCGGCGAACTCCTTGATCAGCGTCTTCATGCGCGGCATGAACGGCCCGTTGCGCGTCGAGTCGGGCTGGCCGAGCCGGATC
Source organism: Amycolatopsis tolypomycina (assembly GCF_900105945.1). NCBI lineage: Bacteria > Bacillati > Actinomycetota > Actinomycetes > Pseudonocardiales > Pseudonocardiaceae > Amycolatopsis > Amycolatopsis tolypomycina. The sequence continues at coordinate 138,669 of NZ_FNSO01000003.1, read as the reverse complement.
ACCCGCACGAAACGGGCGATCGTCGCGGCGAACATGCCCCAGGCGACGAGGCCGAGCACGACGGAGATCCCGCCGAGCGTCAGTTGGAGAGCGCCCATCGTTCGGGTGCCTTTCGTCCGGATCAAAACTGTGGTGGTGCCGGGAGACTAACCGTCCTTACTGATGAGTAACCCGTTGAGTGGCCCTAAGTCCCACCGATGTGGTGTACGTCGCTCTTTGTTTTGGGACGATCGTTCAGGTAGTTTTCACCCTATGGTGAAGCTGCAAGTGGACGGCCGGAAGGCGCGCGGCGAGAAGCGGCGCACCGAGCTCATCGAGGCCACGCTGCGGATCATCGAGCGCGACGGCGTCGCGGGCGTCACCCACCGGACCGTCGCGGCCGAGGCCGGCGTGCCGACGACGTCGACGACCTACCACTTCTCGTCGCTGGACGACCTGCTGGTCGCCACGCTCATCTCCTGCGCACGCGACATGGCGACCGAGGTCTACTGGATGATCGACCGGGCCCGGTCGCGCGGCTCCCGCGGCGCCGAGGAGGTCGCGGCCCTGCTCGCCGAGGCGCTCGGCCCCCGGCGCGGGCGCACCATGGCGGAGTACGAGCTGTACCTGCTGGCCGCGCGCAAGCCCGAGTTGCGCCCGGCCGCCCGGCGCTGGCTGGACGTCCTGACGTCGATGGTCCGCCACGACGACGAGGTGGCGTTCCGGGTCTTCCTCGCCGGCATCGACGGCCTGCTCATCCAGGGCCTGATCGACGACGAGCCGCCGTCGGCCGAGGAGCTGCGGCCGGTGGTGGACTACCTGCTGAAACCGCGTTGACGGCTGTCTTAGTTTCGGATCATGCGGACTTTCGGTGACTACGAACTCGACGACGACCGCGCGCGGCTGGACCTCGACGTGGTGTGGAAGTTCCTGTCCACGGAGGCCTACTGGGGCCGCTGGCGCACGCGTGAGCAGGTCGAAGCCGCGATCGACGGCTCGTGGCGGGTCGTCGGCGCCTACCGCGGCGGCTCGATGGTCGGGTTCGCGCGGGCGTTCTCCGACGGCGTCTCGTCCGCGTACCTCGCCGACGTCTTCGTCGTCGACTCCGCCCGCGGCAGCGGCCTCGGGAAGGAGATCGTGCGGGAGATGATCGACAACGGCCCGGGCGCGCGGTTCCGCTGGATGCTCCACACCGCCGACGCGCACGGGCTGTACCGGCAGTTCGGCTTCGCCGAGCACACCCGGGGGCACTACCTGGAGCGCGAGGGGCCCAACGCGGCGAACTTCGTGAACTGACGCCGCGCCGGGCCCGCCCGGGAGAACTCAGCCCTTGTTCTCGTACACCGGCGTGATCACGGCGCGGGCCAGCGTGTGCCCGAACATGGTGAAGCCGAGCAGGGCCGGTGTCGCGTCCTCCGGCACCTCCAGCTTGTCCAGGTCGAGCGCGTGCACCGCGAAGTAGTAGCGGTGCGGGCCGTGCCCGGGCGGCGGCGCCGCGCCGAGGAACTGCTTGACCCCGCCGTCGCCCTTCAGCGTGACCGCGCCTTCGGGGAGGCCGGAGCCGTCACCCGCGCCGGACGCCAGCTCCGTCACCGAAGCCGGGATGTTGAACACCGCCCAGTGCCAGAAGCCGCTGCCGGTGGGGGCGTCCGGGTCGTAGCAGGTGATCGCGAAGCTCTTCGTCTCCGCCGGGAAGCCCTCCCACGCCAGGTGCGGCGAACGGTCCTCGCCGCCGGCGCCGAAGATGCCGGACAAATGGGGCGTGGCCAGGGTTTCGCCGTCGGCCACGTCGTTGCTGCGCAGCGTGAACGACGGCACTTCGGGCAGGGATTCGTACGGGCCGGGTGCTTGCGGCATGGATCCTCCTGATCACGGAACTGGAGACTTGCGCCAGGTTAGGCCCAGAGCGCCACCCCCGTGCCTCAGGGCGGGATCTCAGGGTCTTTCGGGGGGTTACCCCCATATACGGCGGGCCCACCCCGTCCTAACGTTCTTCACGCAGAGGAAACAACACCGAGGGGACCTACGAGCATGGCACGCCCGCTACTGGCTGTGGGAGGCATAGTCCTGATCGGCGTCGGCCTGGCGACCGCGCTCGGGTGGGGCTGGGGTTCGAAGTACGAAAACACCGGCACCGTTGCGGAGACCGTCCGCAGCGTGAAGCTGGAAGGGGACTCGGGATCGGTGAAGATCCGCACCGGCTCGGGGCCGTCGACGGTGCACCAGGAGGTGCACTACAACTGGCGGAGCAAGCCGGAAGGGCCCTTCTACCGCATGGAAGGCGACCAGCTGGTGCTCGGTTCGTGCGACACGAACTGCACGGTCGACTTCGAGGTCGTCGTGCCCGCGGGGGTGCCCGTCACGGGGACCGTCGACTCCGGTGGGCTGGACATCGCCGGGGTGTCGAGTGTGGACGTTCGTGCCGATTCCGGGCACGCCCGCGTCGAAGACGTCTCCGGTGTGGTGAAACTGCGGCTGGACAGTGGCGCGGTCGACCTGCGGAACGTCGGCGAGGTCCGGCTGCAGAGCAGCTCCGGCAGCATCACCGGCCGGGAGGTGCGCGGCCCGGTGGACGTGACTTCTTCCAGCGGCAGCGTCGATTTCACGCTGACCCGGTCGAACGACGTGAAGGTGCACGCCGACAGCGGCAGCATCGAGCTGGCCGTGCCGGGCGGGCCGTACCGCGTCGAAGGCAGCAGCGACAGCGGCCACCGCAAGATCGGCGTGCCGACCGACGGGACGGCGCCGCACGTGCTGGACCTGACCACCGACAGCGGCAGCGTCACGGTCGACGCGGCCTGACTTTCTCTTGGCACGGGGGCATTTCCGATGGGCAGGATCGAACGGCGCGTGCTGGTGGCCGCGTTGCTGGGGGCGCTCGCGACGTTCGGGGCCGTGGGGTTCGCGCGGAGTGAGCCGGCGGGAGTTCCCGCGCAGGGCGTGCCGGTGACAGCCGATTACCACTATCGTGTGACTTCCTGGGTAGGCTCTCCGACGGAAGTCGTTGTGCAGCAAGGGAATCCCGATTTCTTCTTCTCCTCCTGGCCGGCCCGCCACTCCTGAATTGTCGGTGGCCGCTGTTAGGAAGGAAGCACGCCGAAGGTCGGCGGGCAGGGGGAGGAAGCACATCATGGACATGCGCCGGGTCGCCGCGGTTGTGGTGGCGGTCGTGGTCATGGCGGCGGTGCCGGCCGTCGCTTCGGCGTCATCGGCGCCGGTGTGGCGCTCGTGCGCCACGCAGCGTGAGCCGTCGGCGGAGTGCGCGACGGTTGCGGTACCGATCGATCGTGCGCGGCCGGAGCTGGGGTCGGCGCAGCTGGCGCTGGCCCGGCTGCCCGCGCTCGATCCGGGCAGGCGGATCGGTGCGCTGCTGGTCAACCCGGGCGGGCCGGGCGGCTCCGGCGTCGGGTTCGCGCAGTTCGGCGGGCTGGCCTCGCCGGACCTCGCGCTGCTGCGGCAGCGGTTCGACGTCGTGGGGTTCGACCCGCGCGGCGACTGGTACAGCACGCCACGCATCACGTGCGACGCGGCGACGCTGTTCGACCCGGCACTGGACCGGTTCCCGTCGACACGGCCGGGGTTCGACGCGCTGGTCGCGCACAACCGGAAGGCGGCCGCGGACTGCCTGGCCCGCACTGGGCCGCTGCTGGCGCACGCGGACACGCAGAGCGCGGCCGAGGACATCGAGACGATCCGCGTCGCGCTCGGCGAGCCGAAGATCTCGTGGCTGGGGCTGTCGTACGGCACCGAGCTGGGCGCGATCTACGCGGCGAAGCACCCGGGCCGGGTGCGGGCGATGGTGCTCGACGGCGCGATCGACCACGCGCGGCCGATGCCCCAGGCGATCCTGGAGGAGGCCGCGGCCACCGAAGACGCGCTGGTCCGGTTCGCCGCCTGGTGCCGTGGCTCAGCCGGCTGCGCCCTGCACGGCCAGGACGTCCTGCGCTTCTACGACGACGTCGTGGCCCGGGCGGCCCGCGGCGGGATCTGGTCGAGCGAGCTGGGGCGACCCGCGACGGCCGACGAGGTCTCGGCGGGCGTCTACGGCCACCTCTACCTGAAGGACGACTGGCCGGCGCTGGGCAAGGACCTGGCCGCGGCGGGCGGGGAGTTCCCGGACGCCCGCGGGCTGACCGAGCGCAACCAGTTCCGGTCCCCGATCTACGGGGCTTACCGGGCGATCGGCTGCCACGACTTCCCGTCGCCGTTCACCGGCCCGGCGGACATGGGCTTCCTGGCGGGCCTGCTCCGCGCGGCGGCGCCGCACAGCTGGCGGTACTCGGAGTACTGGGACTTCGCCAGCGGGTGCACGGGCTGGCCGGTCCCGGCGAAGAACCCACCGCGGCCCCAGCCGGTCCGCGGCGCCCCGCCGATCCTGGTCGTCGGCGGCGCCCACGACCCGGCAACGCCGCTGGCCTGGGCCCGCGGGCTGGCGGCGAGCATCGAGGGAGCGGCCCTGCTGACCCGCACCGACGACGGCCACACGGGACTGTTCAACTCCGCTTGCGCCCGGGCGGCCGAGGTGGCCTACCTGGTGAGCGGAGTGGTCCCCGGTCGTGGGGCGGTCTGCGGGTGAGACGGCCGACCGGTGGGTCCCTCCTGGTGAGCGGCATCACAACCGATCGGGGCGCACTCACCCGGCGGACCCGGGAACAAGAAGCCGAACCGCCTCGTTAGGCTGGGTACAGAGGTTGAGCGCAGTCGACTCAAGTACGGCTTGACGGAGTGCGCGAAGGCCGGATAAAACTTGCCAGGGCCTCGCTCAAGGCGAGAACGAACCTGCAGGTCACGAACATAGCAGCCGTACACAGGAGGAAAGCACCATGGCGCGAGCGGTCGGCATCGACCTCGGCACGACCAACTCGGTCGTCGCCGTCCTTGAGGGCGGCGAGCCGACGGTCATCGCCAACTCGGAAGGCTCCCGGACCACCCCCTCGATCGTCGCCTTCGCCAAGAACGGTGAAGTGCTGACCGGCCAGCCGGCGAAGAACCAGGCCGTCACGAACGTCGACCGGACGATCCGGTCCGTGAAGCGGCACATCGGTACCGACTGGAAGACCGAGATCGACGGGAAGAACTACACCTCGCAGGAAATCAGCGCGCGTGTGCTGATGAAGCTCAAGCGCGACGCCGAGGCGTACCTGGGCGAGACGATCACCGACGCCGTGATCACCGTCCCGGCCTACTTCGAGGACGCCCAGCGGCAGGCCACCAAGGAGGCCGGGCAGATCGCCGGCCTGAACGTGCTCCGCATCGTCAACGAGCCGACCGCCGCCGCGCTGGCGTACGGCCTGGACAAGGGCGAGAAGGAGCAGACCATCCTGGTCTTCGACCTCGGTGGTGGCACCTTCGACGTCTCGCTGCTGGAGATCGGCGAGGGCGTCGTCGAGGTCCGCGCCACCTCCGGTGACAACCACCTCGGTGGTGACGACTGGGACGAGCGCATCGTCAAGTGGCTGGTCGACAAGTTCAAGGCCACCAACGGCATCGACCTGACCAAGGACAAGATGGCGCTGCAGCGCATCCGCGAGGCGGCCGAAAAGGCGAAGATCGAGCTGTCCAGCTCGAACTCGGCCAGCATCAACCTGCCGTACATCACCGTGGACGCGGACAAGAACCCGCTGTTCCTCGACGAGACGCTCTCGCGCGCCGAGTTCCAGAAGATCACCGCGGACCTGCTCGAGCGCACCCGCAACCCGTTCAACAACGTCATCCGTGACGCCGGCATCGCCGTCGGCGACATCGACCACGTCGTGCTCGTCGGTGGGTCCACCCGCATGCCGGCCGTGTCCGACCTGGTCAAGGAGCTGACCGGCGGCCGCGAGCCGAACAAGGGCGTGAACCCGGACGAGGTCGTCGCGGTGGGCGCGGCGCTGCAGGCCGGTGTGCTGAAGGGCGAGGTCAAGGACGTCCTGCTGCTGGACGTCACGCCGCTGTCGCTCGGCATCGAGACCAAGGGTGGCGTCTTCACCAAGCTCATCGAGCGCAACACCACGATCCCGACCAAGCGCTCGGAGATCTTCTCCACCGCGGACGACAACCAGCCGTCGGTGCAGATCCAGGTGTTCCAGGGTGAGCGCGAAATCGCCGCGCACAACAAGAAGCTCGGCATGTTCGAGCTGACCGGTCTCCCGCCGGCCCCGCGTGGCGTGCCGCAGATCGAGGTCACCTTCGACATCGACGCCAACGGCATCGTGCACGTGATCGCGAAGGACCTGGGCACGAACAAGGAACAGTCGATGACGATCACCGGTGGCTCCGCGCTGCCGAAGGACGACATCGAGCGCATGGTCAAGGACGCCGAGGCCCACGCCGAGGAAGACAAGAAGCGCCGCGAGGAAGCGGAGACCCGCAACCAGGCGGAGACGCTGGTCTACCAGACCGAGAAGTTCGTCAAGGACAACGACGACAAGCTGCCCGACGACCTCAAGGGTAAGGTCAAGTCCGCGATCGACGAGGCCAACGAGTCGCTGAAGGGCACGGACTCGACCAAGATCCGCGAGGCGATCGAGAAGCTGAACGCCGCTTCGCAGGAGCTGGGCACGGCCCTGTACGCCAACGCGAACGCCGACGCCGCGGCCGGTGCCGCCGGCGGTGCGGGTGCGGGTGCGGCCGGGGACGCCGGTGCGGCCGGCGGCCAGGCCAAGGCCGATGACGTGGTGGACGCCGAGATCGTCGAAGAGGACCCGAAGAAGTGACCCACAGCTACGACGAATCCGAGAACCAGGGCCGAGGCCCCGAGGAGCCGGTGGTCGTGCGGGACCGGCGTCGGGTGGACCCCCAGACCGGGCAGGTCCGCCCGCCCGGTCCGGCCCACGCCGCGCCGGACCCCGACGAGGCGCCCGTGGAGCACGCGGGCCCCTCGCTGGGTGAGTCCATTGTGGACGACTCGGTGTCGGTCGTCTCCGACGTGGAGAAGGAGCTGGCCGAGCGCACCGCCGACCTCCAGCGCCTGCAGGCCGAGTACGCCAACTACCGCAAGCGGGTGGAGCGCGACAGGGAGGCGGTCGTCATCGGCGCGAAGGCGACCGTGGTCAACGACCTGCTGCCGCTGCTCGACGACCTCGAGCGGGCCGAGCAGCACGGTGACCTCACCGGTGCGTTCAAGGCCGTCGGCGACAAGCTGATCAGCGGCCTGCAGCGCGCGGGCCTCGAGTCGTTCGGCGCCGAGGGCGAGCCCTTCGACCCGAGCGTGCACGAGGCCGTGCAGCACAACACCTCGCCGGACGTGGCGGGCCCGACGGTCACCGTGGTCATGCGCCGCGGGTACCGCTTCGGGGACCGCGTACTGCGGGCGGCGCTGGTCGGCGTGACCGACCACGAGCCCGGTGCGGCCCCGGGGGACCCGTCCGTCGGTGGCGAGCTGCCACTCGGCGGCGGAGTCGATGAGCAGCAGCAGTAAGAGGAACCAAGTGGGAGGAGGAGACGCCCGATGAGCGCACGGGAATGGATCGGTAAGGACTTCTACCGTGAGCTGGGCGTCTCCTCCGACGCCACCGCGGACGAAATCAAAAAGGCCTATCGGAAGCTGGCCAAGGAGAACCACCCGGACGCGAACGCCGGCAACGCGCAGGCGGAGCAGAAGTTCAAGGCGGTCTCCGAGGCCTACGGCGTGCTCTCCGACGCGAGCAAGCGCAAGGAGTACGACGAGGCGCGGCGGCTGTTCGGCGGCGGGGGCGGCTTCAACTTCCCCGGTGGCGGCGGTGGCGGCAGCTTCGACATGGGCGACATCTTCGGCCAGGCCGGCGCCGGTCAGCAGGGCGGTTTCGGCGGCCTCGGCGACATCCTGGGCGGGATCTTCGGCCGCGGGCGGTCGTCGGCGGGCGCGACGGCGAACCGGCCGCAGCGCGGGGCCGACGTCGAGACGGACGTCCGGATCGACTTCACCGAGGCGGTCAAGGGCGCGACCCTGCCGCTGCGGCTGTCGAGCCCGGCGACCTGCGCGACCTGCAGCGGCAACGGTGCCCGGCCGGGCACGTCGCCGCGGACCTGCCCGACCTGCTCCGGTTCGGGGCTGGTGAGCCGCAGCCAGGGCGCGTTCGCGTTCTCGGAGCCGTGCCGCGACTGCCGCGGCCGCGGGACGATCATCGACGACCCGTGCCCGGAGTGCGGTGGCGAAGGCATCAGCACGCGGACGCGCACACTGACCGTCCGGATCCCGCCGGGCGTCGACGACGACCAGCGCATCCGGCTGGCCGGCCAGGGCGAGCCGGGCCGGGGCGGGGCGCAGGCGGGCGACCTGTACGTCCGGGTGCACGTGGCTCCGCACGCGCTGTTCGGGCGCAAGGGGCTCGACCTGACGATCACCGTGCCGGTGGACTTCACCGAACTGGCGCTCGGCACCACGATCACGGTGCCGACCCTGGAAGCGAAGGTCTCGCTCAAGGTGCCGCCGGGTACCGCGAGCGGGCGGGTGCTGCGCGTGCGCGGCAAGGGCATCGCCAAGCGCGACGGTTCGCAGGGTGACCTGCTCGTCACCCTCCAGGCGGCGATTCCCGCCAAACTGGACGACAAGGCGCGCGAGGCACTGCAGGCGTACGCCGAGGCGATGGCCGGGCACGACCCCCGGCCCGAGATCACCGAGCTGCTGCAAGGTAGGTGAGAGTGGTGTTCGGCGGGATACCGCAGGAAGGCGACGAAGAGACCCCGGTGTTCGTCATCTCGGTGGCGGCCCAGCTCGCCGGGATGCACGCGCAGACGTTGCGCACGTACGACCGGCAGGGCCTGGTGTCACCGGGCCGCACCCCCGGCGGCGGGCGGCGCTACTCGATGCGGGACATCGCGCTGCTGCGCGAGGTGCAGCGCCTTTCGCAGGAGGACGGCGTCAACCTGGCCGGCATCAAGCGCATCATCGAGCTGGAGAACCAGGTCGACGCGCTCCGCGCCAGGGTCGCCGAGCTGACGGAGGAGCTGGCCGCGGCGTACGTGGCGGCGGAGCAGGCCGCGGCGGCGGCGCACGCGTCCTACCGCCGTGACCTGGTGCCGCTCAACCAGCAGACGGCGATGGTGGTGTGGCGGCCCAAGCGCCGCTGACGACCAGAACGACGAAGGCCTCCCCGGGTGACCGGGGAGGCCTTCGTGCGCCGCGGGTCACGTCTTCACGTTCAGCAGCTGCTTGACCTCGGCCGTCCGGGACTCGATCACCCGGCGGGCCAGGTCACGGGCCTGGGCGTTCACTCCGCCGCCCGGCCCGTTCTCCGTCCGGGCCAGCTCGACCGCGCCCTGCTGCTGTCCCGTCAGAACGTCGAGGAACCGGCGGGTGAACTCGTCGTCCGGGACCGTCCGAAGTGCTCCCACCAGGTCCGGCGAGGTCATCTTCATGCCGCCGTGGCCCGCGTGCGCCTCGGGGGCCACAGACTCGGGCTGGTTCCACTCGCGAAGCCAGCGGCGCATGTCGTCGATCTCGGTCTGCTGGGTCACCTCGATCGCCGCTGCCAGTTCCTTCACCGAGGCCGGGAGCGGGCGTGCCGCCGCCAGCCGGACGATCTCGATCCCTTGCTGGTTCTGGGGAATCAGCATCTGCAGGAACATCACGTCGGCCGCGTTGTGCGATGGGGTGGCCGTCGTCGCGCAACCGGTCAGGAGCAGCGCGACGACGGCCAAGACCACTCTCACTGGCGCTGCCAGAGCGCCGGCGTGTTCGGCGGCTCCCAGCCCGCGATCGCCGTGTGCGGCTGGACGCAGCGGTAGCTCGCGCCGCCGTACGTCACGACGTCGCCCGCCTTGTACGCCGTGCCCGCGGCCCACGTGCCACTCGTGGGCGGGGTGGTCGTCGTGGTGGGCGGCCGGGTCGTCGTGGTCGGGGGCGGCGTGGTGGTGGTCGGCGGCGGGGTGCCGCCGCCACCCACCTGGAGGTCAACGCAGCTGTAGAACGCGTTGGCCGTGTCCGAGATGTTCCAGATCGCCAGCACCTTGATCCGGCCCGAATAGCCGGCCAGGTTCACCGTGTGCGACAACGTCGGCGGCGGCTGCTGGTTGTTGCCGCTGAACACCGCGACGCGGGTGCCGCCGACGTAGTACTCGTAGTTCGACGTCGAGTGCCGGGCGGTGAACACCCAGTTGAACGTCACCGTGGTGCCGACCGACTTGGCGGGCCACGGCTTCGACTCGTCGGTCAGCTCGGCGAACTGCGACAGGCCGCCGTTGCAGCTGCGCAGGCCCTTCGGCCCTTCGACGCTCTGCGGTTCGTAGACGATGCTCCCGCAGCCGGACACCTTCCCGGCCGCGCAGTTGGCCTGCCGGCTGGGCGGATCGGACACGTAGCCGTGGGCGCTCGCGGAGGTGGCGGGGAGGACGACGATCAGCACCGGTGCGAGCAGAGCTCCGGCAGCGGCCGCGAAGAGCTTTCTTTTCCAGGTCATTTCGGCTCCTCGAAGGGGAACAGCGTTGTTCCGAAAGGGGAGGACGAACGAGCACATCCGGGGAAGATGTGGTCTAGACCATAAGATGATTCGGGCACAACGGTCAACGAACTACCGCCGTTCGACGAATTCGATACTCCGCTCGGCCCAGTCCGAAGGTCGGGACGGACCTCAGTCCAGGGTGAACGGGTCGTACGATATTCGTTCCAGTTCGATCCCCCTGGCCAGCAGCTTGGCGACGGTCGCCTGGATCATCGGCGGCGAACCGGACACGAGGACGTCGTGGTGCTGCCACTTGCCGCGCTGGGTCACGGCGTGGGCGAGCGTCCCGCGGTCGCCGCCGGCCAGTGCGCCCTCCTCGGTGACCGGGGTGACCGTCAGCCACTTCGACGTCGCGGCCAGCCGGCGCAGCTCCTCCAGCGCGTACAGGTCCTCCGGTCGCCGTCCGCCGAAGAACAGGTGCACCGGCGGGTTCCGCTTCCAGCGCGACAGGTCGTCGAGGATGGCCAGCAACGGCGTGATGCCGGTGCCGCCGCCGATCATGAGCAGCCGCCGTTTCGTGGACGTCGGGCGCACGTTCAGCACGCCCATCGACGGCCCGAGGCGCCAGACGTCACCGGGCCTGGTGTGGTTGACGATGCTCCCGCTGACCCAGCCGCCGGGCACCGCGCGCACGTGGAAGGTGAGCTGGCCGTCGCCGCGGGGTGCGTTCGCCGGCGAAAGGTACCGCCAGAACCGGGGCCGCTGGGGCACCTCCACGCTGACGTACCCGCCGGCGCGGTACGGCAGCAGCCCCTCGGTGCGCACCTTCACCAGCGCGACGTCGCGGCTGAGCTTGCGGTGCTCCAGCACGGTCGCCGACCAGGCCGCCGGGCCCGTCTCCGCCTGGGCGGCTTCGCGCATCGTCTTGGCGATGAGCCCGTACGCCGAGGTCCACGCCGATTCGACCTCGGCGGTCCACTTCTCCTTGAGAAATCGTTTCAACGCGGCGATCAGCGCGACTCCGACGGCGTCGTAGTGGCGCGAGACGACGGCGAACTTCCGGTGGTCGCGGCCCAGCTGCCCCAGGAAGGTGACCAGCTCGTCGGGCCGGTCGACCATCTGCACCACGTACACCAGCGCGCGCAGCAACCTGCTCCGCTGCGTCGTCATGGTCACCGGGAACAGATCCCGGCAATCGGGGGCGACCACGAACAACGCACCGTAGAAGTACTGCGCCAGTTCATCGGCTTTCGATTCGACCTCCGCAAAACTTTCACGAATCAACCGGGCCAGCTCTCGACCTTCCACAGCCGAAACGGGAAGCGTCTCGGGCGCTGCGGGGATCTTCACGGATTCAGCGCTCATCGGGAACGGTAATCTCCAGTCGTGCAAAGGCTTTCGCGCCGTGCATGCGTGCGGCGTCGCTGTGGCGGTGCCGCCCCCGAGGGTTCCCGACTGTAGGCGAATTCCCGTGCAGATGCGCGTGATTCGGCGCGTTCCCGCTCGAACGGAGCAATTCAGGTACACCCGGTCAACCCCGCCTGTCACAGCGTAAAAATGATCACGCCGCCGGATTCATCCGTTACTGGTTGCCGATTTCCGAAGCGTAACGAAATCATTGACCGGACGGCGGATTGTCAGTGCCCGATGCGACTAGTCGATCGTGAACGGGTCGTACTGGATCTGGTCGAGCGCGCTGCCCGCGACCAGCATGCGCGACACCGTCGCGCGGATCATCGCCGGCGAGCCGGACACCAGGATGTCGTGGCCGGGCCACGCCCCGTACCGCGTGACGGCCTCGGCCAGCGTCCCCTGCTCGAACCCCGGGACGTCGCCGCCGCGTTCGACGACCGGCGTCACGGTCAGCCAGGGGTTGGTCGCCGCCAGGGCGCGCAGCTCTTCGAGGTCGTAGAGGTCCTCGCGGGCCGGGCCGCCGTAGAACAGGTGGGTCTTCGGGTTCTCGCCCCACAGCGCGAGGTGGTCGAGGATCGCCCGCAGTGGGGTGATGCCGGTCCCGCCGGCGACCATCAGCACCGCGCGCGAGGACTCCCGGTGGACCGTCATCCGGCCCAGCGGCGGGCCGAGCCGCCAGACGTCCCCGGGCTGGGTGTGGCTGACGATGGCGCGGGAGACCCAGCCGCCGTCGATGGCGCGGACGTGGAACTCGATGCCGCCGTCCTCGCGCGGCGCGTTCGCCGGCGAGAGGTACCGCCACAGCCGCGGCCGCTGCGGCACTTCGACGCTCACGTACTGGCCGGGGTGGTACGGCACGGGCTGGTCGGGCACCAGCCGCACCAGGGCGAGGTCCCAGGTCAGCCGCCGGTGCTCGACCACGGTGGCCCGCCACGACGGCGGGTTCGTGTCGGAGGCGGCCGCCTCCTGCATGGCCCGCGCGGCGATGGTGAACGCCTCGGCCCACGCCCGCTCGACCTCGGGCGTCCACGCCGGGCCGAGGTGGTTCTTGAGCGACGCCAGCAGCGCCGTCCCGACCGCTTCGTAGTGCCGGGGCACCACGCCGAACTTGCGGTGGTCGCGGCCCAGCTGGCGCAGGAACGGCGCGAGGTCGTCGGGCCGGTCGACCATCTGCACGATGTGCACCAGCGCGCGCACCAGCCTGCCGCGCTGGATCTCCATGTTGATCGGGAAGAAGTCGCGCGTGGTCGGGGCCAGGGTGAACAGCATCCCGTAGAAGAACTGCGAGATGTCCGCGATGTAGGGCTCGGACATGGCCCAGCTGTCCCGGATGAGCCGGACCATGGCCGTGACGGCCGCGGGAGCCTCGCGCGGGGCCGAAGACCTGGGGAGCGGGCTGACGGAGTCGGCTGTCATGAGGGGTTGTTCACGGGTCGGGGACCGCCTCCTGGGTCCTTCGCCACTGCTGCCACCTCGTCACTCAACGTCACTGGAACGCGCCGCGCGCGGCGCCCGTCCGCAGGGTATCCGCCGGGCGCCCTTTTGCCCGCATTGTTGCTCCGACCGGGTGTATTGCGCCCGGTCAGGCGTGGGGGACCTCACCGGTGCACCGGTTGTCGACGGCAAGTGCCCGGCAATATACTTGTATGGCACAACCAATGGAGGTGCCGATGGGCTTCGACAACACCGACGAGGACGTCCGGGTCGAGCTCATGCGCGAGCTGAAGACCGCTTCCCAGCTCCAGCACGCCTGGATCATGCAGACCTGGCAGAGCGAGCCCGGGCTGCACCCGGCGGCCGCGATGCTGCTGTCCGACCTGGCGAAGAACGGCGAGACGCGGCCGTCCGAGCTGGCGAAGCGCCGGTTCGTCGACCTCTCGGTCGTGAGCAGGCAGATCGCCCAGCTGTCGGCGGCCGGGCTGGTCGACCGCCGTCCCGCGCCCGAAGACGGCCGGGCGTCCCTGGTGAGCGTCTCCGAGAAGGGCCGGGCCGAGCTCGCCCGCTGGCGCGCCGGCTACGTCGAGTTCATGGAGAAGGCGCTCGGCGGCTGGGACGACGAGCGCGTCACGGACCTCACCACGCGGCTTGCGGAGATGAACGCCGACCTCCGCCACGCCCTCGGCAGCGACGCCCCGCCGGCTGACACGAACAAGTGACACCCGGGCCGCGAGGCACACCGCAAGTGGCTCTCGGCCCTGGCGAAAGTGTCCGTTCGGTCCTGACTTGACGGCATTCCCCAGGGTTAACGTCGGTGGGTGACGCGTGACCGGGTCGCATTGCTGTGCGCGATGGGAATCGACAACTTCGGCTCTGGGCTGTTCCTCCCGCTGGCGCTGGTCTACGTGACGCAGGTGGTCGGCGTGCCGCTGGCCATGGCAGGCACCGCCGTAACGCTGGGTGCCGTCGGCGCGCTCGTCGTGCCGCTGCTCGCCGGCCGGCTGGTCGACCGCGTCGGGCCACGCGCGGTGGTGGTCAGTGCCCAGCTGCTCCAGGCGGCCGGCGCGGGTGCGTACCTGGTCGCCGACGGCGCCGGTCCGGTGGTGGTCGCCGCCGTCCTGCTGTCCGCCGGGCAGCAGCTGTTCTACAGCTCCCTGTTCGCGCTCATCGCCGACGTCGCGGGGGAAGGCCCGAAGGACCGGCCGTTCGCCGAGGTGGGGATGGTGCGGGCCGCCTGCTTCGGCCTCGGCGGTCTGGCGGCGGGCGCGCTGCTGACGTGGCTCGGCGACGACGGCTACCGCGTCGCGCTGATCGTGGACGTCGTGACGTTCTTCGCCGCCGCGACGATCCTCGCCTTCTTCGTCCGGCTCACCCGGCCGCGCCGGCCCGCCCGCGAGCCGTCGGTGCGGGTGCTGCGCGACCGGCCGTACCTCGCCCTGATCCTGTTCAGCGGGCTCTTCGGGCTCTCGCTGGACTTCTTCCTGATCGGCACGCCGGTGTTCGTGCTCGACCGGCTCCACGGCCCGGCGTGGCTGCCGGGCGCGATCCTCGCGCTGCTGACCCTGCTGACCAGCGTCGGCGGCACGCTCGCGCTGCGGCTCACCGCCCGGCTGACGCGGATCGCGGCGATGCGCCTCGGCTCGGCGTTGTTCGCCGCGTGGTGCCTGGTCAGCCTGGGCGTGCTGGTCGTGCCCGACGGCTGGCAGGTGGGGTACCTGCTGGTGTCGACGCTGATCTTCGCCGCGGGCGACCTGGTCTTCGGGCCGCGATCGGGGGCGCTCGCCGAGGCCGCGGCACCTCCGGTGGCCCGCGGCCGTTATCTCGCTGCGTACCAGTACGCGTTCACCGTGGCGCAGGTGATCGCGCCGGCCGTGGTGGCCTTGTTCTCGGTCGCCGACTGGTTACCCTGGGTGCTGGTCGGGGCGTGCGCCGGCGTCGCCGTGGCCGGGCTCGGTGCGCTCGGCTCGCGGTTGCCGGCGAGCGCGGTGGCACCCGGAAGAAGTTGAGCGGAACAGACTCAAGTTTCCGTGCGTTAGAGAGGGTGACGGGTCACGGTCAGGCCTGTCACCAGGACTTTCTCGCAGTACCGAGCATGAGGTGAGGGATGGACGCTTTCAACCCGACCACGAAGACCCAGCAGGCGATCTCGTCCGCGGCGCAGGCGGCCACCATGGCAGGCAACCCGCACGTGTCGGCCGCCCATCTGCTGGGCGCCCTGCTGGCGCAGGGTGAGGGGCTGACCGCACCGCTGCTGACCGCGGTCGGGGCCGACCCGGAGGTGGTGCACAAGGAGCTCGAACCGCTGATCGCGGCGCTGCCGTCCGCGACCGGTGCGACCGTGTCGAGCCCGCAGTTCGACACCTACGCGGTCAAGTCGCTGACGCGCGCCCAGAAGCTCGCGACCGAGCTGGGCGACGAGTACGTCTCGACCGAGCACCTGCTCGTCGGGCTCGCGACCGAGGGCGGCCAGGTCGCCGACCTGCTCAAGCGGCACGGCGCGACGCCGGACGCGCTGCAGGAGGCGTTCGTCAAGGTCCGCGGCTCCGCCCGGATCACCAGCGAAGACCCGGAGAGCACGTTCAAGGCGCTGGAGAAGTACGGCGTCGACCTCACCGCGCGCGCCCGCAACGGCGAGCTCGACCCGGTCATCGGCCGCGACACCGAGATCCGCCGCGTCGTGCAGGTGCTGTCGCGGCGCACGAAGAACAACCCGGTCCTGATCGGCGAGCCGGGCGTCGGCAAGACGGCCATCGTCGAGGGCCTGGCCCAGCGCATCATCGCCGGGGACGTGCCCGAGTCGCTGCGCGGCAAGCGCGTCGTCGCCCTCGACCTCGGGTCGATGGTGGCCGGCGCGAAGTACCGCGGCGAGTTCGAGGAGCGGCTGAAGGCCGTGCTCAAGGAGATCACCGACTCCGCGGGCGAGGTCGTCACCTTCATCGACGAGCTGCACACGATCGTCGGCGCCGGCGCGACCGGCGAGGGCGGCGCGATGGACGCGGGCAACATGATCAAGCCGATGCTCGCCCGCGGCGAGCTGCGGATGGTCGGCGCGACCACGCTCGACGAGTACCGCCAGCACATCGAGAAGGACGCCGCCCTGGAGCGGCGCTTCCAGCAGGTGCTCGTCGGCGAACCGTCGCCGGAGGACACCATCGCGATCCTGCGCGGGCTCAAGGAGCGCTACGAGGTGCACCACGGTGTCCGGATCACGGACGCCGCGCTGGTCGCCGCCGCGACGCTGTCCGACCGCTACATCACCGCGCGCTTCCTGCCGGACAAGGCGATCGACCTGGTCGACGAGGCCGCGTCGAAGCTCCGCATGGAGATCGACTCGCGGCCGGTGGAGATCGACGAGGTCGAGCGCGCCGTGCGCCGGCTGGAGATCGAGGAGATGGCGCTCGCGAAGGAAAGCGACGCCGCTTCGAAGGAACGCCTCAACGCCCTGCGCGCCGAGCTGGCCGAGAAGCGCGAGACGCTGACCGCGCTGACCGCGCGCTGGCAGAACGAGAAGGGCTCGATCGAGCGCGTCCGCGAACTCAAGGAGCAGCTCGAGCAGCTGCGCGGCGAGTCCGAGCGCGCCGAGCGAGACGGTGACCTCGGCAAGGCCGCCGAGCTGCGCTACGGCCGGATCCCGGCGCTGGAGAAGGAGTTCGAAGCGGCCACCGCGGCGAACGAGGCCAGCCAGCAGAACGTCATGCTCAAGGAGGAGGTCGGCGCGGACGACGTCGCCGACGTCGTCAGCGCGTGGACCGGCATCCCGGCGGGACGGCTCCTAGAAGGCGAGACCGGCAAGCTGCTCCGGATGGAGGAGGAGCTGACCCGGCGCGTCATCGGGCAGGCCGAGGCCGTGCAGGTCGTGGCGGACGCCGTCCGCCGCAGCCGGGCCGGCGTCGCCGACCCCGACCGGCCGACCGGCTCGTTCCTGTTCCTCGGCCCCACCGGCGTCGGCAAGACCGAGCTGGCCAAGGCCCTGGCTGAATTCCTGTTCGACGACGAGCGCGCGATGCAGCGCATCGACATGAGCGAGTACGCCGAGAAGCACTCGGTGGCGCGCCTGGTCGGCGCCCCGCCCGGGTACGTCGGCTACGACCAGGGCGGCCAGCTCACCGAGGCCGTCCGGCGCCGCCCGTACTCGGTGGTGCTGCTCGACGAGGTCGAGAAGGCCCACCCGGACGTCTTCGACGTGCTGCTGCAGGTCCTCGACGACGGGCGGCTGACCGACGGCCAGGGCCGGACGGTCGACTTCCGCAACACCATCCTGATCCTGACGTCGAACCTCGGCTCGCAGGCCATCGCCGACCCGTCGCTCGACGAGCGGCAGCGGCGGGACGCCGTGCTCGAGGTGGTGCAGCGGCAGTTCAAGCCGGAGTTCCTCAACCGGCTCGACGACATCGTCGTGTTCCACTCGCTCGGCACCGAGCAGCTGACGTCCATTGTGGACATCCAGGTCGCCCGGCTCGCCAAGCGGCTGGCCCAGCGGCGGCTGAACCTGGAGGTCACCGACGGCGCCCGCGAGTGGCTCGCCCTCAACGGCTTCGACCCGATCTACGGCGCCCGCCCGCTGCGGCGGCTGGTCCAGTCGGCGATCGGCGACAAGCTGGCGAAGGAACTGCTGTCGGGCGGCATCCGGGACGGCGACACCGTGCGCGTCGACGCCCCGGAGCTGGAGGCCGGTGACGCGCTGACCGTCACCCGCGTCTGACCCCTCGTGAGTGGTAAGGCGGGTTGGAACCCGCCTTACCACTCACGACACCGTCCAAAGTGGCGATTTGTCGACCCCGGCCGGGCGAAAATGCTCCGAACGGGCCGGGCGACACGGGTACCGGCGATCATCCCTCCGGCCTGAGGAGGCGATACCCTGGCCGACGTGGGTATTCCGGCGTGGATCTGGTTCGTCATCGCGGCCGTCGCCCTGGTGGCGGGGCTGGGGTTGCTCGCGGCCGACCGGGCGAAGGAGGGCTCGCGCAACCGCGAGCGAATGCGCTGGGCACAGTTGCGCGGCTGGCAGTTCGTCGAGGAGGACGAGCGCCTGCCGCAGCAGTGGTCCGGCGGCGCGATCGGCTACTTCGGCGCGGACGCCGCGGTGAACGTCGTCGCGGGGTCCACCTTCACCTCCGACGGCCGCCGCCCGGTGTTCATCTTCGACATCGAGTCCGAGGGCCAGATCCCGGCGGTCGTGGTCGCCGTGCGCTGCAACAAGAAGCACCGCATCCCGATCGAGATGTGGCTGTCCAGCGTCCCGTTCCAGCGCGCGGACATGCCGGAGATGCTCGGCCCGATCGGCGCGCGGTACGCGTTCGCCGACGACGCCGACGGCGCCCGCGTGGTGATCACCCAGGAGCTCGTGGACGCGGCGGACCAGCTCGGCGGCGACGTCGGCGTGGCCTGGCTGGAGAACGAGTGGGTGCTGGCCAGCGTGGTCCCGACGGCCGGGCCGTCCCGGCTCGAGCGCCTGCTGCGCGACCTGGGCGAGATCGCGGACATCGTCGACCCGTTCGACGAGGACTACGACGCGGGCCGCCACCAGGCGAGCGCCCCGGTCCCGTCGGAGGCCAAGGCCCCGGTCACCCCGGCGGCCGGGACGCCGGTGCCGCCGTCCGCGGACGCCGAGCCCAAGCCGAGCGAGAGCTAGAAGCCGAGCAGCCGCTGGTCGAGGACGCCGATCGAGCCCGACCGGTCGAGGGTGCCACGCACCGACGTCGTGCCGCCTTCGGCGTGGACCACGTGGTCCACGCCCAGGTCGCCGCGGATCGACCCCGCCGGGCCGGCCGGGCCCAGTGACTCGCTCGTCTGCACGAAGCCCCAGGCCGGGCCGAGCTGGCCGCCCGCCTCGTGCGATTGGCCGATGTCCAGGACGCCGGTGATCTGGCCGGTCGCGTGCTGCTCGGACGTCGTCCCGAGCGCGCCGAGCCTGCCGAGGTCGACCGCCTGGCCGGAGGACCGGCGGGCCGACAGCGCGCCTTGGAGATCGCCGGTGAAGCTGCCGTGCAGGCCGGTGTCGAGCTGCTCCGCGTTCTGGCTCAGCACGTCGACCCCGTCGGCGAGCCAGACGCCGTGGCTCGTGCCTTCGCCGAGGCCGATCCGGCGCCCGGCGTCACCGCCGAGGGGGGACAGCGACAGGTTCCGGGACGCGCCCTGGCCGAGCCGCTGGTTGTTCGCGGTGACCGCGCGGACGTCGCCGAGGCGCAGGGTGTGCCGTCCGGCACGGGCGAGCGAATCGACTTCCTGCGCCGCCGCCGACGTCTCCGACTGCCGTTCGTCACGGCGGGTGGTCGCGGACTCGTCGAGTTCGGTGGTGAGGACCGCGCCGGCGACCTCCTTCGCGAGGAAGTCGTGGCGGGTCGCCGTCACGGTCTCGCGCACCACCGATGAGCCGTCGGCACCCGCGGTGGAGACGTCGCGCCGGAACGTGCTGTCGTCGCGGTGGTCGAGCGGCAGGGTCAGCTCGGCCGGGCTCGCCAGCGCGGCGGCGGGGGTGGCGAAGAGCAGCGCGACGGGCGCCGCGCCCGCGGCGACCTTGGGCAGATAGCCGCTTTTGCGCCTGCTGTGCTTACCCATGCGCCGGACGATACTTCCCGGTGAATCGCTGCGCATGTCCGGGCCTGACCTGCGGGTATGGTTCACTCACATGAACACCACCGCTCTCATCACCGGGGCCACCGCGGGCATCGGCGCGCAGTTCGCACGCACGCTCGCCGCCGAGAAGTACGACCTCGTGCTCGTCGCTCGCGACGCCGCCCGGCTGGAGGCCTACGCCGCTGAGCTGCGGGAAAAGCACGGTGTCGCCGTCGAAGTGCTCCCCGCCGATCTGTCCGAAGTAGACGGACGGACGGCGGTCGAGGAGCGGCTCGCGGCCGCGCCGGTCGACCTGCTGGTCAACAACGCCGGCTTCGGCCTGAACGGCGACTTCTGGACCATTCCGCCGGACGCGCTGCAGCGCCAGCTCGACGTCAACGTCACCGCCGTCCTGCGGCTCACCCGCGCCGTGCTGCCCGGCATGATCGAGCGCGGGCACGGCGAAATCATCCAGGTCAGCAGCGTGGCGGGCTTCTTCAGCGGCCGCGGCTCGACGTACACGGCCAGCAAGAACTGGGTCACGTCGTTCACCGAAGGCATTGCCGCGTCGCTGCCGAAGGGCGTCCGGATGATGGCGCTCTGCCCCGGGTTCACGGCGACCGAGTTCCACGAACGGGCCGGCATCGGCAAACCGGGCCCGAAAATCGCCTGGTTGGGTGTCGAACAGGTGGTCAACGAGGCGCTCGCGGACCTGCGCCGCGGCAAGGTGATCTCGGTGCCGAGCCTGCAGTACAAGGCGATCGTCGCGCTCGGCGGCCTGCTGCCGCGCGCGGTGCTGCGCCGGGTCAGCGGCGGTTTCGGCGGCAAGGGCCGCACCTGAGTAGGGCACTTTCACGTAAAAGTGCCCCGGTAGGGCTGTCCCCACCGGGAAGACGCACGCGCGCACCAGGGTGGTCCGGGGGCCGGCTCAATAGCGTTTTCCGCATGATGACTGAGGCAGTTCGGCTCGAGGCTGTGCGCAAGGAGTACGGCGGCGGTGTGGCGGCGCTGGACGGGGTCTCGATCTCCTTCCCGCGCGGCGGGTTCACCGCGGTGATGGGCCCGTCCGGCTCGGGCAAGAGCACGTTCCTGCACTGCGCGGCCGGCCTCGACCGGCCCACGTCGGGCCGGGTGGTGCTCGACGGCCAGGACCTCGACGGCAAGAACGAGACGTACCTGACGAAGCTGCGGCGCGACCGCGTCGGCTTCGTCTTCCAGGCGTTCAACCTGCTCCCGGCGCTGACGGTCGAGCAGAACGTCGTGCTGCCGCTGCAGCTGGCGGGCAAGCGCCCGGACAAGCGGCTGGTGGCGCGGATCCTCGCCCACGTCGGGCTCGACGGGCGCCGCAAGCACCTGCCCGGGCAGCTGTCCGGCGGGCAGCAGCAGCGCGTCGCGATCGCGCGCGCCCTGGTCACCGACCCGGCCGTGCTGTTCGCCGACGAGCCGACCGGCGCCCTCGACACGCGCACCGCCGCCGAGGTGCTCGGCCTGCTGCGCGACTCCGTCCGGGCGTCCGGCCAGACGATCATCATGGTGACGCACGACCCGGTCGCCGCGTCCTACGCCGACCAGGTCGTCTTCCTCGCCGACGGCCGGATCGCCGGGCGGCTGGACCGGCCGACCGCCGAAGCCGTCGCCGAGCGGATGACCCACCTCGGCGCGTGGGGCCGGGTGGCGGCCTGATGTTCAAGCTCGCTCTGCGGACCCTCCGCCTGCGCAAGGGCGGGTTCCTGGCGACGTTCGTCGCCGTGTTCTTCGGCGCGCTGGTCGTTTCGGCGTGCGGTGGCCTGATGGAGACCGGCATCCGGTCCGAGACGCCGGTGCAGCGGCTGGCCGCGGCGCCGATCGTCGTCGGCGGGCAGCAGGCGCTCATGCTGCCGAAGAAGGACCCGGCGACCCTCGAGGCCGGCGACAAGCGCAAGTTCGAGAACGCGACCCTGCCCGAGCGCGTCCGGCTCGACGCGGCACTGGCCGATCGCCTGCGGGCGGTTCCGGGCGTCACGGACGTCGTCGGCGAGGTCAGCTTCCCCGTGCAGCTCGGGAAGACGAGCGCCCTCGGGCACGCGTGGGATTCCGCCGTCCTGACGCCGTATGCGCTGCAGGGCGCCGCCCCGAAGCCGGGCGAAGTCGTGGTCGACGCCGGGCTCGGGCTCGCCGTCGGGGACACGCTGCCGGTCGCCGCGCACGGCAGCGTCGGCCCGTTCCGGATCGCCGGGATCGCCCAGGCACCGCACGCCATGCGGGACGCGGCCGTGTTCTTCGCGGCTTCGGACGCCGAACGGCTGTCCGGGCACCCGGGCCGCTTCGACACCATCGGCGTCTTCGGCGGTGACGTCGCCGCCGTGACCGCGGCCGTCGGGGACGCCGGAGTCGTGGCGACCGGTGCCGAGCGCGGGGCGTTCGAGTTCCCCGAGACGGGCAAGAGCGGCGAGAACCTGATCGTGCTGGCCGCCGTGTCGGGCGGGCTCTCGGCGATGGTCATGGTGTTCGTCGTGGCCGGCACGCTGACGCTGTCGACGCAGCAGCGCCAGCGTGAGCTGGCCCTGTTGCGCGCGGTCGGCACGACTCCGCGCCAGCTGCAGGCGGATGGTGCTCGGCGAGGCGCTCGTCGTCGGGCTGCTCGCGGTCGGTGCGGCCGTGGCGCTCGGCCCGGTGCTCGGGGAGTGGCTGTTCGACCAGCTCGTGGACCACCAGGTCGTTCCCGACGTGCTGCGGTTCGCGCAGGGCTGGATCCCGGCCGTGGTCGCCGCGGGCGCGTCGCTGCTGGCCGTGGTGGGCGCGTCCTTCGTGGCCGGACGGCGTGCTTCGCGGATCCGCCCGACCGAGGCGCTCGCCGAAGCCGCCGTCGAGCGGCGCTGGCTGACGCCGATCCGGCTGATCACCGCGATCCTGTGCTTCGGTGGCGGGACGGCGCTCGGCATCGTCACGGTCGCCGTGATGACCGGCCCGGTCGCGGCCAGCACGGCCGGCCCGGCGGTGATGCTGTGGGCGTTCGGGCTCGCGGCGATCAGCCCCGGCGTGACGAAGCTGGTGGCCACCCTGCTGACCTGGCCGGTGCACGCGCTCAGCGGCGTCAACGGCCGGGTCGCGCTGCGCAACACCCGCGTCGGCGCGGTGCGGGCGGCCGGCGCGGTCACGCCGATCATGCTCGCGGTCGGCATCGCGACCGCCAACATCTACCTGCAGACCACCCAGGAAGCCGTCTCGAACCAGGCCTACACCGAGGACCTGCGCGCGGACGCCGTCGTCGGCTCGCCCGCCGGGCTCGACCCGGCGGTGCTGGGGCGGGTGCGCGCCACCCCGGGCGTCGCGAGTGCGTCGGAGTACGTCACGAGCACGGTGTTCGTCGAGCGGCCGTTCGACTCGGGCCAGAACGACGACGGCCGGCCCGCGCTGGGCGTCAGCGAGCTGACCGGGAACACCGTCGAGGTGCCGTCGACGCTCGGCCACCGCGTCGGCGACACGCTGTCGCTGCGGCTCGGCGACGGCACGCCGGTGGACGTGCGGGTCACCGCGGTCGTCGACCAGCGTCCCGGGTTCGAAAAGCTCGTGCTGCCCGCCGGGCTGCTGGCCCCGCACACGACCCTCGGGCTGGCGCCGCAGCTGCTGGTCCGCGCCGCTCCCGGCGTCGACACTGCGACGCTGACCGCGCGCCTGCGCGAGGCGACCGCCGGGCTGCCGGTGTTCGTCGGCGACCGCGGCACGCTGCTCGCGGCGCACGCGAAGGGCAACGAGGTCGGCGCCTGGGTCAACTACCTGCTCGTCGGGATGATCATCGCGTACACGGTGATCTCCGTGGTGAACACGCTGGTGACGGCGACCGTGCGGCGGCGCCGCGAGTTCGGGGTGCAGCGGCTGAGCGGCTTCACCCGCGGCCAGGTGCTGCGGATGGCCGGTGTCGAAGGCGGCCTGATCGCGACCATCGCGGTGCTGCTCGGGACGCTGGTGGCGGCGGGCGCGATCGTGCCGTTCTGCCTCGTGGTGACCGGTTCGCTGCTGCCGTCGGGCCCGGTGACGATCTACCTGGCCGTCCTCGCGATCGCCGTGGTGCTCTCGCTCGGGGCGATCCTGGTCCCGGCCTGGGCCGCCACGCGCGGGCGTGCGGTCGACGCCACATCCATCGGTGAGTGAACCCGGCCGTGTGTAAGACTCTCGGCCGTGGCGAACCCCGGGTTGGATCAAGCGGCGAAACTCGAACTGGCCAGGCTGGTCACCGATCTTTCCGTGGTACACGGAAAAGTGACACTGGCGTCCGGCAAGGAAGCCGACTACTACATCGACCTCCGGCGGGCGACGCTGCACCACGCGGCCGCGCCGCTGATCGGCAAGCTCCTGCGTCAGCTCACCGCGGACTGGGACTACGTGGCGGCCGGCGGCCTGACGCTCGGCGCCGACCCGGTCGCGCTGGCGATGCTGCACTCGGCGGCGAACGACGGCGTCGTGCTCGACGCGTTCGTCGTCCGCAAGTCGGTCAAGGAACACGGCATGCAGCGGCGCATCGAGGGCATGGAGGTCCGCGGGCAGCGCGTGCTGGCGGTCGAGGACACCTCCACGACCGGTGGCAGCGTCCTGACGGCGGTCGAGGCCCTGCGCGAGGCGGGCGCGAACGTCGTCGGCGTCGTGACGGTCGTCGACCGCGACACCGGGGCGCGTGAGGCCATCGAGAAGGAAGGCCTGGAGTACCGGTACGTCCTCGGCAAGGACGACCTCGGCCTGGACTGATCGAACACCGGGGCGGATCCGTGGATTCGCCCCGGTGACGACCGTCACCGACAATCACCGCGTGACGTTTTCCGCCCGCCGGTGTCCTCCCCGTGAGGAGGTGCCGTGACGACGACCACGCCGCTCGACGACGTCACCCTCGTCGGCCGCGCCCGGGATGGGGACGTCCGGGCCTACGAGCAGCTCGTGCTGCGCTACCAGGGCCCGATGTTCCGGCTCGCCGTCAAGATGCTGCACCACCGCGGCGACGCCGAGGACGTCGTGCAGGAGGTGTTCCTCAACGCCTGGCGCAAGCTGGGCCAGCTCAGCGAGGACGCCGCGTTCGTCGGCTGGCTCTACCGGGCCACCACGAACCGCTGTCTCAACGCGATCCGCATGCGCAAGCCGCAGGCCGACGTCGACCTCGACACGGCCGAGTCGCCGCGGACCGACCTGCAGCCGGAGCGGGCCGCCCAGGTCAGCAGCCAGCTCGCCGCCCTGAACGCGGCCCTGGCCCAGCTGACTCCCGAACAACGAGCGTGCTGGCTGCTGCGGGAAGTGCACGGCCGGTCCTACGAAGAGATCGGCGAAACCGTCGGCGTGACCGCGACCGCCGTCCGCGGCCGGATCGCGCGCGCCCGTGCCCAGCTGGCGGAGGTGATGAAGCCGTGGCGATGACGGACTACGGGCTGCCCTGCGAGCGCGACGTCGAGCAGGTGTGGGAACGGCTGGACGCGGTGGCCGACGAGCACGAGCTGACCTGCCCGCACTGCGCCGCCGCGCGCGAAAGCCTGCTGGCGTTGCGCGCGGCCACGTCCGAGCTGGTGGCCGAGGAGGACGCGCCGTCGCCGGACCTGTTCGGGCGGATCATGTCGGCGGTGCGCGCCGAGGTGCGGCGCGGCTCGATGGTGCCCCTGCCGACCCCGGAACCCGGGTTCGTCGAGGTCAGCGAGCAGGCGGTGGCGGCGGTGCTGCGGTACGCGGCCGACACGGTCGGCGGTGTCCGCGCGCGGCGCTGCCGGGTGCGGACCGTCCCCGGCGGCGTCGAGGTCGAACTCACCCTCGCGGTCAGCCTGCGGAACGCGACGGGCGGCGAAGCGCTGGCGAAGGTGCGGGAGCGGGTGACCGCGGCGGCCGCGGCCCGGGTGGGCGTCACGCTGGCGAAACTCGACCTGCTCGTGGCCGACGTCTACGAGGAGCCGGGGGAATGACGGTCGAACACGTCATCGCCGATCCGGTGATCGCGAGTGTGGCGGCGCGGGCGGCGATCACCACGCCGGGTGTGGTGCGCCTCGAACCGGGGCTGCGCGGCCTGGTGACGTCGTGGACGCGCGCGGCCCGGCAGCGCTGGCAGGGGCTCGACCCGGCGCCGGCCGACGGCGTCCGGGTGCGGACCACCGGCGGCCGGGTGACGGTCGAGATCGACCTGGTCACGGCGGCGGACGACCAGGTGGCCGCGGTCGGCCGGGCGGTCCAGCGTGCGGTGCGCCGGTCCGTGGCCGAGCAGACCGGGCTGGTCGTCGACGCGGTGTCGGTGTCCGTCATGGACATCGAGCCGGCGACGCGATGACCGCCGGCGAAGCCGTCGCGAAGATCCTCGGCGCCCTCGAAGCGGTGGACGGCCTCCGCCCGGCGGTCCCGCTGGTCTGGGACGCCCCGGCCGTCGACCTGGACCCGGAAGTCGTCCAGGTCCGGCTGGTCGCGACCCGGCTGCCGCTCCCGCCGCTGCTGGACCGGGCGGCCGAAGCCGTGCGCCCGGTGCTGGCGGGCACGCCGTGGGCGCACGCGCGGCTGCGGCTGGTGGTCACCGATCTCGACGGCGCGGCCTTCGCGAGACCCACGTCACAGTGAGCCTCTCCCGCAGGGCACCACGACCATCGCCGACGTCCACATCGCGGCGGACGAGGAGCAGGCGACCAGCGATCGCGTCGAGTGAAAACCGGCTGCCGACCGTGTGACCAGGGCGTACCGTCGGGGTGTGGAGGAGCCGCCGGAACCGCAGCCGCAGCGCCCGGCCGACCCGAACCGGAAGAAACCGGACGGCGCGCCGGACCAGTACCCGCACGAGGAGCCGACGCAGTACCCGGCGAAGCGGCCGCCGGAATTCCCACCGGGAGTGACGCCGCCGTCACCACGCAGGTGAACAGGCTGCTCCGCTGGGTTAAACATCACGGACGTGGGCATCCGTAGAGACGGACGACCCCGTCCGGCGGAGTAAAGTCGCTGGTAGGGGGATCGGGTGGAGGGGGTGCGATGGCGAAGTTCCTGGCCGACGTGACCGTCGTGGTGCACATCCTGGCCTTGGCGCTCATCGGGCTGGGCGGGTTTCTCGCCTGGCGCTGGCCCAAGCTGATCTTCGTCCACATGTTCGCCGCGGCCTGGGGCGTGCTGGTGAACGTCACGCCGGTGCCGTGCCCGCTCACCGCGCTGGAGAACTACTTCCGCCACCAGCAGGGACTCGGCGACCTGCCCGGCGGGTTCAACGCCTACTACCTCTACGGCACGGTCTTCCCGCAGTCGTGGCTGCCGGCGATCGGGATCATCGCGATCGTGGTGGTCGCGTACTCCTACGTCGGCGTCTACCACCGCTGGCGCCACCGCCACGACCACGCCGGGGAAACCCACGTGCGTCCCGTCCACCTGGGCTGAGCGACAATCGCCGGGTGAACTCCATACCCGGACCCACCGAGTGGGTGAGCCGCGAAGAGGTCGGCGTCGGCCCGTGGCCGGGTGCGTGGCCTGCCGACGAGCGGTACGACCCCGAGCTGCTGCGGGACGGCGACCGCCGCAACGTCGTCGACGCCTACCGCTACTGGCGCCGCGAGGCCATCGTGTCCGATGTGGACAGCCGGCGGCACCCGTTCCACGTCGCGATCGAGAACTTCCAGCACGACCACAACATCGGCACCGTGGTCCGCACGGCCAACGCCTTCGCCGCGGCCGAGGTGCACATCGTCGGCCGCCGCCGCTGGAACCGGCGTGGCGCCATGGTGACCGACCGCTACCAGCACTTGCGCCACCACGACGACGTCTCCGAGTTGGCGGCCTTCGCCGCGGAGCAGGGCCTGGCCGTCGTCGCGGTGGACAACACGCCCGGGTCCCAGCCGGTCGAGACGGCCGAGATCCCGCGCGAGTGCGTCCTGCTGTTCGGCCAGGAAGGGCCGGGGCTTTCGCAGCCGGCGCAGGAAGCGGCGTCGCTGGTCGTGTCGATCGCCCAGTTCGGCACGACCCGCTCGATCAACGCCGGGGTCGCGGCCGGGATCGTCATGCACGCCTGGATCCGGCAGCACGCCGATCTCGGCCGCGCCTGGTGACGGCCTACAGGCCCCAGCCCCAGCGCAGCTGCACCACGCCCGACGCGTTGTTGGTCTCCAGCCCGCTGCCGCTCTGCCGCGTGATCGAGTACGTGTCGCCGGAGCGCAGGCCGGGCCAGTAGACGACGCCCATCTGCCGCGACCGCGCCAGGTCCGTGGTGGCGGCGAAGTACGCGGTGAAGTTGTTGCCGTCCTGGTGGCCGGCGGAGTAGTCCAGGCCCGTCGTCATCGGGGCGCCTGCCTCGTCGATGATCGTCCGCGACGAGTACGACCCGAGCCGGTTGCTGAGGTTCGCCGTCCACGCCGAGCGGGTCGTGTCCGAGGCCCAGAAGCCGTAGAAGTGCAGCGAAAGCAGCGTGCCGTTCAGCGCGCTCGCGGCGCCGACGCCGGTGACGTTGTCGTTGTAGCCGGTGCCGCTGATCAGCACCCGGCCGCGGGGGATGTTCGAGTGCCGGGCCAGCCAGGTCGAGCAGAGCGAAACCCAGTCGTTCAGGCTGTAGCCGAACGGCTCGTTCATCGGCTCGAAGTACACGTTGCCGTTGCCGCCGTAGTCGGCGGTGACCTTGTCCCACATGGTGTTCCAGGCGTTTGTGTCGTCGACGAAGCCGTCCTTGTTCGCTTCCCAGTAGCCGAAGATGACCTTCATGCCGTGGGCCAGCGCCGAGTCGGCGGCGCCCTTGTACCGCCCCCACCAGTCCGAGTTGACGCTCTGCGGGTTGATCGGCAGCCGCACGGTGTTCGCGCCGAGTTTCTGCTCGAAGCCGGTGATGATGCCGTCGGCCTTGCCGCGGACGCTGTCGTAGCTGTCGCCGGCGGTGAGGCCGGTGGGGATGACCCAGCCGTCCACGTAGTTGTCGCGGGCGTCCGCCCAGTTGACGCCGCGGAAGCCGTTGGTGGCGGCGGAAGCGCTTTCCGGAACGACGAAGAGGGGAACGAGCAGCAGGACGAGCAGGAATTGCCGAAGACGGGCCATGCGAACTCCGATGTTCACGTAAACATGCCGCGTCGAGAATCCTCGACGGCCCGCCGGACGTCAAGGGTCAGACGGGGGCGACCTCGACCGGGATTCCGTTCAACACCGACGTTCCGGACGGAACGTCCAGCAGCGTCTCGTCGGCGACCAGGTTGGAGTTGACGCCGGGGTTCGCGCGCGCCACCCGCGTCCGCGAGCCGTCGACGTCGTGGCCCCAGCCGTGCGGGATGCTGACGACGCCGGGGCGGACCTCGTCGGTCACCTCCACCGGGACCTGCAGTTTTCCGGCGCGCGACGTCACCGAAGCGAGGCTGCCGTCGGTCAGGCCGAGGCGCGTGGCGTCGGCGGGGTGGACCTGCACCGTGCACCGGTTGCCGCCGCGGACGAGCGGCTCCAGGTTGTGCATCCACGAATTGTTGGAGCTCAGGTGCCGCCGCCCGATGAGCACGAGACCGTCGGCTTCCGCGTTTTTCGCAAGTTCTTCCCGCAATCGCGGAACGTCGGCGACTACGGGTTCGGGCGCCAGCTCGATCCGGCCGGACGCCGTGCACAGCACCTCGGGGATCCGCGGCTTCAGCGGCCCGAAGTCCATCCCGTGCGGCGCGGCTTCGAGGTCGGCCAGGGTGACGTTGTAGGGGCCGGCGCGCAGCAGCAGGTCGACCAGGCGCGCGGGCCCGGTGCGCTCGCCGGCGACGGCGACGTCGAGCCCGTTGCGGCGCGCGGTCTCCCCGGCGACGAAGTCGTCCAGCGCGGCGACGTCGGCCTCCGGGCCCTGGCCGGCGACGATGCCGGTGAGCCGCAGCATGGTCTCCCACTCCTGCGGCAGCGCCGACGGCAGCGTCGCGGGCGTCCAGTTGGCGACGTTGCGGATGGACAGCTGGTAGAAGGCCAGGTCGAAGTGCGGGCGCTCGAGCGGCGACGGCCCGGGCAGGATGACGTCGGCGTGGCGGGACGTCTCGTTGAGGTAGACGTCGACGGAGATCATGAAGTCGAGGCTGTCGAGGGCCGCGGCCAGCCGGCCGGCGTTCGGCGTGCTCAGGCACGGGTTGCCGCTGACCGTGATCAGCGCGCGGACCTGGCCCTCGCCCGGGGTTTCGATCTCGTCGGCGAGGGTCGCGACCGGCAGTTCGCCGACGACCTCGGGGTAGCCGCGCACGCGGCTGCGCCAGCGTCCGACGGCGAACGGACGGCGGTTGCCGGTGGGCTGGCAGGCGGCCAGCGGGAACATCGCGCCGCCCGGCGCGTCGAGGTGGCCGGTGAGCACGTTGAGGACGTCGACCAGCCAGCTCGCGACGGTGCCGAACGCCTGCGTGGTGGTGCCGATCCGGCCGTAGACGACGGCGTTGTCCGAGGTCAGCTCGCGGGCCATCCGGCGGATGGCGTCGGCGTCGATGCCGGTGCGCGGGGCGACGGCTTCCGGCGTGAACGGCTGAGCCAGCTCCCGGACGTCCTCGAGGCCGTCGAGGTGTCCTTCCAGGCGCCCGGGTGCGACGAGGTTTTCCGCGAACAGGACGTTGACCAGCGCGAACAGCAGCAGCGCGTCGGTGCCGGGCCGGATGGCGTGGTGTTCGTCGGCGAACTGCGCGGTGCGCGTGCGCCGCGGGTCGACGACGACGATCTTGCCGCCGCGCTCGCGGATCGCCCGCAGCCGACCGCGGATGTCCGGCGCGGTCATCAGGCTGCCGTTGGAGACGAGCGGGTTGGCGCCGAGGATCAGCAGGTGCCGCGTCCGGTCGAGGTCGGGCACCGGGATGGCCAGCGGGTCGCCGAACATCGTGCCGGCGGAGTAGTGCTTCGGCAGCTGGTCGACGGAGGTGGCGCTGTAGAAGTTCTTGGTGCCCAACGCTTTGTAGAGCACGCGGCCGTAGAGCGTCAGCGCGATGTTGTGCACGCCGGGGTTGCCCGCGTACACGGCGACGGCGTCCCGGCCGTGCTCCTCGAGGATCGGCGGGAGCCGGCGCGCGATCTCGTCGTAGGCCTCCTGCCAGCTCACCTCGACGAACTCGCCGTCGCGCTTGAGCAGCGGGGCGGTCAGCCGATCGGGGTCGTGGTGCAGGGCGCCGAGGGACGCGCCCTTGGGGCAGATGTACCCCCGCGAGAAGACGTCCTTGTCGTCACCTTGGACGCGCGTGACCTGCTGGTTCGCGTCGAGCGTCACTTCCAGGCCGCAGGTGGCTTCGCACAGCGGGCAGGTGACGTGGGCGGTCGTCATGACCACCGAACATACTAAGCGGTATGTCGATCGGCAAGGCACGATTGCGACATGGACGTCTCGGCCGCGGAACGCGCGGTGACTTCGCGGCACCTGCGCCGGGTGTGGGCACTGCCCGGCACGCTCCTGGGCCGCAGCCGCTGGCCGGCGGCGGTGGACCAGCGGCTGCACTGGCACTGGAACTACTGGTGGCAGGCCCACCTGCTGGACACGCTGGTCGACGCCCAGCTGCGCGCGCCTTCACCGGCGCGGCTCGCGGTGATCCGGACTTTCGTGCGCTCGGTGCGGCTGCGCAACTTCGGCAAGTGGACCAACGACTACTACGACGACATCGCCTGGCTGGGCCTGGCGCTGCAACGGGTTGCGGCGCTGGGCATCGACGTCGGCCCGGCCCTGGCGGCGATCGAGGCCCAGCTCCTGTCGGGCTGGACGACGGCGGCGGGCGGCGGAATCTGGTGGCGCCGCGGCGACGACTTCAAGAACGCCCCGGCCAACGGCCCGGCGGCGATCTTCCACGCCCGATCCGGGAATCTCACCCGCGCTCGCGAGATGACTGCGTGGCTGACGTCCACTTTGGTCGATCCTTCGTCCGGTTTGGTGTGGGACGGAATCCGCGCGGACACGGGCGAGCTGGTGAAGCACATTTACACGTATTGCCAAGGGGTTTACCTGGGTGCTTGCCTTGAGTTGTCCTTAGTGGACGATGCGGCACGGACTGTCCGCGCGGTGGCGGAGCACCTCGCACCGGGCGGCGTCATCCGCGGCCAAGGCGGCGGCGACGGCGGGTTGTTCGCGGCGATCCTGGCGCGGTACCTGGCGCTGGCGGCTCGTTCGCTGCCGGGCCCGGAGGCCGCGGTGGCCCGGTCACTGGTGCTGACGTCGGCGGAGGCGTGCTGGTCAGGCGCGGCGCCTGGTCTGGTGTTCAGCGCGTACTGGGACCGCCCGGCGCCCTGGCCGTTGGTTGAGGACGCGCCGGAGCGGGACATGTCGGTCCAGGTGGGCGGCTGGATGCTCCTCGAAGCAGCGGCGACGCTGTCACCAGACATCGCCGGCTCGCCAGTCGGCGGTTAGCTCGCCGTCGAGGTCCAGTGGCGCCCGGGCCGGCCACACGTACACCCCGCCGTCCTCTTCTTCGGTGCGCTGGATGCCTGATGGCGTCAGTGCGAACGTCGGTCCCCGCCACTGCCGCCAGCCTCGGCCTTCGTACAGCGGCACGGCTTCCTCCGCGGCACTCAACGCTCCGAGGTCGTACCCCGGCAGCAGCCGCTCCAACGCCGTCATCAACGCGCTCGCGTGCCCGCGGCGGCGGTGGTCCGGGTGGACGGCGACGCCCTCGACGTACCCGGCGCGGAGCACGCGCCCGCCGTGCAGGAGCCGTCGTTGGACGAGCGCGGCGTGTCCGATCAGCTCGGTTCCGGCGAAGGCGAGGGCGTGCGTGCCGCCGAGGGTGTTCTCCCAGTCCGTGTCGGCGAAGTCGCCCTCGAAGGCTGTGTCGAGCAGGGTGCGGGTGGGTGCGGGCAGGTCGGCGGTGTGCGCGAGGCGGATCACCGCTCCAGTATCAGCAGCCGCAGGAGGCGCCGTGGAGGAATTTCGGGGTCAGCCAGACCGATTCCGGCGGCCGGTCCGGGTCGGCCATGCGGGACATCAGCAGCTGGACCGCCCGGCGGCCCAGGTCCGCGATCGGCTGGACCAGCGTCGTCACCGCCGGGCTCACGCGGCGGGCCCAGTCCATGTCGCCGTAGCCGACCACCGCCAGCTCGGAGCCGATGCGGATGCCGCGGCGGTGGGCCTCGTACTGGACGCCGACCAGCATCGCCTCGTCCGCCACCACCAACGCCGTCGGGGACGGCCAGCCGTCGAGGAGCTTGGCCGTGGCGCGGGTGGCGCCGCCCGCGTTCGAAAACCCGCTCTCCACCAGCTCGCGGTTGAACCGCAGGCCCGCTTGCTCCAGGCCCAGCCGGTAGCCGCGGATGCGCTCGCGGCTGACCTCCAGGCCCTCGTCGCCCGAGATCAGGCCGATCTTCCGATGCCGGCGATCAGTCAGGTGCCGGACCAGCGACGCGACCGCGTGCACGTTCTCCGTGCCGACCTGGTCGACGTCGTTGCGGGCGGCCACACGGTCGACCAGCACCGTCGGCACGCCCATCCGCACCAGGCCGTTGATCACCGCTTCGTCGCCGGCCGAGGGGACCAGCAGCACGCCGTCCACCAGGTCCGCGCGCAGGGCACGCACCACCGCGGCTTCTTCGCCCACGGTGTCTTCGGTGTCCGCCAGCACGACGTCGCACCCCGCCTGCGCCGCGGCCGCCCTGATCGCGCGCAGCAGCTCGCCGGAGTACGGGTGGGTGTCGACACCCATCGCGACGCCGATCCGGTAGGTGACCGGGGGGTCCCACAACCGGAGGTCCGGCGAAAGTGCGGTCATAAGCCCTCGCAGACGCTCAGCCGAAAGGTATCCGCTGAACGGCCGCGCGCAGGTGTCAGGAACCCAGATTCACTGAAGTGAGTGAACCGCCGGGCAGCCGCACGACTCACGGTGACGCAGAGTGGGTGCCAGCCGCACCGTTTCGGCCTTGCGGCCCGGGTCGTTGATCCGGGCCAGCAGCAGCCGCACCGCCTGCCTGCCGATCTCCTCGATCGGCTGCGCCATCGTCGTCAGCGGCGGGTCGACCAGGTCCGCCCATTCGACCTCGTCGTAGACCACGACCGGCAGGTCACGCCCGATCCGCAGCCCGCGCCGCCGGGCCTCGTGCAGCACGCCGACCATCATGCCGTCGTTCCCGACGACCAGCGCCGTCGGCGGCTCGGGCAGCGCCAGCAGCGTGCTCAGCGCCAGCGCGCCGCCCTCGCGCGAGGAGTTTCCGCAGGCCACGAGCTCGGACGACCACGTCAGCCCGGACCGGCCGAGCCCCAGCCGGTAGCCGAGGACGCGCTCTTCGCTCGTCGACAGCCCGGGCACGCCGCTGATCATCCCGATCCGCCGGTGCCCGAGCGTGGCCAGGTGCGCGGTCAGCGCCGACGTCGCCTGGATGTTCTCCGAGCCGACCTGGTCGACGTCGGTGCGGGTGGCCAGCCGGTCGATCAGCACGGTCGGGACGTCGAGGGACACCAGCTCGCCGATCACCGGGCCGTCGCCGGGTGCCGGGGTGATGAGCAGGCCGTCGACGCGACGGGAGCGCAGCGCCCGCACGGTGTCACGTTCCGTGTCCGCGGCGTCGTGGGTGTCGGCCAGCAGGACGGTGTAGCCGTGCACCGAGGCCTCCCGCTCGATCGCCTGCATCAGCGTCGCGAAGTACGGGTTCGCCACCAGGGAGATCGCCATCCCGATCGACCGCGTCCCGCCCGTGACCAGCGAGCGGGCGATGGCGTCGCCGGTGTAGCCGGTCGTCTCGATCGCCCGCAGCACCGCCGCCTTGGTGTCCTCGGCGACCGCGCGCGTCCCGTTCACCACGTGCGAGACGGTCGTGATCGACACGCCCGCGAGCTCGGCGATGTCCCGCTGGGTCGGCCGCGAAGACTTCGATTGGGGCATACCCATCCTTTCCGGCAAGCGTTTGCGCAAACGCTTGCGCGCAAGGAGCAGTCTGTCTACCTTCCCGACCATCGGCAAGCCTCGACACGAACAAAGGCTGGGAATCCATGAGACACCGAAGTCTCACCGCAGTCGTGCTGGCCGCCGTCCTCGCCGCGACGACCGGGTGCACGGTCGAACGCCACTGGGGCGGCAACACCAACACCGGCGGGAGCGGCAAGGCCAAGGTCGGCCTGGTCACCAAGACCGACACCAACCCCTACTTCGTGGAACTCCGCAACGCCGCGAGAGCGGCCGCGCAGGCCAACGGCGCCGACTTCAGCGCGCTCGCCGGCCAGTTCGACGGCGACAACGACGGCCAGGTCCGGGCCATCGAGAACCTGCGCCAGCAGGGCGCGAACACCATCCTGATCACGCCCAGCTCGTCCACCGGCGTGCTCAAGGCGATCAAGGACGCCCGCGACGCCGGCGTCCTGGTCATCGCCCTCGACACCGCCACCGAACCGGCCGACGCCGTCGACGCCACCTTCGCCACCGACAACTTCGCGGCCGGCGAGCAGCAGGGCGCCTACGTCAAGGCCGCGCTCAACGGCACGACGCCGAAGCTGCTCATGGTCGACGGCACCGCGGGCAGCACGGTCGACACCCAGCGGCACGGCGGCTTCCTCAAGGGCATCGGGCTGACCGACGGCTCGCCGGAGATCAAGGGCCACACCGCGGCCAACGGCGACCAGAGCCTCGCCCAGCAGGGCATGGAGAACCTGCTCCAGCGCAGCACCGACATCAACGCCGTCTACTCGATGAACGAGCCGATGGGCCGCGGCGCGTACGCGGCCCTGAAGGCGCGCGGGCTCACCGGGCAGATCGTCATGGGCTCGATCGACGGCGGCTGCGAAGGCGTCCAGAACGTCAAGGACGGCCTGTTCGCCGCCACTGTCATGCAGTTCCCGGCGAAGATGGCCGAGCAGGGCGTGCTCGCCGCCGTCGAATACGCCAAGACCGGCAAGAAGCCGTCGGGCTTCGTCAACACCGGGTCCGCCGTGATCACCGACAAGCCCCTGCCCGGCATCGAGAGCCACGACTCGGCCTGGGGCCTGCAGAACTGCTGGGGAGGCAACAAATGACCACGGCAGTGGCGACGAAGGACCGTGAATCGCTCGGCGACTTCCTGCTCCGCGCCCCCGCGGTCGGCCCGGCGCTCGCGCTGGTCGTCGCGATCGTGGTGTTCTCGCTGGCCACGGACACGTTCTTCGACCTCGACAACCTGTCCACCGTGGTCCAGCAGTCCCTCGTCGTCGGGACGCTCGCGCTGGGCCAGACGCTCGTCATCCTCATCGCGGGCATCGACCTGTCCAACGCGGCCTCGATGGTCGTGGCGACGCTGATCATGGCGAAGCTGGCCGCGGCGGGCACGAACGGCTTCGTCGCGCTGCTCGCCGGCGTCGTGCTGACGATCATCGTCGGCCTCTTCATCGGCGGGCTCGCGACCCGGGTCAAGCTGCCCGCGTTCATCATCACGCTCGGCACGTTCACCATGCTGACCGCGGTGTCGAAGCTGGTCGCCGGCGGCCAGGCGGTGCCGGTGACCGACGGGCTGCTGCAGTGGCTCGGCACCAAGCGCTACCTCTTCGGCGGCATCCCGATCACCTACGGCATGACGCTGGCGCTGCTGATGTACCTCGGCGTCTGGTACGCGCTGACGAAAACCGCGTGGGGCAAGCACGTCTACGCGGTGGGCAACGCGCCGGAGTCCGCGCGGCTGTCCGGCATCAAGGTCAACCGCACGGTGCTGTCGGTCTACATCGTGGCCGGGCTGACCTTCGGCATCGCCGCCTGGCAGGCGCTCGGCCGCACGCCGAACGCCGACCCGAACCAGTTCCAGCTCGGCAACCTCGACTCGATCACCGCGGTCGTCCTCGGCGGCACGAGCCTCTTCGGTGGCCGCGGTTCGGTGCTCGGGACGCTGATGGGCGCGCTGGTCGTGGCCGTGCTGCGGTCGGGCCTCACGCAGATGAACGTCGACGGCAACTACCAGGACCTCGCCACCGGCGCCCTGCTGATCGCCGCCGTCGTGGTGGACCGGATCGCGAGGAGGCAGCAGCAGTCATGACCGAACCCATCCTGTCCGCGCGGGGACTCGTCAAGCGCTACGGCCGCGTCACCGCCATCGACGGCGCCGACTTCGACCTGCTGCCCGGCGAGGTGCTCGCCGTGGTCGGCGACAACGGCGCCGGGAAGTCGTCGCTCATCAAAGCGTTGTCCGGCGCGGTGATCCCGGACGAGGGCGAGATCAAAGTGGATGGTCGTACTGTCCACTTCAAATCCCCTTTGGACGCTCGGCACTACGGCATCGAGACGGTCTACCAGGACCTCGCGGTCGCGCCGGCGCTCGACATCGCGTCGAACATGTTCCTGGGCCGGGAGAAACGGCTGCGCGGGCCGCTCGGGCTGTTCCGCAAGCTCGACACCGCGACCATGCGGTCGGAGGCGCAGCGGATCCTCGACGAGCTGGGCATCAACATCAAGTCGATCAGCCAGCCGGTCGAGACGCTGTCGGGCGGCCAGCGCCAGGGTGTCGCGGTGGCCCGCGCGGCCGCGTTCGGCACCAAGGCCGTGATCATGGACGAGCCGACCGCCGCCCTCGGTGTCGCCGAGTCCGGCAAGGTGCTCGACCTGATCGGCCGGATCCGCGACCGCGGCCTGCCGGTGGTGCTGATCAGCCACAACATGCCGCACGTGTTCGACATCGCCGACCGCATCCACGTGCACCGCCTCGGCAAGCGCGTCGCGGTCGT
Organism: Amycolatopsis tolypomycina; assembly: GCF_900105945.1. NCBI lineage: Bacteria > Bacillati > Actinomycetota > Actinomycetes > Pseudonocardiales > Pseudonocardiaceae > Amycolatopsis > Amycolatopsis tolypomycina. The sequence continues at coordinate 101,415 of NZ_FNSO01000003.1, read as the reverse complement.
CTCGCCGAAGACGCACTCGATGAACCAGGTCGTCGGCCTGCTCACGGGTGCGTTGCGGCTCAACGAGAACGGCGAAGTCGAAGAGGCCGCCGCGGCAACGCATGTGGCCGGCTTGAAGTGAAGGTGCTGCTGGCGGGTCTGTGCACGGTGGACGTCGTCCAGCGGGTCGAGGAACTGCCGGCGCCGGGCGAGAAGGTGCAGTCGCTGCAGGTGGACGTCGCCGCGGGTGGGCCCGCGACGAACGCCGCGGTGACGGCGGCCGCGCTCGGCGCCGAAGCGACCCTGCTGACCGTCCTCGGCGCACACCCGCTGGCCGCGCTCGCCCGCACCGACCTCGAAACCCACGGCGTCCGGCTGATCGACCTGGCTCCCGACCTGCTCGAACCGCCGCCGGTGAGCGCGGCGGCCGTCCGCGCCCGCGACGGCGAACGCACGGTCGTCTCCCGCAACGCCGGAGGGCGGCACTTTCACGTGAAAGTGCCCCTTTTGGCAGCGGATGTCATTTTGCTGGACGGACACTATCCGGAGCTGGCCCTGGCGGTGGCGCGAGAGAAGAAGGCGCCGGTCGTGCTCGACGCCGGCAGCTGGAAACCCGTGCTCGAGGACCTGTTGCCACTGGTCGACGTGGCCGCGTGTTCCGCGCACTTCACCGCGCCGGGACCCGGTCTCCACGAGCGCGGCGTCCCCACCGTCATCACCACCGCGGGGCCGCACCCGGTGCGCTGGTCCACTGCGGACGGCGGCTCGGGTGAGGTGCCTGTTGCCGCCGTGGAAGCTCGGGACACACTAGGGGCGGGCGACGTCTGGCACGGCGCGCTCGCCGTGGCCGTGACGTGCGAACCGACGGTGACGGAGTGGATCCGCTTCGCCAACGAGGTGGCCGCCGAACGGGTGCGGCATGTGGGACCGCGGTCGTGGACGACCGCGATCGCAGGAAGGAACAGGACATGACGGCGTTCGACGACCTGCTGGCCAGGGCCGAGGGGCTGACCGTGCGCGGGCAGCGCAACGTGCTCGGGATCGTGGGCGCGCCCGCGTCCGGCAAGACCACGCTCGCCTGGGCGCTGGCCAACGCGCTCGGCTCGCGCGCGGCCGTGGTCGGCATGGACGGCTTCCACCTCGCGCAGGTCGAGCTGCGCCGGCTGGGCCGCACCGAGCGCAAGGGCGCCCCGGACACGTTCGACGCCGCGGGCTACTACCACCTGATCCGCCGCCTGGCCGAAGGCCGCGAGACGGTGTACGCGCCGGAGTTCCGCCGCGAGATCGAGGAGCCCATCGCGAGCGCCGTCGCGGTGCCGCCGGAGGTCCAGCTCGTGATCACCGAGGGCAACTACCTGCTGCTCCCGGACGACCCGTGGAGCGCGATCCGGCCGCTGCTCACCGAAGCCTGGTTCCTCGCCCCGGACGAGCCCGAGCGCATCGAGCGGCTCGTGTCGCGCCACCGCCGCTACGGCCGGTCGCTGGTCGAGGCGAAGCAGCGCGCGCTCGGCTCGGACCAGCGCAACGCCGACCTCATCTCGCAGACGCGCGACCGCGCCGACCTGGTGCTGGAGAACCTGCCGCTGGCGAACTTCGCGATTTGACGCTCATCGTCACCGGCGGCAGCCGGGGGATCGGCGCGGCGATCTGCACCTTGGCCGCCGCGCGCGGCCACGACGTCGTCGTGAACTACTCGGGCGATCCCTCACCTGCCGAAGCTGTCGCTTCGCAGGTGCGGGCTTCGGGACGGCAGGCGCTGGCCGTCCGCGCGGACGTCTCCAGCGAGGACGACGTCCGCGCGCTGTTCGACGCCGCGGCCGAGCTGGGCCCGGTGACCGGCCTGGTCAACAACGCGGCGATCGTCGGCAACACCCCGGGCCGGCTCGAGGACTACGAGGTCGACGTCGTCCGGCGCACCCTCGACGTGAACGTCACCGGGGTGTTCCTGTGCTGCCGGGAGGCGGTCCGCCGGATGTCGACCCGCCACGGCGGCGAGGGCGGCGCGATCGTCAACATCTCCTCGACGGCCGCCCGCACGGGCTCGGCCGGGGAGTGGGTCCACTACGCGGCCTCGAAGGCGGCCGTGGACACGCTGACCTTCGGGCTGGCCCAGGAGGTGGCGGCGGACGGAATCCGGGTCAACGCGGTCCGGCCGGGCATGATCCACACCGGGCTGCACGCGGCCGCGGGCCTGCCGGACCGGATGGCGAAGTACGCGCCGCAGATCCCGCTGGGCCGGGCGGGCCGGCCGGCGGAGATCGCGGAAGCGGTGTTGTTCCTGCTGTCGGCGGCATCGTCGTTCACGACGGGCGCGATCCTCGACGTCGGCGGCGGCCGCTGATCCTTGTGAACTGGGCAGGCACCTGGTCGGAGACGCAGGTGTCGGTGAGCGGGATGTCCGGGCACTTCGCTAGGGCCTGCCCGGCCACGGCCCGGTCCCGTGGCCGGACGGCTACCGGACGGCGATGGCAGCAGTTCCTCACCGCCGGTCACCATCCGTAAGACCGGGGTGACCAGCGGTAGGTTTCGTCCGCCTGCTGGGACGGCCGGAGACGGCGAGATCACGATTGGCCGGGGGAATTGGTCACCTCGGTTTCGGCGGTCGGACGCTGTGCAACTCTGGGGAGCCGCCACGAGAAAGGACGGCTTCGGAAGCCATGGCCAAACTCATGTCCGTGCACCACCTCGCGCTCACCGTGACCGACGTGGACCGCAGCGTGCCGTGGTACGTGCGTGTCCTCGACCTCGAGGAGGTCACCCGGCGCGAAGAGCCGGACACGGGCCTGCGCAAGGTCGTGCTGCGCTCCGCCGGCGACGAGTTCTCGGTGGTGCTGGTGCAGCACGCGGACACCGGGCGGCGCGGCTTCGACGAACGCCGGACCGGCCTGGACCACGTGGCCTTCCGGGTGCACTCGGCGGCCGAGCTGGCGGAGTGGGAGAGCCGGCTGCAGGAGTTCGGCGTCCACTACCAGGACGCGGCCCCGTCGCGGACCTTCGAAGGCTCGCGAGTGGTCGTGTTCCGCGATCCGGACGGCATCCAGCTGGAGATCTGGGCCGATCCAGAGCTTTGATCAGGCGCGCGCGTCGTCCGTCTCGTCGACCGGGCGGCGCATCTCCTGCCGGTACCGCAGCACCCCGTAGCCGGTGCCGAACACGAAGAACGCGATGCTGATCCACAGTGCCGCCGTCTTCAGCCACGGCAGGGAGTCCAGCAGACCGGCACCGTAGTACCCCAGCAGCACCAGCGTCGGGACCCACAGCAGCCCGCCGAACGCCGTCGCCACCAGGAACCGGCGGCGGTCCATCCGGGCCGCGCCCGCGATCAGCGGGGCCAGCGTCCTGATCCACGGGATCCAGCGGGCCGCCACGATCGCGAAGAAACCCTTGCGGTCCAGGAACCGCTGCGCGCGCTCGAGGTTGTGGCGGTTCAGCACCTTGCCGTCGCGGCGGGCGATCAGCTTCGTGCCGCTCGTGCGGCCGATGTAGTAGCCGATCTGGTTGCCGAGGATCGCGACGATCAGCGCGGCCCCCGAAAGGAACCACGCGTTGGCGTCCGAACCGTGCTGCGCCAGCACCACGCCCGCCCCGAACAGGAGCGAATCGCCGGGCAGGAACAGCCCGACGATGAGCGCGCACTCGACCAGCACGAAGCTCAGCACGATCACCCAGACGAGCAGCGGTCCGGCCGTGTCCAGCCAGCTCACGCCGACGCCCGCGGCCTCGATGCTCACGACGTTCACACCGCGAGCCTACGTGGCCCGGGTGAACTCGCCGCGGCTAACGGTCAAATCGAGCACCCGTCTCACCAACGGTGAAGGCCCCCTCACCAGCGGTGAGAGGGCCTTCCCGAACGGACGGGACGTCAGAATTGCGGCAGCGTCTCGCCCTGCACCGCTTCGACGTCCAGCTCGATCTTCACCGTCGTGCCGACCGCCGCGACGCCGGCGCGGACCATCGCGCTGTAGTTGATCGCGAAGTCGTTCCGGTGCAGCGTCGTCTCCGCGTGGAACGCGACGCGCACGCCGCCCCACGGGTCCGGGCCCCAGCCGCCGTAGGTCAGCTCGAGCTCGACCTCGCGGCGCTCGCCGTGCAGCGTCAGCTCGCCCAGCAGCGTCCACGAGTCCGCGCCGCGCTGCCGCAGCCCGGTGCTGCTGAACGTGATCACCGGGTGCACGTCGACGTCGAGGAAGTCCGGCGAGCGCAGGTGGTCGTCGCGCATCCGGATGCCGGTGTCGATGCTCGCCGCCTTGATCTCGGCGTGCACCGACGACCGCTCGGCCGGGCGGCCGATCTCGATCCGGCCCGAGACGTCCGGGAACCGCGCCTTGATGCTCGCGATGCCCAGGTGCCGCGCGGTCGCGACCACCGACGTGTGCATCGGGTCGATCACCCACGGCCCGGCGGGCGGCAGCTCGATCGCCTCGGCGACCGGGGCCAGCACGACGTCGCCGAGCGAGCCGCTGCCGTCCGAGGCGATCTGCGCGGTCCGCGCGAGCGGGGTGTACCCGGCCGCCGTGACGACGGCCGTGTACACACCCGGCGCGAGCGCGTCGGTGACGACCTCGCCGCGGACGTCCGCCGCCTGGCGGGCGACCTGCCGCCCGGCCGGGTCGGTGACGGTGAGCACCGCGTGCTCCACCGCCCAGCCCTCGGCCGTGCGGAAGGTCGCGCGCAGGCCGGTCATGACCGGTCGACCAGCTCGTCGAGGGCCTGGTCGTAGCTCAGCCGGACGTCGTGGCCCGCCTCGCCGCCGGTCAGCTCCACCTGGCTGGTCGCCGGCGGGTAGCCGCTCGCGACCACGGTGTACGCGCCCGCGGGCAGGTCGCTGACCACGTACCGGCCTTCGCCGTCGGTCCGGGCGACCGCGGCCACGTTGCCTTCGGCGTCGAGCACGGTGATCCGCGCGTCCGGCACGATCCGGTCGCCCTCGGTCCGCGCGGTGCCGGTGAGCAGCACCGAGCTGGCCAGCTCGACGTCGTGGCGCAGCACGCCGCTGTCGGGCACGGTGAGCGTCAGCGCGACGGGCCGGTAGCCCGCGCCGCTGGCGACCAGGGTGTACGCCCCGGCGCCGACCCCGACGAAGGCGTAGGTGCCGTCCGCGGTCGTGATGAACGCGCCGTTCACCTCGCCGCGGCCGTCGGTGAGCGTCACGGTGACGTTCGCCAGCGGCTCGCCGGTCGAGGCCGCCTTCACGGTGCCGGTCAGTTCGCCGGACCCGGTGAGCGTGACGTCGACGGTGGCCGGCCCGTTGCTGATCACGACGCTGGAGGCCTGCGGCTGGTGGCCGTGCGCCGACACGATCAGGACGTACTGGCCCGGGCCCTGGCTGGGCACCGAGTAGCTGCCGTCGGCGGCGCCGGTGGCCCGCGCGACCTGGCGGCCGCGCTGGTCGATCAGGGTCAGCGCGGCGCCCGCCACGTGGCTGCCGTCCTGGCGCCGGACGTGCCCGGTCACCGGCACCCCGCTCGCGCCGACGGGCGTGTCGACCGCGGCGTCCGCGACGGAGTTCGTGATCGGCAGCGCGCCGGAGACGGCCTGGTAGTCACCGTGCCCGTTGGTGCTCAGCGCGTGCTTCCCACCGCCCACGAGAGCGGGTTCGCGGTCGACCGGGCGCACCGGCTCGACGATCTCGGTGGGCTCGTCGGCGTGGTCGTCCAGCAGCGCTTCGCCGCCCTCCATGGCCGCCGCGGCCGGGGCCGCGTTGGTCAGCGGGATCTCCTTCATGAACAGCAGCACCAGCGTGGCCAGCAGGGCCACCGCGCCCGCGATGTAGAACACCGTGGTGATCGAGTCGGTGAAGCCGACCAGGATCGGCGTCCGGATCGCCTCGGGCAGGGTCTGGATGACGCTGGTGTTCTCGGACAGGTTCCCGACGCTCGCGCCGGCGCCCGCGGGCAGCTGACCGCCGAACGCCTTCGTGATGTTGGGCAGCAGGGTGTTGAACAGGACCGTCAGGAAGATCGCGACACCGGCGGTACCACCGATCTGGCGGAAGAACGTCGCCGACGCGGTCGAGACGCCCATGTCGCTGCGCGGGCCCGCGTTCTGCACCGCGATGATCAGCGTCTGCATGCACTGGCCGAGGCCGAGGCCGATGATGGCGGCCGCGGTCAGCGGGTGCCACAGCGCCGAGTCGTACTTGACCTGCGCGAAGAAGAACGCGCCACCGGCGATGAGCAGCGTGCCGACGATCGGGAAGATCTTGTAGCGGCCGGTCTTCCCGGTGATCCGGCCGGAGACGATCGAGCTGAGCATGATGCCCGCCATCAGCGGCAGCATCAGCAGCCCGGACTCGGTCGGCGTCTTGCCCTGCACGACCTGCAGGAACTGCGGGATCATCGTGATCGCGCCGAACATCGCGACACCGACGATGACACCGCCGATGATCGCCACGGTGAACGTCGAGTTCTTGAACAGCCGCAGCGGGATCAGCGCGGCGTCCTTCATCCACTTCTCGACGACGATGAACGCGATCACGCCGACGCCGCCGATGACGTAGCAGAGGATCGCCTTCTGGTCGCCCCAGCCCCACTTCTGGCCCTGCTCGGCGACGATCAGGAACGGCACGACCGCGACGACCATCGTCAGCGCGCCCCACCAGTCGATCTTGTGCTCGTGGCGCTGGTGCGGCACGTTCAGCACGCGGGCGACGACGAACAGCGCGACCACGCCGATCGGGACGTTGATCAGGAAGACCCAGCGCCAGCCGTGCAGGCCGCCCAGCGTGTCGATGCCCGCGAAGAAGCCGCCCAGCACCGGGCCGAGCACGGTCGACAGGCCGAACACGGCCAGGATGTAACCCTGGTATTTGGCCCGCTCACGCGGCGGCACGATGTCGCCGAGGATGGTCATCGCCAGCGACATCAGGCCACCGGCTCCCAGGCCCTGGATCGCGCGGAACGCGGCCAGCTCGTACATCGACTGCGCGAACGTCGAGGCCAGCGAACCGGCGACGAAGATCGTGATCGCGGCCAGGTAGAACGGCTTGCGCCCGTAGATGTCGGAGAGCTTGCCGTAGATCGGCGTGACGATCGTCGAGGTGATCAGGTACGCCGTGGTCGCCCAGGCCTGCAGGTCGAAGCCGTGCAGGTCGTTGGCGATCTTGACGATCGAGGTACCCACGATCGTCTGGTCGAGCGCGGCGAGGAACATGCCGCACATCAGGCCGCTCAGGATCGTGACGATCTGGCGGTGGCTCAGCCGTGGTGGTTCCTTCGCCACGACTGGTTGGTCGACGGTGGTGCTCATGCGTTGGCCCCCTTGGCCGGTGCACCGGCGGACGCGTGGGCGTCGGCCAGCTGTGGAGAGTGGTTCTCGATACCTGTGTTGAGCCGGCCGAAGAGGCGGTTCAGGGTCTGGATGTCCCCGTCGCTCCAGTCCCCGAGCACGTCGGCCAGCCATTGGTTGCGCTGCTTGCGGTTCTCTTCGAAGACCCGCATGCCCTCGGGTGTCGGCGCGAGCAGGCAGGCGCGCCCGTCCTCCGGGTCGGCCTGGCGCTCGACCAGCCCGTGCTGGACGAGCGAGCTCGACTGCCTGCTGATCGTGGAGATCTCGGAGTGGAGCGATTCGGCCAGCCTGCTGGTGCGCTGCGGTCCCTCGTGGATGAGGGTGAAGAGGATCGCGTACGCCGCCCGCTCGATGCCGTCCGGTCCCTGCTTGGCGACCTGCGACTTCGCCTTGTTGATCAGGCGGACCAGGCGCACGAGCTCGTGCCCGAGCTGGTCGGCGAGGTCCAGCTCGGCCTTCGGTCGGGTGGTGTTCGTTGCCATCGGTGATCCTTCAAGGCGTTGGTTGGCGGCTGCAACTAGTTGCCTCAGGCAAGGATGTGCCTTCACTAGCGGTTATGCAAGCGGAGTACCGCGGGATGTGGTCGAACACACTTTAGTTGTTGTATGCAAGCACATTTTCTCCGGGGTTGCGGCCGGAACAACGGCGCCCGTGGCGGGTTGAGAAGGGTATGACCGACGACACAGCGCTGAAGGACTTCCTCGCCGCCCGTCACCACGGCGTCCTCGCCACGATCCGCCGCGACGGCCGGCCACAGCTGTCCACGATCACTTACCTGTACGACTCGGGAACGCTCATCGCGTCGATCACCGAGACCCGGGCGAAGACGAAGAACATGCGGCGCGACCCGCGGGTGACGTTCCACGTGGGCAGCGAGGACGGCTGGAGCTACGTCGTCGCCGAGGGACGCGCGTCGCTGACGGCGCCGGCCGCGGCACCGGACGACGACACGGTGGAAGCGCTGGTCGACTACTACCGCCGCGCGTCGGGCGAGCACCCCGACTGGGCCGAGTACCGCCAGGCCATGGTCACCGACCAGCGGGTGCTGCTGACCGTCCACGTCGAGAAGCTGCTGGGACTGGTCCGCTGACGCACTGCTCCGTTACGGCTGGTTTCGAAAGAAAATTTCCACAGTGCGGAGTGTCCGGGCTTACGATGAGGCCATGAGCAACGAAGCTTTGGTCACCCGGCTCCGCGACCTGCTCGGCAAGAGCGCCGTGCTCACCGACATCGACGTCACGGCTTCTTACGCCCGCGACATGATGCCGCTGGCGCCGTCGGGCACGCCGCTGGCCGTCGTGCTGCCCGCGAACGCGGCGGAGGTGCAGGCGGTCGTCAAGGCGTGCGCCGAGGCCAAGGTGCCGATCGTGCCGCGCGGGGCGGGCAGCGGCCTGTCCGGTGCGGCGAACGCCATCGACGGCTGCGTCACGTTGTCGCTGACCAAGCTGAACGAGATCGTCGAGATCGACGCGGGCAACCGGCTGGCGGTCGTCCAGCCGGGCGTGGTCAACCTGGACTTCCGCAACGCGGTGGAGAAGCACGGGCTGTTCTACCCGCCGGACCCGTCGAGCTACGACTGGTGCACGATCGGCGGCAACCTGTCGACCAACGCGGGCGGCCTCTGCTGCGTGAAGTACGGCGTCACGACGGACTCGGTGCTCGGCCTGGAGGTCGTCCTGGCCGACGGGTCACTGCTGAAGACCGGCCGCCGCACGGTGAAGGGCGTCGCCGGCTACGACCTCGCGCGGCTGTTCGTGGGCAGCGAGGGCACCCTCGGCGTGATCACCCAGGCGACGGTCCAGCTCAAGCCCCTGCCTCAGGCCCCGGCGACGCTGGTCGCGGGCTTCTCGACCACGGAAGCGGCCGGGGAGGCCGTGGCCAGGGTGGTGCGCGAAGGCCTGGTGCCGTCGCTGCTGGAGATCATGGACGCGTCGTCGATCAAGGCGTCCGAGGCGTACCTGAAGACGGACCTCGGCGCGGGCTCGAGCTGCCAGGCCCTGCTGCTGGGCCAGTCGGACGCGGGCGGCGAGGTGGCCCGCCGCGAGCTGGCGGCACTGGAGGAGATCTGCGTCGACTGCGGAGCGGACCTGGCGTACACGACGGAGGACCTCGAGGAAGGCCGGATGCTCCTGCAGGCGCGCCGGGTGGTGCTGACGGCGTTGGAGACGTACGGCCTCTGGCTGACCGACGACGTGTGCGTGCCCCGCACGCGTATCGCGGAGCTGATCCGCGGCTGCGAGAAGATCAGCGCGGAGGTGGGCCTGCGCATCGCGGTGGTCGGCCACGCCGGCGACGGCAACATGCACCCGACGATCGTGTACCAGCCGGACGACCCCGACGAGTTCGAGCGGGCCCAGCGGGCGTTCGACGAGATCCTCGAGGTGGGGCTGTCGCTCGGCGGGACGGTGACGGGGGAGCACGGCGTCGGGAAGATCAAGCGGGAGTGGCTGGCGCGGGAGATCGGGCCGGTGGGGTTGCGGGTGCACCAGGAGATCAAGCGGGCGCTGGACCCGGAGAACCTGTTCAACCCGGGGTCGATGTTCTCGATGACCTGAGCGGGACCGTCGTACTACATCGGCGTACTACACTGGCTGCATGAGTCAGGTTCCCGTGCGCGAGCTGAACCAGGACACGGCAGGGGTCCTGGCCAGGGTAAAGGCCGGCGAGGACGTCGAGATCACCGAGCGTGGCACCGTAATCGCTCGCATCGTGCCGGCTCGGCCGAGCCCGGTCTCGGCCTTGATCGCCTCGGGAAAGCTGCGCGCGGCCAGCGTAGGCGGGCCGATGCCCCGCCCGCAGGGCCCCGTGCGCACAGATCTTGAGGCTGGGGAGTTGCTCCGGCAGCTTCGCGACGACGAACGGTACTGATGATCTACCTGGACACGGCCGCCCTGGTGAAGCTGGTCCGGCACGAAGCCGAAAGCGTCGCGCTGGTCGACTGGCTGGACGAACGGCCGAACACGATGCTGGTCACGTCGGCATTGGCGGAGGTCGAACTGCCCCGCGCTCTCCGCCGCAGCGATCCCGATCTGGTGGCCGCCGTCCCGGCGGTGCTGGAGCGAGTCGCCAAGTACGAGATCGACGACCTGGTACGCAGCACCGCTGCCGGCTACCCGTCACCCGAGCTGCGCTCGCTGGATGCCATTCACCTGGCCACTGCCCACGCCGTGTTCGGCAGGCAGCTGACGTCCTTCGTCACCTACGACAAACGGCTTCTGGCGGTCGCCGAAGCGTTCGGCTTGCCGGTCCGGAGTCCGGGCGCGGAATCCGCCGGGTAGCCGAGCCCGAGCCGCGCCTGCAGGGGTCCCCGCCCGGGGGACCCCTGTTTTCACGTTACCGCGAGGGTCCGACAGTTTCGGCCGGCCACGCGTGCACCGAACCCGGCCGCGGGTCCTGCGAAGGTCGCGAATGACTCATTCGGGACCTCCGACGACGCTGTTGGCGAACTCGTGCCGCCACCGGAACGGCCAACACACCCATACTCCCGGTGAGTTGGCCGCTCTGGTGTGAGTTGGCCGTTGCGGACGACGAAGGGCCCTGCCGCCGACCGGCAGGGCCCTTCGTAAAACCTCAGTCCCGGACGCGGGGAATCCGCTGCGTGACCTCCGGGTCGGCCTCGGCGAGCAGCTTCTTCTCCCGCCGCGACTTCAGGTACTCCAGCGCGATCGGCACCACCGACACCAGCACGATCAGCACGAAGATCGCGTCGACGTTGTCCCGGATGAAGCCGATGTTGCCCAGCAGCGAGCCCAGCACCGTGATGCCCGCGGCCCACAGGATCCCGCCGAGCACCGTGTACGTGAAGTAGCGCTTCGGGTCCATGCGGCCGATGCCCGCGATCCACGTGATGAACGTGCGCACGAACGGCACGAACCGGGCCAGCACCACCGCCTTCGGGCCGTGCTTCTCCAGGAATTCGTGCGTCTTGTCGACGTACTCCTGCTTGAAGAACTTCGAGTCGGGCCGGTTGAACAGCTTCGGTCCGACGAAGTAGCCGATGTAGTAGCCGACCACGTTGCCGAGCAGGGCCGCCGCCGTCACCAGGACGCAGACCAGCCACAACGGAGCGTTCAGCGTGCCGTTCGCGATGAACAGGCCCGCCGTGAACAGCAGCGAATCGCCCGGGAGGACCGGGAAGATGCTGCTCTCGACGAAGATGATCAGGCACAGCACCGCGACGACCGGTGTCGTCAGGCCGCTCAGCAGGTGCTGCGGGTCCAGCCATGACGGCAGCAGCGACATCGTGTTGACCGTGCTCTGGGCGAGAATCACCCCAAAAACGGTACAGGGTCACCCTGAGTCGTGACTGAGACCCGGTCAGACCAGCGTCAGCAGCCCGACCACGGACCCCGCGGCGAGCCCCAGCAGCACCGCCAGCAGCAAGATCCAGTACGCCGGGAGCTGCGCGGACGTCCGCACCGGCTCCGGCGGGCGCGGGGCGAACGTCGTCGGTGCCTCCGCGTCCAGGGCCGCGCGCTCACGCTCCAGCGAGTCCGCGCTGGCGCCGGACAGCAGCCCGTACGCCGACGGCAGATCGCTGGTCGGGACCGCGTCCGTGGCCGGCTCGGAAGGCGCGGCCGTGGAAGACGCGGAAGGCGCGAAGACGGCTTGCGCACGAAGGGCGTCCGCCAGCAGCTGCTCGGGATCCTTCGGCTCGCTCATCTCCGCCCGTCCGCTCGCCCAAACTTACGTGCTCAAGGTAGCCGTACCCACCTCGGCGACCCATTCTCCCCGGCGCAGCACCTTCGCGGGCCGCAGGTCCTGGTCGAGGACCACGATGTCGGCCTGGTAGCCCGGGCACAGCAGCCCGGTGCGGTCGGCGATGCCGAGCAGCTCGGCCGGCCGCCGCGACGTCGCGTGCACCGCGTCGAGAATGCCGAGTTTGGCACCCCTGACCAGATTGCGGAAGGCGGTGTCCATCGTCAGGGTGCTGCCGGCCAGCGAGCCGTTGTCCGCCAGCGTGGCGACGCCGTCGTGGACGTCGACCTCCAGCCGGCCCAGGGTGTAGCGGCCGTCGGCCGCGTCCGTCGCCGACATCGCGTCGGTGATCAGCACCGTCCGGTCGCGGCCCGCGTGCTTCGCCGCCAGGCGGACCACGGTCGGGTGCAGGTGGACCAGGTCGCAGATGAGCTCGATCGTGATGCGCTCGTCGTCCAGCAGGGCGCCGACCGGGCCGGGCTCGCGGTGGTGCAGCGGCCGCATGCCGTTGAACAGGTGGGTCGCCACCGTCGCGCCCGCGTCGATCGCCGGCAGCAGCTGCTCCTCGACGCCGTCGGTGTGCCCGATGGCCGCGATGACGCCGGACTCGGCCAGCTGGCGGACGGCCTTCACCCCGCCGTGCAGCTCGGGGGCGATGGTGACCATCCGGATCGCGCCCTGGCCCGCGCGCAGCAGCTTCTCGACCGTGCCGGTGTCCGGTTCGAGCAGTGTCTCCGGGTCGTGCGCGCCGCAGCGGGCCTTCGAGATGAACGGCCCCTCCAGGTGGATGCCCGCGACCTCGCCGTCCTGGACGAGCTCACGCAGCGCCGCGACCTGCTCACGCAGGATGTCCACCGGGTCCGAGACCAGGCTGGCGAGCATGGTCGTGGTGCCGTGACGGCGGTGCGCCCGCACCGCCGTCAGGAGTTCCTCGGGATCGAGGGAGGTGAACGAAGCACCTCCCCCGCCGTGGCAGTGGGTGTCGACGAAACCGGGCACGACCAGCGCCCCGCCGACGTCCACGTGCTCGCCGGACGGCGGGGTCCCGGAACCCACGCCGGCGATCCGCCCGTCGGAGACGGCCACCCAGCCGTCGTCGAGTACACGGTCCGGGGCGGCGACCCGGCCGCCCATGATCACGAAATCTCCGGCGCCTCTCACGCACCCCAGCATATATTGGTCTGGACCAAGCATGGTGATACGACTCAGTGACTGGAATGGTCCACCCGGGTCACTGCGGGGCTTGCATGGCTTTCTGGAGTGCCTCGAGCGCCCGGCTGGCGGTCGATTTGACGGTACCCTTCGAGATACCTGCGGCCTCAGAGATCTCGGCCTCGCTCAGCCCGCCGTAGTAGCGCAGCACCAGCACTTCACGCTGGCGGGGCGGCAGCTTGGACAGCGCGCTGACCACGGCCTGGTGCTCGCTGGAGAGCATCGCGAGGCTCTCCGCGGACCGCGCGTTCACCGCGTGCGGCGGCACGTACTCCCGGGCCGTCTTGCGGCGGCGCAGCACGCTGCGTGACCCGTTGACGACCGCGGTGCGCAGGTATCCGACCGCGGCCGCGGCGTCCCGGAGCCTGCTCCAGTTGCGGTGCAGGCCGGTGAAGGCCTCCTGGACCACGTCTTCCGCCGTCGCGGGCTCGTCCACCAGCAGGATCGCCAGCCGGACCAGCCGCATGCGGTGCTGGCGGTAGAGGTCTTCGAGGGTCAGCGGCGCGGCGGTCTGCGCCGGGGCCGGACCGTCCATGACCCGCAGGTGGCCGAGGGTCGCCTCGACACTGCGTTCCGCATTGCCCTCGAGCATGAACCCCTGCCTGTTCTCGACCCCGGCTTGCACGGTGTGCCGCGTCAGCAGGTTCACGGTATTCACAGCGCTCACACAGGTACTGACGCGTCCCCAGCCTATCGGGTTCAGATGCCGGTGCCACAGATCGGCTGCTGGTACAGAACCGTGACACGGGTAGCGTCGGCACCGACCCGCCCGCGCCTGCCCCCCGGAGATCCACATGGCCTGGTTCCTCGTCGAAATCACCTACGTCCAGGAGAAGATGCCGGACGTCCGGCCGCGTCACCGCGAGTTCCTCGCGAACCTGGCCGAGGAGGGCCGCGTCGCGGTCGCCGGGCCGCTCGGCGACGGCACCGGCGGCATCACGCTCTACCAGGCCGAAGACGAGGCCCACCTGAAGGAGACGATCGACCGCGACCCGTACTTCCTGGAAGGCGTCGTCGCGCAGCGGACCGTCCGGGAGTTCAAGCCGGTGATCGGCGCCTGGCTGCCCGCGGAGTCATAGGTCGAGCACCGTGGTGCCGCGGTCGACGCAGATCCGCATCGAGCCGCCGTCGGCCGTCGGCACCGCGCAGGTCCCGCAGAAGCCCTGCCGGCACGAGTACGGCGTGGCCGGCCGGGCCGCCCGCAGGACGTCCAGCGCTGTCCGGTCGCCCGGCACCTCGATCACCTGTCCCGACCTGCGCAGAGTCAGCCGGAACGGCTCGCCGTCGACGACCGGCGGCGGGGCGAACCGTTCGAAGTGGACCGCGGCCGGCGTCAGCGCCAGGTCGACGCGGACGCCGGTGATCATCGGCACCGGGCCGCAGCAGTACACGGCCGCGCCGGCCGGCAGGCCGTCGAGGAGCTCGGCACCCGAGGCCGGGACGCCGTACTCGGTGTCCGGGCGGATCCAGACGCGGTCGTCGGCAGGCAGTTCGCCGAGGAACGGCATCGACGCCCGGCTGCGTCCGGTGTAGACCAGCCGCCAGTCCGCGCCCGCCGCCACGCAGGTCCGGACCATCGGCAGGATCGGCGTGATGCCGATGCCGCCGGCGACGAAGTGGAACGGCCCGCGGCCGACGAGCGGGAACGCGGTCCGCGGGCCGCGCACGGTGACGCGCGTGCCCGGCGCCAGCGCGTGGACCTCGGCCGAGGCGGTACCGATCTTCCGGACGGCGATCCGGTAGTGCGAGCGGTCGCCCGCGTCGCCGCAGAGCGAGTACTGCCTGACCAGGCCGGACGGCAGCACCAGGTCGATGTGCGCGCCCGGCCGCCAGCCCGGGAGCGCCGTGCCGTTCGCGAGCCGCAGGCTCACGACGTCGTCGGCTTCGGGCCGGATCGTTTCGACGACCAGCGAAAGGTTGCGGTCCACCGTGCGCACCGGCGGTCGCCGCTTCCCGCTGAATTGCGACAACCGGCGGTAAACGCCCACGACACCGACCAAAGTGGACATCAGGTGGTCGGTGCGCGCGCTGCCGTCGAGCCGGGTGGGCCGCCCCAACGCGGCACTTTCACGTGAAAGTGCCGCTCTTGGCTCGCTCACCCCGCCGCCCGGGCGGCGGGCGAGCTCGCCAGGTAGGCCACCGCCTGCTCGGTGCTCCCGGTCCCGGACGGGTGGTACGACCGCCGGAAGTACGGCCGGATCTCCCGCACCAGCTGACGTCCGGTCGGCAGCAACCCGCGTCGCGCCGCCCGCCGGTGGCCCCGCAGCGACGCGCGGCCGGGGTGCGTCGGGTCGTGGCGCATCAGATAGCGCGTGCCCCGGGCGAAGACCCAGGCCAGCACCGGCGTCACCGCCGCCATGCTGCGCACCCGGCGGGTGTACCGCCCGTCGAGGTGCACGAACAGGTCGAACGCCACCGACCGGTGCTCGACCTCCTCGGCGCCGTGCCAGCGCAGCAGGTCCAGCATCACCGGGTCGGCGCCCGCCTCCGCCAGGGGCGCGTCGAGCACCCACTGGCCGAGGAACGCCGTGTAGTGCTCGATCGCCGCGATGATCCCGAGCCGTTCGACCAGCCATTCCTCGGCGGCCTTCCCGGTCAGGTCGCGGTCGCCGAGGAGCTTCCGGAACAGCCACTCCATCTGCGCGACGAACGGGCGCACGCGGACGCCCGCCGCCTCGAGGTGTGCCGCCGCGCCGTCGTGCGCCTCGGCGTGCACGGCCTCCTGGCCGATGAAGCCGAGGACGTCCTCCTTGAGCCGCTCGTCGCGGATCAGCGGCACCGCCTGCTTGAACACCTCGACGAACCAGCGCTCGCCCTCGGGCAGGGCCAGGTGCAGCACGTTGATGGTGTGCGTGGCCTGCGGTTCGCCGGGGATCCAGTGCATCGGGAGCGCCGCCCAGTCGAACTGCACGTCCCGGGCGTGGAGGACGAGCTGCTCGTCTTCGCCGGTCATGACGCCCGGCCGGTCAGCTCGTAGTCGGCCGGGTCGACCTTGCGCGTCTGGAGCCAGTAGCGCCAGGTGAAGCCCGGCCAGATCGTCCGGTTGACGCCCTGGGCGTCGAGGTACCAGCTCTTGCAGCCGCCCTGCGTCCAGACGCCCTTGACCAGCTTGTCCTGGATCTCGCGCTGGAACTCGTCCTGCACGCCCGGCCGGACGTCGAGGGCGGCGGCGCCCCGGGAGTCGGCGAGCTTGACGGCGTCGACGACGTACCGCGACTGCGACTCGATCATGAACACCACGGAGTTGTGGCCGAGCGCGGTGTTCGGCCCGAGCAGGAAGAACAGGTTGGGGAAGCCGGACACGGTGATGCCCTTGTGGGTCCGCATGCCCTCGGTCGCCCACTCCTTGGCGAGGTCGCGGCCGTCGACGCCGGTGATGTCGAGGTACTCCAGCGCGTCGGTGACCTTGAAGCCGGTGCCGTAGATGATCGCGTCGACCTCGTGCTCGACGCCCGCGGAGTCGATGATCGAGTGCGCCTTGACCTCCTTGACGCCCTCGGTGACGACGTCGACGTTCGGCCGGGCCAGCGCCGGGTAGTAGTCGTTGGAGATCAGGACGCGCTTGCAGCCCATCGTGTAGTCCGGCGTGACCTTCTTGCGCAGCGCGGGGTCCTTGATGCCCTTGGCGATGTTCCGCTTCGCGATCAGCTCGCCGGCCTTCATGATCGCCGGGTGGCCGTTGAAGCCGATGGCCCGCGCTTCCAGGAGCCAGTACAGCGCGTTGCGGTACAGGCGCTGGGTGCCGGGGACGCGCTTGAACAGCGTCTGTGCCCACGACGGCATCGCGTGGTCGGGCTTCGGCATGATCCACGGCGGCGTCCGCTGGAACAGCGTCAGCTCGGCGACGTCGGGGGCGATCTTCGGGACGAACTGGACGGCACTGGCGCCGGTGCCGACGACAGCGACCTTCTTGCCGCGCAGGTCGTACTCGTGGTTCCACTGCGCCGAGTGCCAGGTCTGGCCCTTGAACTCCGCGATCCCGGGCAGCTCGGGGACCTGCGGGATGTGCAGGCCGCCGACGCCGGAGACGAGGAACTGCGCGACGAACTCGCAGCCGTCCTTGGTCGTCGCCGTCCAGCGGCGCGCCCGCTCGTCCCAGTGGGCGCCGGTCAGCTCGACGCCGAAGCGGATCTTCTCGCGCAGCCGGTACTTGTCCGCGACACCCTTGAGGTAGTCGAAGATCTCCGGCTGCGGCGAGAACGACCGCGACCAGCCCGGGTTCTGCTCGTACGAGAACGAGTACATGTGCGACTGCACGTCGCACGCGCACCCGGGGTAGGAGTTGTCTCGCCAGGTGCCGCCCACCTCGGTGGCCTTCTCCAGGATCACGTAGTCCCGGATGCCGGCCTTTTCGAGCTGGATCGCCTGGCCGAGCCCGGAGAACCCGGTGCCCACGATCACGACCTTGAACCGCTCGGTCATCTGTCGGCCTCCGCTGCGTCGAGTTGGCTGCCCAGATGACGTTACCTCAGGTAACAGTTACTTGGAAGTACTCCCTACCGATCAGTACGTCCCGCCGAGCTTGCCGTGGTCCCAGCTGACGACCTTGGTCGGCTTGAAGATCAGTCCGACGCGTTTGGCCGCCTGACCTGCGATGAAGGCCTTCAGTTCGTCGGGTGCGGGGTCGCCCGGCTTGGCGCCCGAGTACCGCTGCATCAGCGCGGTCCCCATCCGGGTCACCTCGTCGACGTCCTCGACGAGCTGGACGTCGGCCTCGAACGAGACGCCGCGGAGCTTCTCGTAGCTGTCGCCGTCCTCGACCAGCACGGTCGCCTCCGGCCGCCGCCGGAAGTTCTTCGCCTTCTGCGACGTGCCGTACGTCCAGGTCGCGACGCCGTCCTCGTGCGGGAAGTACCAGAGCGGCGCGAGGTGCGGGCGGCCGTTCGGGCCGATGCTGGCGACGTTGATGACCTTCTGCTCGGCGAGGTACGCGCGCACCTCGGCCTCGGTCATCCTGATCTGGTCGCGACGGGACATGGTCACCCCTTGGTGGCGGCTCGCCCGCCGTGGCCGGTGACCGCCGACTCGAACGCGCCGCGCGCCTCGATGTCGGCGAGCGCGGCCTTGTCCGCCGACGGTACCCGGCTGCGGGAGCCGATCTCGATGACCGGCGGCAGGAACGCGCGCAGGAGCTTGAGCCCGCCGACCCAGCGCGGCACGTGGATCGTCCGGGCGCGCTTGAGGATGCCGGCTTCGAGGTCGTCGAGGGCCACGTCCAGCGGGTACGTCTTGCCGATCAGGCCGGGCATCGACGCGCGGAGCTTGCCGAACACCGGGTGCGCGTCGGCGCTCTCGACCAGGTCGGTGCGGATCCACGTCGGGTGCGCGACGCCGACCTTGACGCCCAGGTGGGCGACCTCGGCGCGGAGGCTGTTCGAGAAGGCTTCCACGCCGGCCTTCGCGGCGGCGTAGTTCGCCATGCCTGGCGCGTGCGTGATCGCGGCGAGGCTGGAGATCGCCAGCAGGTAGCCCTTGCGCTCGATGACGTGCGGGAGCGTGACGCGGAACGTGCGCCAGACGCCGAGCAGGTCGACCTCGATGACCTTCTCGAACGCGGCCCGGTCGACCGAGCGGACGAAGCCCGCGGTCGCGATGCCGGCGTTGGCGATCACGATGTCGATGCCGCCGAAGTGCTCGACCACGCCCTTCGTCGCGCTTTCGAGCGCGTCCCAGCTCGTGACGTCGGCTTCCCACGATTTCGCGTTCGGCCCGATCCGGTCGGCGACCTTCCGCTGCTCCTCGGCTTCGAGGCCGACGAGGGCGACCTTGGCGCCGCGAGCGGCCAGCCGCTCGGCCAGCCCGGCGCCGATGCCGCGGGCCGCGCCGGTGATCAGGACGACCTTGCCGTCGACCTTCTTGGTGCCGCTCAGCAGCGAAAACGGGTTGGCCACGGTGCCCTCCTAGACGTCACTTGAGGGCACCGTACCTCAACTTACCCGCGGTAAGCTACCCGAGAGTAGCCAATTCGTCCGGGGTCAGCGTCAGGGTGACCGACGCGATCAGGTCGGTGAGCTGCTCGGGCGTGCGCGCGCTGGCGATCGGGGCGGCGACCGTCGGCTGCTGCCGCAGCCACGCGAGCGCCACCGTGGCGACCGAAACGCCGTGCGCGGCCGCCACTGCGTCGAGCTTGGCCAGGACGTGCGCGCCGCCCTTGTCCAAATAGGACTCGGCGCGGGCAGCGCGCGGGCTGTCGCTTCCGGAGCCCTTCGTGCGGTATTTGCCGGTGAGGAAGCCCTTCGCGAGGGAGAAGTACGGCAGCGTCGCGAGGCCTTCGCGCTCGACGAGCGGCGCGAGGTCCTGCTCGTAGTCCCGTTCGACGAGGTTGTAGTGCGGCTGCAGCACGGCGTACCGCGCGAAGCCGTTGCTGTCCGAAATGGACAGTGCGGCGGCGAGCCGTTCGGCGGTGTAGTTGGACGCGCCCAGGTGGCGCACCTTGCCCGCGCGGACCAGCGCGTCGAACGCCTCGAGTGTCTCTTCGAGCGGGGTGTCCGGATCGTCGACGTGGGCGTAGTAGAGATCGATGTGGTCGGTCTGCAGGCGCCGCAGTGAGTCTTCCGCGGCGGCCTGGATGTTCTTCGCCGAGAGGCCAGGCCTGCCCTCCCACATGCCGACCTTGGTGGCGACGACGACGTCGTCCCGCCGGCCGCGGGCGGCCAGCCAGTTGCCGATGATCGTCTCGGAGCCACCGCCGCCGCCGTAGAGGTCGGCGGTGTCGAGGAAGTTGCCGCCGGCCGCGGTGTAGGCGTCGAGGACGGCGAAGGACCGCGGCTCGTCGGCCGTCCAGCCGAAGACGTTGCAGCCGAGGTTGAGGCCGTACACGTCGAGGTCGGTGTTGCCCAGCTTGCTCATGCTTTCGAGATTAGTAGCCGAACCCGGGAGGAAAACCCGTGTCTCGCGCGTTGGAGTGTTCCATGGCTATCGAACTGGGCAAACTCGGGATCTGGCGGCACCCCTCAGGCGTCGACGCGGAGTTCGCGGCGAAAGCGGAGAAGCTCGGCTACGGGGCGATCTGGCTGGGCGGCTCGCCCGGCGGCGACCTCGAATACGTCGACGACCTGCTGGGGGCAACGGAGTCCCTGGTCGTCGCGACCGGCATCGTGAACATCTGGCAGGACGAACCGGCCTCGATCGCGAAGGCGTACGAGCGGATCGCGGGCAAGTACCCGGACCGCTTCCTGCTCGGCGTCGGCGCTGGTCACCGCGAGCACACGCAGGAGTTCAAGAAGCCGTACACGGCGCTCGTCGAGTACCTCGACGGCTTGGACGCGGCGGGCGTCCCCGTGGCCGGCCGGGCGCTGGCGGCACTCGGACCCAAGGTCGTCAAGCTGTCCGGCGACCGCACGGCGGGCGCGCACCCCTACCTGGTGACGCCGCAGCACACGCGGGAAGCCCGGGAGATCCTCGGCGCGGGCAAGCTGCTGGCGCCGGAGCACAAGGTGGTCCTGGGGACCGACGCCGCCGAGACCCGCGCGATCGGCCGCAACACCGTCAAGTTCTACCTCGGGCTGTCGAACTACGTCGCCAACCTGCGGAAACTGGGCTTCACGGACGAGGACCTCGAGGGCGAGGGCAGCGACCGCCTGGTCGACGCACTGGCCCTGCAGGGTGACGCGGCGACGATCGCGGCCGGCCTGCGCGAGCACTTCGAGGCGGGTGCCGACCACGTGAACATCCAGGTGCTGAACGAAGACCCGTGGCCGGCGTACCGGGAGCTGGCGGCCGAGCTGCTGTGACGTCCGTCCGGCCGCCGGTTCGCCCGGCGGCCGGACACCCTCCTTCTGAACCGATTCCACGTGCGGAGAAGTTTCTGCGCGGGGACCGGTGTGCGGCGGCGGCGGACCTCGTACGATGCGGTCGGGACCACCCTGTGCCAAGGAGGAGTAACGATGCCCATCGCCACCCCCGAGGTCTACGCGGAGATGCTCGACCGGGCCAAGGCGAACGAGTTCGCCTACCCGGCCATCAACGTGACCTCGTCCGAGACCGTGAACGCCGCCATCCGCGGCTTCGCCGAGGCGGAGAGCGACGGCATCATCCAGTTCTCCACCGGTGGTGCGGAGTTCGCGTCCGGCCAGAAGGTCAAGGACATGGTGACCGGCGCGACCGCGCTGGCGGAGTTCGCCCAGGTCGTCGCGGCTCGCTATGACGTCAACGTCGCGCTGCACACCGACCACTGCCCGAAGGACAAGCTGGACGGCTTCGTCCGCCCGCTGATCGAGATCTCGGCCGAGCGCGTCAAGAACGGCCAGAACCCGCTGTTCCAGTCCCACATGTGGGACGGCTCGGCGATCGACCTCGACGAGAACCTCGAGATCGCCCAGGAGCTGCTGGCCAAGACGGCGGCGGCGAACATCATCCTCGAGGTCGAGATCGGCGTCGTCGGCGGCGAGGAAGACGGCGTCGAGGCGGAGATCAACGAGAAGCTGTACACCGCCGAAGGCGACTTCCTGAAGACGATCGACGCGCTCGGCGCGGGCGAGAAGGGCCGCTACCTGCTGGCGGCGACGTTCGGCAACGTCCACGGCGTGTACAAGCCGGGCAACGTGAAGCTCCGCCCGGACGTGCTCAAGGGCGGCCAGGAGGCGGCGGCGAAGAAGCTCGGCCTGGACGCGGGCTCGAAGCCGTTCGAGCTGGTCTTCCACGGCGGCTCGGGCTCCCTCCCGGAGGAGATCCGCGAGGCGGTGTCGTACGGCGTGGTGAAGATGAACGTCGACACGGACACGCAGTACGCGTTCACCCGCCCGATCGTCGACCACTTCTTCAAGAACTACGACGGCGTCCTGAAGATCGACGGCGAGGTCGGCAACAAGAAGGTCTACGACCCGCGTTCGTACCTGAAGGCCGCGGAGGCCGGCATGGCCCAGCGCGTGGTCGAGGCCTGCCAGGCGCTCGGCTCGGCGGGCACGAAGCTCAAGTAGTCACGCGCGAAGGGGCGGCACTTTCCCGTGAAAGTGCCGCCCCTTCGTCGTGTTCAGACCTCGACGACTTCCAGCAAGTTCTCGAGGCCCCTGAAGTCCTTCGCGTTGCGGGTGTACAGCGGCAGGCCGTGCACGGACGCGATCGCGGCGATCATCAAGTCCATCTTGCGTGGTCGCGGTTCGCGCTTTGCCGCCACAGTGAGGGCAGCCAATGAGCTGAATCGCGTGGCGGCATCGCCATCGAACGGAAGCGGCACGTAGTCCACGAGTGCCGCCGCGAGGTCTTCCGTACGAGCGGCTTTGCTCACTGGATCCTTCGCCAACACGACACCTTGGTGGAGTTCGGCCATCGTGATTGTCGTGATCTGATGGACGACCGGTAAGTTCTCCGGAGCGAGGTCGACGAGGTCGAGGTAGACGCAGGTGTCGAGCACGCCCAGCTCATGCCGGTCAGCCACGTGCCCGTTCCCAGGGGTTGTCGTCGTCGGTCAGGCGATCCTCGCCGAAGAACTCGTCCGTCTCTCGGCGCAGCTCTGCTGCGTCCACCCGAGGTAGCCGCCGGCGCCGGGCGATTATTTCCTCTGTGGTGAGCTGGCGTCGTTGGGCCAGCGGTCGCAGCTCGGCGATCTCCACACCGTTGCGCGTGACGTGGAAGGTTTCGCCGGCTTCGACGGCATCCATGACCGCGGCGGAGCCGTTGCGCAGTTCACGCTGGCTGATGATCTTCACGGCTCCGGTGTAGCACCGCGTGCTACAGCGAGACCTCGCCGAGCGCTCCACCTTCGAGTGAAGGGCCCCGCAGCCGCCCACAGTGCGAACACCCCGCCCAGCACCACCAACGCCGTCCAGTACGCCGCCGGGGGTGCCGACTCCGTGTGCGCGTCACCCAGCACCCATGGCCGGAACTGCGACTGCAGCCAGAACGCCCCGTACCCGAACGCCGTCACCAGCAGCGCCCCCGCGGCCGCCCGGAGCACGCCGGACGTCATCGCGAACGCCAGGTCCACCGCGAGGCCCACGAAGAGCAGGTAGAACGGCACGGTCGACACCGGGAAGCCCAGCCCCAGCAGCAGCGGCCACATCACCGACCGGTAAGCCACGTACGCGAGAGCCACCGAAGTGGCCGCCCAGCGGAAACCCAGCGTCCGGCGGGCCAGGACCAGGATCAACGCCATCACGCCGATGCCCCACAGCGGGTACACCCACGACGGGATCGGCATCGTGAAGTGCAGCACCGCCGTCCGGTCGACCGGGTGGCCGATCTGGTTGGCCGCGAAGTCCAGCAGCGACTGCTCCGCCTCCGGCTCGCCGCGCTCCCACGCGCGCAGCCCGAGGATGCCGTACTCCTGCTGGCCGTTCGGGAAGAACGTGTTCTCCAGGAAGAACGCCCACAGCCCGAGCAGCACGCCCGTCCGGAACCGGCCCGGCGGCGAGAACCGCAGCCAGCCCAGCAGGACGCCCGCCTGCATGATGCCCGTGCCCAGGTACAGCATCATGTGGGACGGGCTCCACGCGGTCAGGTCGAGGCCGTTGACGCGGTGGTTGATGACGTCCAGCGGCGCCGCGATCAGGAACGTCAGCAGGCCGACCTGCATCAGGCGCAGCGACCGCTTGTCGCAGCCAAGGCCCGTGTAGCTGTGGATCGCCACCAGCACCACGATGATCACCGTGCCGACGGTGTTGATCAGGTGCGGCGGCGCCAGGTCGTCGCGCAGCCACATGAAGTGCCACGACATGTCCCACGACGAGCCGACCAGCTTGAACGCGAACGCCGCCAGCCACATCCCGTAGCAGAACCGGAGCACCCAGTCCGGGGTCGGCTGCCCGGGCGCGCCGCGGTGCCAGTGCCGCGTGAAGAACAGCCGCGTCTTGCCGACGGGGCTGCGCGGGATCACGTCCACCGGGACGTCGACTGCCTTGGCCATGCCGGACATCATGGCCGGTCATGGTCACGAGTGGGCCAAGACCGTGGCAAAGGACGCGAAAATCCGGATTCACCCTTAGGGGTGGACGACTTGCTTCCAGCGGCTCCCGCTTGGCAGGGTGTCGCGCCATGATGCCGAAACGACTTGTCGCGGGCGTGCTGGTCGCCGCCCTGGTGCTGGCCGGAGCCGGGGTGCTCGGGACCCTCTTCCTGTAGAGGCAGAATAGGTGGCATGACGCACAACCTGCTCGGCCCCGAGCCGACGCTGCTGCCCGAGCACACCGCCGCCCAGGCCGCGCTCGACGCCGGGACCGACCCGGCCACCGTCGCCGCCGAACACCCCGACTACAGCGAGGCGTGGGCTTCGCTGGCCGAGAAGGCCCTGGACGCGGGCGAGACGGTCGCCGCGTACGCGTACGCCCGCACCGGCTACCACCGGGGCCTCGACCAGCTGCGCCGCGCGGGCTGGAAGGGCTTCGGCCCGGTGCCGTGGTCGCACCGCCCGAACCAGGGGTTCCTGCGCGCCCTCGCCGTCCTCGGCAAGGCCGCCGGGAAGATCGGCGAGACCGAGGAACACGAGCGCTGCCGGACCTTCCTCGCCGACTCCGACCCCGCCGCCGCGGAAGCCACCGGCCTGAAGTGACCCACCGCTCGTGAGTGGTAAGGCGGGTCAGAACCCGCCTTACCACCCACGACGCCCGCGGGAGGGGGTCAGAACCAGCCGCAGTTGACCGGCGCCGGCAGCCCGGCGAAGCGGCCTTCCAGCCAGGCGAACGCCTCCGGGTACGCCCGCACCGCGCCGAGCACGTGCGTCGGCACCAGCGACGTGCTGAACTGCACCTGCACGCCCTTGCCGCACCACGTCCGGCCCAGGTCGCGGTCCTGCGCGTAGGGCACGATGTCGTCGAGCGCGCTGTGCACGATCAGCACCGGCGCCGTCGGCTTCAGCGAGCCGATCTTCTGCTCGGCCACGCGTGACCGGTACGGCTCCTCCCCGAGGTACGCGACGAGCGAGCGGCCGTCGTTGGTCAGCGTCGAGGACTGTGTGAACGCGTGCCCGGCGATCGCCTCCACCGTGCATTCGGTCCGGACCTGCTCGAACAGCTGTTTCCCGCGGGCGTTGAGCAGCGCCGGGATGTTCAGTTCCGGGTACGCGTAGTTCATGCTCACCAGCGCGAACCCGAGGAAGCCGACCGCGTAGTGGCCGTCGAGGTTCTTGGCGACCTCGGCGAGGTCCGCCGGCACGGCCCCCGCGTACGCGCCCTTCAGCTTCAGCTCGGGGGCGTAGCCCGGCTGCAGCTCCGCCGCCGCGGCCGACGCGCCGCCGCCCTGGGAGTAGCCCGCGATCGCGACCGGGCCGTCGTCCGGCAGGCCCGCCTCGGGCAGCCGCTGCGCCGCGCGGATCGCGTCGAGCACCGCGTGCCCTTGCGAAGCGCGGTTGACGTACGTGTGGTCCCCGGGCGTGCCGAGCCCTTCGTAGTCGGTGACGACGATGCCGTACCCCCGCGCCAGCAGCCCGGCGATGAACGGGCCTTCGTACTCGAAACCCGCGGCAAGCGCTTTCGACGGCGCGCAGTCGTCGCCCTCGCCCTGGGTGCCGACGGCGTAGGAGACGATCGGGCGGACGCCGGTACCGTGCCACGCCGACCGCGGGGTCAGCACCGTGCCGGTGACGGCGATCGCCGAGCCGTGCGTGTCGGTGCTGCGGTACATGATCCGCTGCACGTTCGCGTCGGCCTTGATCAGCTTGATCGGATCGATGTAGAACGTCGACGCCTCGTGCCGGATGACGTCGCCGTTGCTGCCGGCGGGCAGCGGCGAAGGCGGGTCGTAGAAGGACGCGGCGGAGGCGGAAGGCGGGCCGAGCGCCGCCAACGCCACGACGGAAATCGTGGCGACGGCCGCGGACAGGGCGCGGCGGGGGAAGATACGCATGCTTGCTCCTCGTTGAGCAGGGCGGGTGCGCGGGGAACACCTTTTTAGACAGAGGTGTCGGAAAAAGAATCACGTGAGGTGGACCACCATGTCAAGCCCGGCTCCGCGTGGGCGGCCGCGCAAGCTCCCCGTTTCGGAGCAGCGCGCCCGCGTGCTGAGCGCGACGGCGAGGGTCGTCGCGCAGCACGGGATGCAGGGCGCGACGATCGAGCAGATCGCGCGCGAAGCCGGCGTCTCGCGCCAGGCCGTCTACGAGCAGTTCGGCGACCGCGCGACGCTGTTCGCCGAGGTCGTGGCCGAAACCGAGGAGCGGGCCTTCACCGCCATCGCGGGTCCTTCGGTGGCCGACGAGCAGCCCGGCCTGCGGGCCTGGGCGCGGGCCAACTACGCCAACATGGTCACCTTCGTCGCCGACCACCCCGAGGGGTACGGCGTGCTCCGCGCGGCCGAGCGCGCGGGCGACCCCGCCCTCACCCGGTTGAGGGAGAGACTGGCCGTCGTCTACGCCGAAGCCAGCCGCAAGCGGTGGGCCGCGCACGGCATCGACTCCGGCCGCGCCGACCGCGCGCTCGTCACGCTCTTCTTCGCGATGACCGAGTCGCTGGTCCAGGCCACCTGGGACGGCGAGCCGCCGGACCAGGACGCGCTGATCGACCTGCTCACCGAGTTCACCGTCGGCGGTGTCGCCCGCCTGCAGACCAAGGCGAGCGACGTCATCGACCGGTTGCGGTAGCTAAGCCGCGGCCAAGGCCGCCGCGGCCGACCCCACCACCCGGTTTCGCCCGCCGTGCTTGGCCGCGTACACGGCCGCGTCGGCGGACGCCATCACCTCCTCGATGGACGAACCGTCCAGCGGGTAGGCGGCGACGCCGATGGACGCCGTCTGCCGTTCGATGTCGACGGCGGCGCCCTCGTTGGTCGTGGTGCTGATGATCAGCTCGCTGACCCGTTGCCGGATCCGTTCCGCCGTGACGATCGCGTCTTCTTTGGACGTCGACGGCAGCAGCGCGACGAACTCCTCGCCGCCGAACCGGCCGACCAGGTCGTGCGCCCTGGTCTCCTGCTTGACGACGGCGGCGACCGCCTTGAGCACGTCGTCGCCGGCGAGGTGCCCGTAGGTGTCGTTGATCCGCTTGAAGTGGTCGAGGTCGATCATCATGGCGCCGAAGCTGCCGTTCTCCCGCTCCGCGCGCGAGATCTCGCGCTGCGCGCCGTCCTGCCAGGTGGTGGCGTTGAGCAGCTGCGTCTTCTGGTCGGTGGTGGCCAGCTCTTCGAGCCGCTTGATCAGCACGGACCGCTGCAGCACGTACAGCGGCAGGATGACCAGCACCGACAGCAGCGGCTCGGTGGTCAGGACCATGACGAGCAGGCCGCCGACGCACAGGGTGGCCAGCTCCAGCAGGTTGTCGTCCATGTTGCCGAGGCAGCCCTCGACGGTCGCCTTCTCCGGGGCGGCCAGGTACAGGCCGAGGCCGGTCAGGGCGGTGTTGGTCGTGAAGAACGCGACGGCGGCCAGTGCGACGGCCACCATCCCGTGCCCGCTGAACAGCTCCGCGACGAGGCCGGCGGCGAAGCCGGACAGGATCATCGTGGTCGCGTTGGCCGCCACGCGGTGGGCCTCACCCGGACGGGTACCCGACCAGCTGCGGAACGCGAGGTAGACGTACAGCACCGTGCCCAGGACGGCCACCAGCTGCGGCGGCACCAGCAGCCCGGCGGGCAGCAGCCAGACCGACGTCATGTTGATGTGCGGGCCGTTGCTCAGGATCCGGCGCTGGCGCTCGATGCGCCTGCTGACCTCGGTCTGGGCCACCGCCAGGGCCGTGAGCAGCGCGAACGTCCCCACGTTCGCGAGCGTGACCGGGATCGTGAGCGTGGCCGCCATGGTCCAGGCGAGCATGACGGCGATCGCGGTGAGCGTGACGGCGACCCAGGCTCGTGGCCGGGTCCACAGTGCCCAGTCGGCAACACCACGAGCCGTGGCTTGTCCAGACCGTTCCCCCGATGTGACCATTTTTCCCCCAGCCCCTTGCGCAGGTGATCAGTGACAATCTACTCACGGACAGTTTCAGACCGTTTGCGTGCTGTCCACAAGGGCTTTCGGTGTGTACTTTTTGTTTGACACCGGAACGAGAGGTGGCCAGCGATGCGCGGCAAAGATCAGTGACCGCACAGCGCACCGCAAGGTCGCGCAGGTCGAGCCCACGCGCGGGGCATGTCAAGCATGTTCGGCGCGTGCGGCTTCTTTGTCGACCCATCTTTCGGGCTCGCTCGACATGGCTCTGGTCCACAGTGCCGCCAGCGGCAGGGTGAGGACGATCCCGGCGATGCCGAAGATGCCGACCGTCGCGTGCGGCGTCAGCTGATCCGCGAGCACGCCGCCGACCAGCGGGCTGATGCCCATCATCGTGGTCAGGCCCGTGTTGGACAGGCCCATCACCTGCGCGCGCTGCTCGTCGGGCACGGCCAGGGTCAGTGACGCGGTCGCCTGCAGCAGGCAGACCGTGCCCAGGCCGCCGGAGACGATGAACAGGACGATCGAGGAGACCGGTCCGGGGTTCAGGAAGCAAACCACCAGCGGCACGGCGCACAGGGCCGACAGCGGGCCGATCAGCTTCGGCCGCAGCCGCGCGGGCACCCAGCGCGTGTAGACGAAGGTCGCGATGACGCTGCCGATCGGGTCGGCCGCGAGCAGCAGGCCGATCGCCTCGGGGCCGCCGCCCGCCGCCGCGACGTACGGTGCCGCGATGCCCTCGTAGACCGGCAGGAGCCCCATCAACCAGGTGAACAGCACCAGCGTCCGCAGCGGGGAGCTGGCGAACGCCGTCCGGCCACCGCCGCCGAGCGTCGCGAAGAAGGACTTGCGCTGCTCGCCGGTCGCCGCGGCCGGCCGGGCGCGCAGGCCGAACCGGATGAACAGCGCCGACAGCACGAACGTGGCGGCGTCGATGAGCAGCGCGACGTGCGGGTCGAGGGCGATCAGCAGCGCGCCGCCGCCGGCGAAGCCGAGCAGCTGGGCGCTCTGCACGGTCATGCTCCGGATGCCCATCCCGACCACGAACCGGTCGCCTTCGAGCACCTGCGGCAGCAGTGCCAGCTGGGACGCCTTGAACGGCGGGTTGACCAGGGAAACGCCGCCGACCAGCACGCACATCAGCCAGAACGGCATGCCGGGGATGGCGACCAGCAGGATCAGGGCGGCCCGCAGCACGTCGACGAGCACCATCACGCTGCGGCGGGGGAAGCGGTCGGCGAAGCCGGTCAGGAAGATGCCGCCCAGCAGCGAGGGCGCGTACGTCAGCGCGTAGGTCAGGCCGGTGAGCGTCGCGGAGTTCGTCCCGGTGAACACGAGGATGGACAGCGCGACCCTGGCCAGCTGGTCGCCGGCGATCGAAAGCAGCTCGCCGAACCACAGCGCGCGGAACTCGGCGACCCCGAACACCTCGCGGAACGTGACGCGATCCGGCGGTGCTGCCATGCGTTTTCTCCCGACCTCTTGTGCAGACCGCATCCGTCCCATGACCAACGGTGACGAGACGGATCAGTCGGTCATGAGGCAGTCACGGTACGTGAGTTACCCCAGCCAGTGTCCCGTGACTGTTGGTAAATCTCTAGGTTCTTTCGCTGGTATCCAAGGTGTCACGGAGCTTTCCCGAACGGGTCAGACGATAGCCCGCAGTGTCTGACCGGTGGCCCAGGAGTCACCAATCGATCATTCCGTACCGCCCGGTCGGTCGCCAGAGGCAAAAGTAGCCACCTCGCGAACGCGAGGTGGCTCAGCCCTTGCCGCGCGAGCGTTCGATGACCTCGATCGATGCGCGGACCTGCTCGAAGGTGGGCGGGACGGCCCGGTTGAACACGACGGTCAGGGACCGGCGCGGGATGACCACGAACTCGACGTCGACCCCGGCCGCCTCCGCGGCGGCCTCGACGACGTCCTGCCAGTGCTCGGGGTCGATCCCGTCCGGATCGGCCCATTCGTGGGCGAAGATCGCCCAGTTTCCCCGGAGGAGGGTGCCGACCACGTCCTGCGCGGTGTGGACGCGGTGCGGCGAGCCGATCTCATCGGCCAAGTATTCGCCGGTGGAAGCATGCGGCAGAGGCCCGGGCGCCTCGGTGGTGGACGAAGGTCAAGTTCGCTCCTTTCGCCGGTGTACCCCAGGCCTTCGGAGCCGGTCGCGCGGTGGATGGGTTCCGCTCCGTGGGAAGGCCGTCCGGCGCCCCGGCCCCGGCGTAGCTTCGGGTTCGTGGCCGATCTCGCGCCGTTCACCCTGGCCGTCGTGGGCGCCGGACCCCGCGGGGTCGGCGTCCTCGAACGGCTCGGCGCGAACGCGGGCGCGCTCCTCGGCGGGCGGCGGCTCGAGGTGCACCTGATCGACCCGTTCCCGCCGGGGCCCGGCCGCGTGTGGCGCTACGACCAGTCGCCGCTGCTGCGGATGAACTCGATGCCCGAGGACGTCACGATGTTCACCGACGACTCGGTGCGGATGGCGGGCCCGGTGCGGCGGGGGCCGTCGCTGCTGGAGTGGGCGCGGCAGGTGCGGGCCGGCGGGCTCGACGCCGACGTGCCGTCCGACGTCGTCGCCGAGCTGACCGCGCTCGACCCCTTCGACTTCCCCACCCGGCGCCTCCAGAGCGCCTACCTGACGTGGGTGTACCGGAAGGTCGTCGAGGACCTGCCCGACGGCATCGACGTCGTCGAGCACGCGGCGCGCGCGACCGGCGTCGACGGGGACACCGTCCACCTGTCCGACGGGACGGCGGTCGCGGCGGACGCCGTCGTCTTCACCGTCGGCCACCTCGACGCCGAACCCGACGACCGGGAGCGCGAGCTGGTGGCGTTCGCCGCGCGGCACGGGCTGGCCTATTACCCGGCCGGCTACACCGCCGATGTCGACTACGCGGGCGTCGAGCCGGGCGAAACCGTCCTGGTGCGCGGGTTCGGGCTGGCGTTCGTCGACCTGATGCTGCTGCTGACCGAGGGCCGCGGCGGCCGGTTCGAGGACCTTCCGTGCGGCGGCCTCCGCTACCACCCGAGCGGCGCCGAGCCGGTGCTGCACGTCGGCTCGCGCCGCGGCGTGCCCTACCACGCGAAGATCGGCTACCGGCTGCGCGGGAAACCGCTGCGGCTGCCCAGGTTCTTCGACGCCTACGCGATCGACGCGCTGGCCGGCGACGTGCTCGACTTCCGCCGGGACGTCTGGCCGCTGGTCGCGAAGGAACTGGCCTGGGGCTACTACAGCGAGCTGTTCACCGGGCACCCGGACCGCGTGCGCCTGGACTTCGCCGTGTTCGCCGACGCCTTCGCCGACCTGGACTGGAATTCGCCCGCCATGCGCGACCTCGTGGCGCGGGCGGTGCCCGCCGAGGCCGACCGGCTCGACCTCGACCGGCTGGACCGGCCGATGGCGGGCCGCACCTTCGGCACGGCCGAGGAGTTCGGCAAGGAACTGCGCAAGTACGTCGAGGCCGATCTGGCGCGGCGGGCGGACCAGGAGTTCAGCGCCGACCTGGGTGCCTTCATGGCGTTGCTCTCGGTCTACGGCCAGCTGCCCGTCCTTGTCCACAACGGACGGCTGGCCGCCGGGTCACAGGTGTCCGATATGGACGGATGGTTCCACGGGTTCTTCTCCTACTACGCGAGCGGGCCGCCGCCGCGTCGCCTGGAGGAGCTGCTGGCCCTGCACGAAGCGGGGATCGTTTCCTTTGCGGGCGCGGAAATGCGCGTGACGGCCGAGCGCGGCGTCTTCGTGGCGTCGTCGGCGAGTCACCCGGAGACGGTCGAGGCGCGCACGCTGATCGAAGCGCGCCTGCCGGACCCGAGCGTGCGCCGCGCGGCCGACGGCCTGCTCCGGCAGCTGCGCGACGCGGGCGAACTGGCCGAGGAGACGGTGGCGGACCCGGGAACGGGCGCTTCGCTGCCGTCCGGCCGCATCCACACGCGGGTCTCGGACTCCCGGCTGCTCGACGGGACCGGCCGCCCCCACCCGCACCGGTTCGCGGTGGGCCCGCACACGAGCGCACGCTCGGCGGCGGCGTTCACCCGGCCGCGGACGAACGCGTTGTCCTTCCGCCAGAACGACGCCGTGGCGCGCGAAATCCTGGCGCTGGTCAGCCCGCCCAGCTGACGAGCTCGGCGAGCACCTCCTCCGGCGCGGGCATCCCGGCGATTTCGGCCGCGATTCCCTGCGCGACCGCTCGCGCTGCCGGGTCGTCCAGCAGTTCGCGCACCGCCGCCTCGATCGCGTCGATCCGGACCGCGTCGCCCACCAAGGCCTTGGCCGCGCCGAGCGCCGACAGCGTCTCCGCGTTGACGAACTGGTCGGCGCCCTGCGGCAGGACCAGCTGCGGCAGACCCGCGGCGAGCGAGCCGAGCACCGTCCCCGTGCCGCCGTGGTGCACCACCAGGCCCGCGTGCTCCAGCACTTCGGCCTGCGGCACGAACCCGGCGACCCGCACGTTCCCCGGCACCGGACCCAGCGCCGCGGGATCACCCGGGCCGGCCGCCACCAGCACGTCCACCGGCAGCCGAGACAACGCCGCGATCGCGCCGCGCAGCACCTGCGTCGCGCCGTGGACCACCGTGCCGAGGGTCAGGTACACGAAGCCGTCTTCCGGCAGCGCCGGCAGCGGGACCGCCGCGTTGTACTGCGTCGGGCGCATCCGGAACACCTTCGGCACGGCCGCCGTGCCCGGATCGCGGACGCTGTCCGGCCAGACGTCGACGCAGGCGTCGCCGAGCATCGCGTCCGCGGGCAGCCTGCCCCACAACGGCGCCAGCCGCTCGGCCGCGACGGACAGGACTTCCGGCGGCATCGACCGGCCGATCACGTGCGAGACGGCCGGGATGCCCGCCTGCTGCGCCAAGGCACCGGTGCCGACGTCGCTCTGCTCGTAGACCACCAGATCCGGCCGCAGCTCCGGCAGCAGTGGTCGCAGGTCGGCGATCGTCGCCTCAGGCAGCAGCTCGGCGAACATCGTGATGCCGAGTTCGAGGAAGCCGGCGTCCTCCCCGTGCCGCCGCTGGGCTTCGGCCTCGGCGGCACGGATGGAGATGCCGACGCGGTGGGTCTCGAAGCCGAGTTCACGCACCTTGGGGACGAACGCCTCGCCGGTGCCGAAGACGACCTCGTGCCCGGCCCCGCGCGCCGCGTTCGCCAGCGGGAGCAGCGGAAAGAGGTGGCCGTACGCCGGGCGGCACGAGAAGAAGATCCGCACCGCCCGAGCGTACCGGCGTCAGCAGCGGTTGAGCATGTCCGTCAGGGCGGTCTTCTCGGCGGAGTTGATGGTCAGCTTGAACTTGTACTTCACCGCGACCCACATCTTCGCGTAGGTGCACCAGTAGCCGACGAGCGGCGGCTTCCACTGGTCGGGCGACTTGTCGCCCTTCTCCTGGTTGACGTTGTCCGTCACGGCGATCAGCTGGGGATCGGTGAGGTCGTTGGCGAAGGCCTGGCGCTGCGCGGTCGTCCACGACGACGCGCCGGTGCGCCACGCGGCGGCCAGCGGCACGACGTGGTCGATGTCCACATCGGACGCCGCGGTCCAGGTCGCGCCGTCGTACGGGCTCACCCACTTGCCGGAGGTCGCGGCGCAGCTCGAGTCGGTCACCACGTTCGTGCCGTCGCGCTTGAGCACCACTTCGCGGGTGTTGCAGCTGTTGCCCTGGTCGATCCAGTGCGGGAACTTGTCGCGGCTGTAGCCGGTCTGCGAGCCGTCGGCCTTGACGGTCAAGGTCGCGAGCTCGGACTTCGCCGTGGTGGCCGAGGGGATGCCCGGCGGCGTCGCGTCGGCGACGCCGGCCAGGGTGCCGGAGAGGACCGCGGTGACGGCCAGCACAGTGAACGAATGACGCACAGCACGCCTGGTTGGCATATTGCTGCCTCCGTGTAGTGGGGACAGCTAACCCTGAAGCACGAGAGTGGCCGGTACAACACGTATAGGTGACAGGTTGCTGCCCGTCGATGAACACCGCGTGACCCGCGGGTCACCGTACGGTCAGCCGGCGCCGCGGACCAGCCGCAGGTCCTCCGTGTGCCGGTACCAGGTCCACTTGTTCACCGCGCGCTCGTGGACGACGTCGTCGAGCACCGGCCGGGTCGGCAGGCAGCCGATCTGGAACGCCCGCGAGTACAGGGTGGACGGCCGCTTGAAGATGGTGCCCTTCACGACCCGGACGGCCAGGCCGGGGCCGTCCGGGTCCGGCGTCACCTCGATCGACGTGGCCGGCCCGCGCAGCGCCACCTGCTCGTCGGCGTAGGCCACGCCGCGGACCATCCGCAGCTGCCCGCGCCCGACGAGCACGCCGCCGACGTCGTCGCGGATCAGCGGCACCGGGTCGACCTCGCCGCGCAAGGCCAGCGCGAGCGCCCGCAGCGGCGTCTTCGGCAGGTCCCAGAGCGCGCCGAC
The DNA here is from genome assembly GCF_900105945.1 of Amycolatopsis tolypomycina. Taxonomy (NCBI): domain Bacteria; kingdom Bacillati; phylum Actinomycetota; class Actinomycetes; order Pseudonocardiales; family Pseudonocardiaceae; genus Amycolatopsis; species Amycolatopsis tolypomycina. Next base: position 67,053 of record NZ_FNSO01000003.1, on the reverse strand, counting down.
GACCGAGTCCGGCGACGAGGGGACGTACCCGACCGACACGCCGGAGAGCGCGTCCTTCCGGAGCAGGCGCAGCACGACCGCGGCGAGGTCGGCGTCGGTCCCCGAGACGACCAGATGATCGTGTTCGCCCAGCAAGGGGTCGATTTCCGCCTTGCCGGGACGGCTCGGCACCCGGACCGACTCGACGTCGTCGACGTCCTCGAAGCCGGCCGCGTCGTCGCCACAGGCCACCACGATTCCGCGCACCCGCAGGTCCTCCGTTACAGTCATGCACCGGCATTTCGTCAGCGCCACCGGTGTCCGTCCGGGACACTAAACCTCAGTCGTCGAACACCTGGAGTGTCACATGCCGGCCATCGTGCTCATCGGTGCCCAATGGGGAGACGAAGGCAAGGGCAAGGCCACCGACCTGATGGGTGACCGCGTCCAGTGGGTCGTCCGGTACCAGGGTGGCAACAACGCCGGTCACACGGTCGTCCTGCCGAACGGCGAGAACTTCGCCCTGCACCTCATCCCGTCCGGCATCCTCACCCCGGGCGTGACGAACGTCATCGGCAACGGCGTGGTGGTCGACCCGGGCGTGCTGCTCGACGAGCTCTCCGGCCTCGAAGCGCGGGACGTGGACACGTCCAAGCTGCTGATCTCGGCCGACGCGCACCTGATCATGCCGTACCACGTGGCCATCGACAAAGTCACCGAGCGGTACCTCGGCAGCCGCAAGATCGGCACCACCGGCCGCGGCATCGGGCCCTGCTACCAGGACAAGATCGCCCGCGTCGGCGTCCGCGTGCAGGACCTGCTCGACGAGAAGATCTTCCGCCAGAAGGTCGAAGCCGCGCTGGAGTTCAAGAACCAGGTGCTGGTGAAGGTCTACAACCGCAAGGCCCTCGACGCCGACCAGGTCGCCGACGAGGTGCTGGCGGCCGGCGAGAAGTTCGCGCACCGCATCGCCGACACGCGCCTGCAGCTCAACCAGGCGCTGGAGCGCGGCGAAACCGTGCTGCTGGAGGGTTCACAGGGCACGCTGCTGGACGTCGACCACGGCACCTACCCGTTCGTGACGTCGTCGAACCCGACGTCCGGCGGCGCGAGCGCGGGCTCGGGCATCGGCCCGGGCCGCATCACGACGGTGCTCGGCATCCTCAAGGCGTACACCACCCGCGTCGGCTCCGGCCCGTTCCCGACCGAGCTGCACGACGAGTCCGGCGAATACCTGCGCAAGCAGGGCGGCGAGTTCGGCGTGACCACGGGCCGTTCGCGGCGCACCGGCTGGTTCGACGCGGTGATCGCGCGGTACGCGGTCCGCGTCAACGGCATCACCGACTACTTCCTCACGAAGCTGGACGTGCTGTCGGGGCTGGAGAAGGTTCCCGTGTGCGTCGGCTACGAAGTCGACGGATTCCGCACCCAGGACATGCCGATGACGCAGACCGACGTGCACCACGCGATTCCCATCTACGAAGAGCACCCGGGCTGGTTCGAGGACATCTCGGCGTGCCGCACGTTCGAGGAGCTCCCGGCGAACGCCCGCGCGTACGTCGAGCGCCTGGAAGAGCTGTCGGGCGCCCGGATTTCCGCGATCGGCGTCGGCCCGGGCCGCGAGCAGACGATCGTCCGGCACCAGTTCGTCTAGGTCAGTTTCGTGCTGACGGGCGTTTCGTTCCGGAACAGGTCGAGCACCGGGCAGTGCTCGTCGACCTCGCGCTTGAGGTCTTCGTAGCGCTCCCGGCTCGCCGGGCCCTCGAGTTCCACGGACACGCGGACGTCCCCGAAACCGGGCCGCGTGTTGAAGGAGAAGCCGAAGAAGCCGTGCAGGTCGAGGTCCCCGTCGACGGTGACCTTGACGGAGTCGAGCGGAATCCCGCGCTTCGCCGCCCAGAACTGGTAGGTGATCACCTGGCAGGAGCCAAGGGCGGCGAGCGCGTACTCGACGGGGTTGGCGGCCTGGTCGGTGCCGCCGAGCGCGGCCGGCTCGTCGACGGTGAAGCTGTGGTCCCGCACCTTGACCTCGACTTCGGTCCGCGTCCCCGGCTTGAGAACGTTGTCGACGCTGAAGGAGACGGCGGCGTTGTGCGGATCGGCGTCGACGGCCTTGCGGGTGCCTTCGATGACTTCGGTCAGCGACATGGGGCTCTCCTGAAGATCGTGATTTGCTTCAGGGTGGGCGATTTCACTTCCGGGCGCTCGGGTTCTCATGCGTTGGGAGCCGGGGTGTCCGGCATGCGGAAGCGCTTGCTAGCTCAACCGGTTCGGGATAGTCGCCGACACGGCCAGCTCTTCCAGGTCCAGTTCCCGCAACACCTTCCGCAGCACGTCGTCGTCGAGGCGGCCCGCGCGGTTTTCCTCGATCATCGCCTTGCGCTGGGTGATCAGCAGTTCGCGCCGGGCCTTCGCGAACTGGGCCTGCGGACTTCCCGGATGCTCTTCGCCGGACAGCGTGATCGCCGCCTTGGCGAACCGGTAGCGCATGTCGATCAGCCGCTGGAGCCGCTCCTTGAGCCGGTCCACCTTCTCCGGGGGGCAGGTCGAGCGAAGCCAGCCGCTCGCGGCTGATCTCGCGCAACCGTTCCTGCGCCGCCTGCTTCGCGACTTCGCGCGCGGCGAGCTCTTCCGCTTCGTCCCGCGATGCTTCCGTGGGATCTTCGACCTTCAGCGCCCGGATCAGCGGTGGCAGCGTCAGCCCCTGGAGCAGCACGGTCCCGATCGCCACGGTGAACGCGAACAGCTGGATCTCCTCGCGGCCCGGTGTCCCGGCAGGCACCCCGGCCGCGGCCGCCAGCGTGACGACCCCGCGCATGCCCGTCCACGAGACCACCGCCAGTACCCGCCACGACGGCGCCGCGCGGCCGCGGCCGAACAGCCGCATCGCCCGCGGCAGGTACGCGGAGACGAACACCGCGGGAATCCGCACCAGCATCGTCACCGCCAGCACGGCCGCCGCGACCAGCGCGAGCGTGCCGTTGTCGCGGGCCGCGTGCTGGGCGCCGTCCAGCACGAACGGCAACTGCAGGCCCATCAGCGCGAACACCAGCGCCTCCAGCAGGACGTCGATCGACGCCCACACCGATCTGTCCTGCATGCGGGTCGCCGGTGACGCGTACAGCGAACGGTGGCCGAGGTAGAGGCCGGCCGCGACGACGGCGAGCACGCCCGACCCGCTGAAGTCGTCGCCGAAGGGGTGCAGGTGCTCGGCGGTGACGTACGCGGCGAACGGCACGATGATCCCGAACGCCGACTCCATCAGCGGGTCGTCGAGCAGCCGCCGGATCAGCACCACGACGGCGCCGATCGCCAGGCCGACCGCGATGCCGAGCACGGTCGCCACGCCGAACACGGCGAACCCGTGCCCGGCCGAGCTCGCGGTGCCCGCGACCGCGGCGAGCGCGACCTTGTAGAGCGTCAGCGCGGCGGCGTCGTTCACCAGGCTTTCCCCGGTCAGCACGGCCATCACCCGCCGCGGCAGGCCGAGCTTGCGCCCGATCGCCACCGCCGTCACCGCGTCCGGCGGCGCCACGACCGCGCCGAGGACCAGTGCCGACGCGAACGGCACGTCCGGCAGCAGCAGGTGCACGACGACGGCGACGACCACCGCGGTCACCGCCACCAGCACCACGCCGAGCGCGATGATCGGCCGCAGGTTGGTCTTGAAGTGCGTCAGCGAGCTCTCGAGCGACGTCGAATAGAGCAGCGGCGGCAGCACGACGGTGAGGATCAGCTCGGGTTCGAGCTCCAGCCGCGGCACCCCGGGGATCAGCGCGACGCCGAGCGCGACGACCACCACCAGCAGCGGCGCGGACAGGTTCCAGCGCCGTGCGACCGCCGTCAGCGCGAGCGAGCCGGCGAGCACGCCCATCAGCGTCAAAATTTCCACTGGGCCGATCTTTCCGCAGGTCGCACGGCCTCGCTGGGCTTCCGGTGAGCGGAAAAGCGGTGGAATGTGTCGGACCCCACATGCATACTGTTCGCAATACGCACACCTGTGCGGAAGACGACCACCTCCGGAGGTTTCCATGTCCCCTGGTACTCGCGGCTGGGTCGTGCCCCTGGCCTGGACAGCCGTCCTGCTCGACGGGTTCGACCTGGTCGTGCTCGGCACGGTGCTGCCCGTGCTCCTCCGCGGCCACGTCTGGGGCCTGACGCCCGCCACGGCCTCGGTCGTGTCGACGGTGGGGCTCGCCGGTATGATGCTGGGCGGGCTGGCGATCGGCACGGTCACCGACGTCATCGGCCGCCGGAAGTCGCTGATCATCTCCGTCACGCTGTTCTCGTTGTGCACGCTGCTGTGCGCCTTCGCGCCGTCGACGTTCGTCTTCGGCCTGCTGCGGTTCGTGGCCGGGCTCGGCCTCGGCGGCTGCCTGCCGACGGCGATCACGCTCGTCACGGAGTACGCGCGCCACGGCAGGTCCGGCAGTGCGACCACCACGGTGATGACCGGCTACCACGTCGGCGCGGTGCTGACGGCGCTGCTGGGCATTGTGCTGATCTCGCCACTCGGCTGGCGCGCGATGTTCGTCGCGGGCGCGCTGCCCGCCGTGGTCCTGGTCCCGCTGATGGTGAAGTACCTGCCGGAGTCCGAGACGTTCGAGCGGGTCCGTGAGACCGAGCGCTCGGCCGGGCACGCCGTGGCCGGGCTGTTCCGCGGCGGCCTGCTGCGCGCGACGATCGCGTTCTGGGTCACGTCGTTCATGGGCCTGCTGCTGGTCTACGGGCTGAACACGTGGCTGCCGGAGATCATGCGCCAGGCCGGCTACCCACTGGGCGCGGCGCTGAGCCTGCTGCTGACCCTGAACGTCGGCGGCATCGTGGGCCTGCTGGTCGCGGGCCGGGTCGCCGACCGGGTGGGCATCCGGCCGTCGGCGATCGTCTGGTTCTGCGCGGGCGCGGTGTTCCTCGCGCTGCTGAGCGTGAAGCTGCCGGCGGTGGGGCTGTACGCGGCGGTGTTCCTCACGGGCTGTTTCGTGTTCAGCGCCCAGGTGCTGGTGTACGCGTACATCGGCCGCATCTACCCGGACGCGATCCGCGCGACGGGCCTCGGCTGGTCGGCGGGCATCGGCCGGCTCGGCGCCATCTCCGGTCCCCTCCTCGGCGGCGCGTTGCTGACGGCGGGAATCGCCTACCCGTGGGGCTTCTACGCGTTCGCGGCCGTGGGCGCCCTGGGCGCGGTGGCCGTGACGGTGGTCCGCCCAGGCCGCCGCTCCCCGGCGCCAGACCCCACTCCAGCCCCGGAAAGCCACGCGGCTTCCTGAGCCTGCCGCGGTGGGTCGTGAGTGGTAAGCGGGTTAGAACCGCCTTACCACTCACGACAACTCAGCCCAGGTCCTTCAGTTCCTGTTCCACCGCGGCCAGTTCCGCCTCCGACCCCTGCACCTTCGGCCCCTTGAACCACTTCCGGGCCGAAACCGCCCACCACAGGGCGGCCCCGCCCAGCACCACGAGGAAGGCGATCGGCGTGTAGTTGAAGGAATCCACGGTCACGGGTGCCACCTGCGGCAGCATGAAGAGCACGAAGATCAGCGCGACCCACACCGTCGCGACGATGCCGATCGGCCTGCCCCACTTGCCGAGCGTCCACGGCCCCGGCTCGAACGAGTCGCCGCGGCGCACGCGCAGGAACACCGGGATCACGTAGGCCACGTACAGCCCGACCACGGCGATCGAAGTCACCGCCGCGTAGGCCGTCGCGCTCCACAGGTACGGCAGGGCCAGCACCAGCGCGCCGCCCGCGGCGAGCCACACGGCGTTGGTCGGCGTCTGCGTGCGCTTGTTGATCTTGTGCCAGAAGCCCGAGCCCGGGATGGCGCCGTCGCGGGCGAAGGCGTAGATCATCCGCGAGTTCGCCGTCACCGAGGCCATTCCGCAGAACAGCTGCGCGCCGATGCAGATCAGGAGGAGGAACTTGCCGGTGACGGCGCCGGTGGCGTCGATGAAGATCTGCGCGGGCGGCACCCCGGTGGCCGAGCCGACGGCGCCGTCGTAGTCCTGGATCGCGAACGTCAGGCCGATCAGCAGGATCCAGCCGGCCACGAGCGAGACGACGATCGACATGACGATGCCGCGCGGCCCGGCCGTCGCCGCGCTCTTCGTCTCCTCGGTCATGTGCGCGGACGCGTCGTAGCCGGTCAGCGTGTACTGGGCCACCAGGAGACCCAGCGCGAAGACGTAGAACGCCGAGCCCCAGCCCGTCTGGTTGACGAAGCTGCCGAAGACGAACGACGCGTCCTGGTGCTTGGCGGGCACGAAGATCAGCACGCCGACGATCACCAGCACGCCGATGAGGTGCCACCAGACGCTGACGTTGTTGAGGATCGCCACGATCCGGACGCCGAAGGTGTTCAGCAGGCCGTGCACCACGAGGATGATCGCGAGCAGCAGGATCGTGTGCCCCGGCGTCGCCTCGAAGCCGAACTGCAGGTCGAGGAACGCGTTGAGGAACAGCGCCGCCCCGAAGTCGATGCCGGCGGTGACCGCGATCTGGCCGATGAGGTTGAACCAGCCGGTGAACCACGACCACGCGGGGCCGGACTTGCCGGGCGCGAGCTTCGCGGCCCAGTAGTACAGCCCGCCGGCGGTCGGGTAGCTGGAGCAGACCTCGGCCATGCCGAGCCCGACCAGGATGACGAACAGCCCGACCAGCGGCCAGCCCCAGATCATCGCGGCGGGCCCGCCGGTCTTCATGCCGAAGCCGTAGAGCGTGAGGCAGCCGGAGAGGATCGAGATGATCGTGAACGAGACGGCGAAGTTCGAGAACGCCGACATCGTCCGTTTCAGCTCTTGCGCGTAGCCCAGCTGGTGCAGCCGGGCGGCGTCGTCGTCGGCGGGGGTGGTCTGCTGGTCGGAAACGTCCATCGGGCACCTCTTGAAAGGTATGCGGCCAGACCATTGAATTCGCCGAAGGTAGCTCCGGTCCCGGAGGGTGTCAAGCCTTCGTCAAGAACTCGTCCAGCCGCCGCAGCAGGGGCCCGCCACCTCGGTGGTCGTTCGAGATGAGGGTCGCGGTGAGCCCGGACGCCGGCTCGTGCGTGCTCCGGAACGTGACGCCGGGATCGCCGCCCTCCAGCCGGACCACCCCGGGCCGGGGCAGCCAGAAGCCGAGGCCGTAGCCGTCGGCGTGCGGGCGCAGCATCCGCGTCACCCATTCGTCCGGCACCAGGCGGCCGTCGAGCAGCGCGGGCCAGAACTTCCGGAAGTCCGGTGCCGAGCTGTAGATCCCGCCGTCGCCGTGGCCCACGACCGGCAGGCTGAACACGTTGCTGCGGCCGTCTTCGAGGTAGCCGGTCGCCGTCCGGGCAGGCAGCGCGTCCGAGCGGAGGAACGCGGTGTCCGTCATCCCGGCCGGCTCGGTCACCCGGGTCCGCACGAGCTCGGCAAAAGGTATGCCCGCGATCCGTTCGGCGATCAACGCGAGGACGACGAAGGCGCCGTTGTTGTACCGGAACTCCCGGCCCGGCGGGGTGCGCTGCGGGAACCCGTCGAGGGCGGCGAGGTAGTCCGCCGACGTGGCGAGCAGCGGGGCCGGCGCCGGGTCAGCGTCTTCGTCGTAGTAGTCGCCGATGCCGGAGGTATGTGTCAGCAGGTGCTCGACGGTCACGCCGTCGTCGATCAGCGGCAGGTCGTCGCCGAGGACTTCGCGCGCGGTGGTCGCCGGCTTCAGCCGTCCCTCGGCGATTAGGCCGACGACGACGAGTGCGGTGAACCCCTTGGTGCCGCTGGCGATCGCGAACCGGGTGTCGACGGTGTTTTCGACGCCGTGGGCGACGTGCGCGTACCCGGACGCCTCGGCGAGCAGCGTCTCGTCGCCGCGGTTGACCAGCACCACGCCGGAGAAGGGGGCTTCCATGGACACAGCGTCCCCGGAAGCCCCCTTCGCGGCCAATCACTTAAGGGCAGAGTTACCGCCCGAGGAACGCGTGCAGCGACTCCAGCGCGGTGTCCGGCTGGTCGGCGAAGAAGCCGTCGACGCCGGCCTCGAGGAACGCCTTCTCCTCGGTGAAGACGTCACCGTAGGCATCCGGCTCGGCCGACGAGCGCAGGTTCGCGGGCAGGAACGGGTTCTCGTTCCGGAAGGTGTACGGCTGCACCTTCAGGCCGGCCCGGTGCGCGTCGGCGACGAGCGCGGTCGGCCGCGTCAGGTTCCCGGCGGCGTCCAGGGGGATGATCTGCCCCTTCTCCGGGCCGAGGTACTTCGCGTACTTCGCGACGTCACGCAGGCCCTGCGGCGTCACGAGGTCCTTGTAGGTCCGCGGGTCGCCCTTCGCGACGAAGTCGGCGGGGGCGCCGGTCGCCGACGTCAGCTGCAGCAGCGGCGTCCGGACCTGCTGGTGCAGCGCGATCAGGTTCGACACCTCGAACGACTGGATGATCGCGGGCGCGTCCGGCCGGTCGAGCCCGTTGCGCTTGAGGATCGCGACCAGCTTCGGCTCGGTCGGGTTGCCGATGGACTGGAAGAAGGTCGAGTGCTTGACCTCGGGGTAGGTGCCGAGCGTCCGGTGCAGTTCCTTGCCGAGCCGCTTGGTCAGGTCGAGAACCTCCTGGTAGGAGGCAATCTGGTACCGCCCGTTGTACAGCGTGTTGTGCGGCCGGTTCTGCGGAATCCGTTCGACGGCACGCAGCGTCTTCAGCTCGGCGAGCGTGAAGTCCTGCGTGAACCACCCGGTAGTGGTAACCCCATCGAGGACAACGGTCTTCTTCCGATCCCGGAACTCAGGATGCTGGGCGACATCGGTGGTGCCCCCGATCTCGGGTTCGTGCCGGGCGACGAGCTGCCCGTCCTTGGTGGGCACGAGGTCGACATCGACCCAGTCGACACCCATCCGGTAGGCGAGCTCGTAGGAAGCAAGGGTGTGCTCCGGCCGGTACCCGGGCGCCCCACGGTGTCCGATGATCACGGGGTCATGGTGGCCCCGCCCGTGCGCGGCCGCACCAGCGGTCTCACTTTCGGCGGCATTCGCCGACCCGACGGCGAACCCGGTGACGCTCAGCAACGCCAGCCCGGCCAGTGCCAGGACGCCGACACGTTTGCGCTTCATCTGGTGACCTCTTTTCACACAGGGTGTGCCCTGGATGTACCCGCGCCACCCTCGACGCCGCAAGCGTCCGAAGTACGTCATCGGCCGGTCGAAGCGGTAAACGACGAGTGGACTCCTGTTCGCGCAGATGTGGCCCTGGGCACGGTGACAGAGGCAGGGCTGCGCCCGGCGCGCCCGGGGTTGGGCCGGCGGCGTGGCAGGGCGGGGCAGGGCAGGGCAGGGCAGGGCAGGGCGGGAACGGCCGCCGCAGAGTCGCGCCGCGGCGGCTGGAGCCTCCCGGAGCAATCGCCGCTGCGGAACCGCCCCGCGGCAGCCGAAGGCCTCCCGAGGAACCGCCGCAGCGCCCGCCCTCCCAGGGGGAAGCCCCCGCTTTCAGCGTATCGGCGACCCCCGACAAATTTTCCCGATCGCCGGCCCTACAACCCGAGTTATCCACACCGGCGGCAACTTGTGGACAGGCTCGCCAAGCCGCGAGCCAGGCGGCGAGCGAGCAGCGAGCGGCAAGCCGCCCGCCCGCCGCAGCTTTGGCACCCGCCCACCCAGCCGCGGCCACGGCACCGCCCGCCCAACCGCACCCCGCCACCGCCCGCTCCAGCCGCAGCCCGCCCCGGCACCGCCCGCCCGCCGCAGCACTGGCACCCGCCCGCCCAGCCGCGGCCTCGGCGCCGCCCGCCCAACCGCACCCCGCCACCGCCCGCTCCAGCCGCAGCCCGCCCCGGCCGCGGCCGCGGCGCCGCCCGCCCACCGCGGCCTCGGCACCGCCCCGCCCATCCAGCCGCACCCCCGCGACCGCCCGCCCCAGCCGCAGCCCCACCACCGCAGCCCCACCACCACCGCCCCACCACCACCGCCGCCCCACCACACCTCTGCCCACCCACCCCGCGCACCCGCCGCCCACCACACCCCACCGACGGCGCGATGTCCCCCGCGAACCCGGCCGGATACGCTGTGCGGCGTGCGCGTACTGGTAATCGGCTCCGGCGCCCGGGAGCATGCACTCGTCCTCGCGGCGTCCGGCGACCCCGCTGTCACGGCCCTGGCCTGCGCGCCCGGCAATGCCGGGACCGCCGCCGTCGCTGAGCAGCTTGGTGTCGAAGCTTCCGATCCCGAGGCCGTTGCGGCGCTCGCGAAGAGCTGGCATGCCGACCTCGTCGTGGTCGGTCCCGAAGTGCCGCTCGTCGCCGGTGTTGCCGATGCTGTCCGCAAGGCCGGCATCGCCTGCTTCGGTCCCTCGGCCGCCGCCGCTCGGATCGAAGGGTCCAAGGCCTTCGCCAAGGACGTCATGGCCGCCGCGAACGTGCCCACCGCTCGGTGCGAGGTCGTCGACAACCCGGCTCGGCTCGATGCCGCGCTCGCACGCTTCGGCCCGACCTGGGTGGTCAAGGACGACGGGCTGGCCGCCGGCAAGGGCGTCGTCGTCACGGCGGACATCGACGTCGCGCGCAAGCACGCCATCATGCTGCTCGACGGCGGGCACCCCGTCCTCCTGGAGTCCTTTTTGGACGGCCCGGAGGCCTCGCTGTTCTGCTTCGTCGATGGCAACACCGTCGTCCCGCTGCTGCCGGCGCAGGACTTCAAGCGCGTCGGCGACGGCGACGCCGGCCCGAACACCGGCGGCATGGGTGCCTACGCGCCGCTGCCGTGGGCGCCCGAAAACCTGGTCGACGAGCTGGTCAGGACGGTCGTCCAGCCGGTCGCCGACGAGCTGGTGAACCGCGGTGCCCCCTTCTCCGGCCTGCTCTACGCCGGCCTCGCGCTGACCTCCGAAGGTCCGCAGGTCATCGAGTTCAACTGCCGCTTCGGCGACCCGGAGACGCAGGTCGTGCTCGCGCTGCTGCGCACCCCGATCGCCGGGCTGATGCACGCCACCGCCACCGGCAAGCTCGCCGAGCACCCGCCGCTGGAGTGGTCGGGCGGCGCCGCCGTCACCGTCGTCATCGCCGCCGACGGCTACCCGGGCAAGCCGCGCACCGGCGACGTCATCACCGGGGCCGAGCTGGAAGGCGTCCTGCACGCCGGCACCCGCCGCCGCGACGACGGCGCCGTCGTCTCCGCCGGCGGCCGCGTGCTGTCGGTCGTCGGCACCGGCAAGTCGCTCAAGTCGGCGCGCAAGCACGCCTACGAGACCGTCGAAAAGGTCCACCTCGCGGGCTCGCACCACCGCACGGACATCGCGCTGAAGGCGGCGAACGGCGAGGTCGGCGCCCCGGCGGCGAAACAGCGCGCCTGATTTCCACGGATCGGGGGAACCGGCCGGCCGCACTCTTCGTCCAAACTCAGGCTGCCGCCACACCCACGTTGGTAGCCTCGACGGGAACCGGCCGGTCACTGTCCGTATGACGTCAGGGGAGCGCATGTCAGGACCCTCGTACGACCTCAGTTCGGCCGTCCCGGTGGCGCCCGCGGCCGCGGACGTCCTGGTCCACCCGGACAAGCTCCTCGACGTCGCCCGGATCGTCGAAGAGCAGGCCAACGCCCTCGAAGACCAGCTGCTGACCAAGCTCGGCCAGCTGCGGATCGACTCGCCGTCCGCGGACGTGATCAGCACCCAGTCGGTCCAGGCCTGGAACACCCTCATCGCCGACGGCGACCGCTCCTACGCCGGCCAGGTCCGCGAGTACGTCGCCGGCCTCAAGCGCCTGGTCGAGCAGCTGCGCGAAGCCGCGAAGGACTACAAGGTCAGCGAAGAGGAGAAGGCGGCGGTGTTCGGTGACCGCGGCAAGCACGGTGCGTAACCGGATCGCCGGGGGCGTGCTCGCGACGGCGGCGCTCGCCGGCTGCTCCGCGGGCACCGAAGGCACGCCGTACCCGATCGAGACGGCCGCCACGGCCGCGTCGCAGAGCGCCAAGGCGGCCCAGCTGCCGCAGCGGCCGGCCGACCTGTCGCTGCAGGGCGTCACCCTGTGCGAGATCTTCGCCCAGGTGCAGCTCGACGAGCTGAAGATCACCAGCGTGCCGCGGCAGGCGCCGGAGCAGGACGGCCCGACCTGCGTGTTCGACGCCGACGGCGCCGAGCCGGTGCACGCCTACCACGTCCGGGCGGTGCCGGCGGACCTCGAGCAGTGGATCACCGGCAACCGCAAGAAGAGCAGCATGACCACCGAGCCGAAGACCATCGGTGGCTACCCGGCGCTGACGAACTACCGCGCGGCCGGCGACCCGGCCGACTGCGAGACGCTCGTCGGCGTCGCGAAGGGACAGACGCTCGCCGTCCAGACCTTCGCCATCACCCGCGGCAAGCTCACCCAGCCGCAGCTGTGCGACATGTCGGCCCACGCCGCCGACCTGGCGTTGCAGTCCCTGAAAGCACGCAACTAGGGAGGGCGCGTGGAATTCTCCGAGCTCGCGGCCGGGATCCAGAACCACCGGTTCGACGGCTGGACCAACACCGCGATCGCCGACCAGATCACCCGGATGGTCAACGGCGACGGCACCGGCAGCATCGGCACCGCCGTCGAGGCGCTGAAGGCCGTCGCGACCGCGCTCGCCCGCACCGACGAGACGCTGCGCGCGCAGCTGCTCGAGCTCGGTGTCGAGTGGCAGAGCCAGGCCGGTGGCGCCGCGAGCCAGGTGTTCACCGAGCAGGCCGGCTTCTCCCAGGACGCCACCACGAAGGTCGCGCACGCCGCGGAAATGGTGTTCGAGCAGGGTGAGGCCTTCAACCGCACCAAGTACAAGCTGCCGGACGCCGAGACGGTCCGGAAGGGCGCGGGCGGCCTCACCCTCACCGACGGCCTGCTGATGAGCCTGATCGGCTTCGAGACCGACCACGCCCGGCAGGTCGAGGCCGCGAACGACGCCAAGGCGCAGGCGCAGCAGGCGCTGAACGAGTACGCGCAGCAGAGCGGCACGAACCTGCTCTCGACGCAGGCCCTGTCCGACCCCGAGTCGCTGAAGCTGGCCGCTCCCGGCATCACACCGGGGGTGCTGGACGTCGCCGGCGCCGCGGTCGAGGTGACCCCGGACGGCGGCGTGAAGCCGGCCTCGGACAAGGTCCGGTCGGTCCGCGTCGAACCGCCGGTGGTGCAGCCGGTCTCGCACACCGTCCACGCCGACCCGCCGACCCCGGCCTACGGCGTCGCGGCCGCGCAGCCGTCCCGGCCCGCGCCGCAGCAGCCGTCGCGGCAGACCGGGTCGGTGGGCGCCGCACCCGCCGCCCAGCACACGACACCGAGCTCGACGACGCCTGCGGGCGCGAAACCGCCGGCGCACACCCCCGGACCCGGCTGGGTCCAGAACCCGGGCCGTGGCACGTCCGGCGAACCGGCAGGTCGCTTCACCCCCGGCCCGGCGGGCGGAGGCCACGGCGATCCGTTCGTCCCGCCGGGTGCGCCCGGCGGCCTGCCGCCCGGCTCGGCTCCCGCGACGGCGCCGATCAAGTCGCTCGGCGGCAGCGGTGGTGGCGGCGCGCCCGGCGGTTCGACCGGCATCGACAGCTCGGCCGGCCGCGGCGCCGACGGGTTGCTGGGCAAGGGCCGCACGGTCGGCGCGATGCCGCAGGCCCCGCTCCAGCCCGGGCAGTACACGGGCGAACGCGCCTTCCCGGTGAAGCCCGGCGCGACCCCCGGCGACATCGGCGCGGGCGCGGCGGCGATCGGCGCGGGCGTGGCCGGCGGCGCGCTGAGCGGCGACAAGGAACGCCAGCGGCGCGAGAAGAGCCAGCCGAAGGGCCCGGTGCGGCCGCTGCCGGTCGGTCAGCTGCCCGAGGAGGAAGCCGTCGCGCTGCGGAAGTCCGAGCAGATCAGCCCGAAGCAGCGGCCCGGCGAGGCGAAGTTCCTGTCCGAGGCGGCCCCGCAGGAGGAGGACGCCGAGCACGTCCGCCGCTACGGCGTCGACGACCAGGACCTGTTCGCCGACCAGCGGATGGTTTCCCCCGACGTGCTGGGCGACCACGGCCGGGACGGTCGCTGACCGTGTCGCTCGTCCTGTCGGCCCTCGAGTTCGACGTGCTCTGGGAGTCCTTCGAACTGCCCCGCCGGCACGTCGCGCTGGACGTGCCGAGCGAAGGAACCACCCGCACCGAGCGGCTCGCGCTGGTGGAGTCGGCGTGGGCGTCGCTGAGCGAGCGGCGCCTCGCCCGCAACCGCCGGGTGTCCGGTGAACTGGCCGACCTGCTGCACCTGCTGGCGCGCCCGCAGTCCGCGATCGACGTGTGGGTGTGGGCGGAACGCGAGATCCGCGGCCGCGCGGTCAGCCTGCGCGGCCAGGCGGTGCTGGCGGTGGTGGACAACGGCGAGGTCTGGCTGATCCCGGCCACCGAGGACGGCCTCGCGGAGGCGGCCGTCTCGGTGGCGGGCGACCTGGGCCCGGGCGTCGGCCAGACGGTCAGCCTGCCCTACGACGTCGTGAAGTCCGCCGACGCGGCGGCGAAAGGCGACGCGAAAGCGCTGGTCACGGCTTTGGAGGACCGCGGAGTGCCGCTGTTCCAGGCCCAGGAGCTGTCGGGCATGCTGCTGGGCCAGGACGCCCGCGGCCAGTTCGGCGCGGAACGCACGTCCCGCGACGGCGTGGTCCACCGGGCGGGCCGGGTGGTGGCGTTCTTCGACACCGACGCGGGCCGCTACCTGTTCCAGGTCGGCCGCGACCGCGACGGCCGCGAGTGGGCCACCGTCACCCCGGCGGACAACGCCCTGCTGGCCACGCGGATCCGCGAACTGGTGGCGGAAGCCTGATCCCCGCCGGGTGGAAGTTGGCCGGGAACCGCACGCGCGCCCCTCGGGAAGTCATAAAGTAAGCGCGGAACCGTCCTGGTCATGACGACGTCTGATCGGGCGGACACAAGTTTTCCGAAGGGGATGACGAACCGTGCCTGTCTACGACGTCGAGTCGATGGCCATCGCCGCCGGCCAGGTGGAGAAGCTCAAGGACGAGTTCGAAAAGTCCAAGCAGAAGGTCACCGGCCTGGACCACGAGAAGGAAAGCCCCTTCGGCGGGATGGACTCCACCGGCGACGCGCACGGCGCCGTCGGCAAGTTCAAGGACGGCGTGCACAACCAGTTCGACGCCGCCGGCAAGCACATGGAGGCGCTGGGGTTCGCCATGCGCAAGGCCGCCGGGCTGATCGCCGAAACCGACCAGGTCGCGGCCGGCGATCTCAAGCTGCACGTCGACAAGTGAGCCAGCAGGGGGCACCAGAGTGGGTTTGAACGGGGGCGGCGCCGGAACGCCGGACAACTGGGAAGCCTTCATGAAGAAGGTCGACCAGGTCGAAAAGGTCGATTTGGCCAAAATCACCGCGGCGGCCGCGCAGTTCCGCGAGGCGGGCAAGAACGCCGGTGACCACAATGCCTCTTTGAAGAGCTCCACCGACGCGCTGGACGCGAAGGTGTGGGCCGGTCCCGCGGCGGACGAATTCTTCCGGTACGTCCGCCAGGTGCGCGACGCCGGGACCAAGGTGCAGACCCACCTCGAGGACGTCGCCAAGGACCTCGACGACCTCGCGAAGTCCCTCGACCAGATCAAGAAGAACGTCGGGGACAAGCAGCTGGCCGCGGAAAAGGCGGTCAACGAGCGCAACGCCAAGGCCGAAACGGACATCAACAACGCCTTGGCCGCGGCGAAAAAGGCGCACGAAGAAGGCAAGCCGGGGCCCAGTCCCAGCGCCGACCAGATCCTGGCCACCGCGAAGACGGACATCCACACCATCACCGCCGGCTTCGACGGCGACGTGACGGGCCTGCAGACCCAGGCCGACACGGCGATCAAGGCGTCGCAGAAGCTGATGTCCCAGCAGATCGAGGGCGGCTACGACCAGGTCCCGCTCCCGAACAGCTCGGCGTCGGCCCCCAAGAGCACGGGCGGCATCCACAGCAACGGCTCCTCCCACGGCGGCGGAGGCGGCGGTGGGGGTGGCGGCGGAGGGGGTGGCGGCGGCCTCGGGCCGAGCGGCGGCCCGCCTTCTTCCCCGCCCCCGGGAAACGTCCAGCAGTGGATCCAGGAGGCCATGAAGGCCCTCCAGGCCGCGGGAATTCCGGTGACGGACGCGGACATCCCGAAGATCTGGGCGATCATCCAGCACGAGTCCGGCGGAAATCCCAACGCCATCAACAACTGGGACTGCGTGCCGCTGGACACGCTGATCGTGACCAGGCGAGGGCTCCTGAAGCACGACGCGGTCGAGGTCGGCGACGAGACGATCGGCTTCAACCCGGCCACCGGGCGGAGCGAGTGGACCCGGGTCACCCGGGTTGTCCACCACGAAGACGCCGAGCTGGTCCGGATGTGCAACACGCGCTGGCAGGCGACCACGACGCCGAACCACCGTTGGCTCAACCTGCCGCGGGTCAATGTCGGGCGCGCCGATCTGCCAGTCGTTTGCCCGGAGTGTGGTTGGGAGCCGCGGGCGGCGCAGCAGCCGGCGAACGGCGTCGCGGTGCACCGGCGCAAGAAGCACGGCTTCGTCTCGCCGAAGCAGGAGAACCGCTACGAGACCGAGCCCGGCTTCGTCACCACCGAGGACGTCCGGTCACGCGATCGGATCCTCCTGTCGGCACCGGCCGCGACCGAATCTTCCCTGGACATCAGCGTCTCCGAAGCGGCCATCCTCGGGTGGATCGCCGGTGACGGGTACATCGAGACCCGACGGCACCGCCCGACCATGTCCATCGCGCAGTCGAAGCCCGAGATGGTGGAAAAGCTCCGCAAGCTCCTCGACGGTGTACCGCACGTGGTGTACGTCGATGACCGCAGTGGGTGCGGGCCCCGGCACCAGTTTCGGCTGGACCACGACTACGCCCAAGACCTGCTCGCGCGCGCCGGACATCCCCGGTCCGACGCGGCCGCCCAGGTGCTGGCGATGTCCACCGAACAGCGCGATGCGTGGCTCGAAGCGATCACCGACGCCGAGGGCACCCGATACGTGCGGCCCGGTTACTCGCGACCTCAGGTCGTCATCTACCAGGGGCCCGGCACAGTCCTCGACGCGATCGCGCTGGCCGGCTACCTGTCCGGAGCCCGGCCTCGGGTGCTGCCCGTGGCGCGGAAGAACCAGCCGGAGACCTGGCGCCCCGAGTTCTCCGTGCACCTCAACAATCCGATCATCACGGGCGCGTTCCTGCGGAAGGAACCGGCCGGGCGGGGCGACGTGTGGTGCGTGACCACGGAACTGGGCACGTGGACAGCTCAGGAAGGCGACCACATCTTCCTGACCGGTAATTCGAACGCCGCCGCGGGGCACCCGTCCAAGGGGCTCATGCAGTGCATCGACTCCACGTTCAACGCCCACAAGCTGCCCGGGCACGACAACATCTACAACCCGGTCGACAACATCATCGCCGGTGTCCGGTACTCCTTCGACCGGTACGGCAGCCTGGACAACGTGCCCGGCATCAAGGCCATGGCCCACGGTGGTGCCTACCGCGGCTACTAGCCTGGCCCCATGGCCGACCTCGGAGCTTTCGCCGGGCCCGCGCTGCGGGCCGGCGTGCCGCCCTTCCACGTCATGGACGTCCTCTCCGCGGCCGGCGCCCGGCAGCGCAGTCACGGCGATCTCGTGTCCCTCGCCGCCGGGCAGCCGTCCGCGCCCGCGCCGAAGGCCGTGCTCGCGGCCGCCCAGGAGGCGCTGCAGAAAAGCACCCTCGGCTACACCGAGCAGCTCGGCATCCCCGAGCTGCGCGAAGCCGTCGCCGGGCACTACCGGACGCGGTACGACGTCGACGTCCAGGCGCATGACGTCGTCCTGACCACCGGGTCGTCCGGGGGTTTCCTGCTCGCCTTCCTCAGCGCCTTCGACCCCGGCGCCAAGGTCGCGATGGCGCGGCCCGGCTATCCCGCCTACCGCAACCTGCTCTCGGTGCTCGGCTGCGAGGTCGTCGAGTTCGCCACCACCGCCGAGACGAACTTCCAGCCGACGACGAAGCTGCTCGACGAACTCGGCCCGATCGACGGCCTGATCGTCGCCAGCCCGAGCAACCCCACCGGCACCGTGCTGCCGCCCGGCGAACTCGCCGCCATCACCGGCTGGTGCGCGTCGCACGGCGTCCAGCTGATCAGCGACGAGATCTACCACGGGATCTCCTACGGCGCCGAGCTCGACTGCGCGTGGCAGTACGGCCGGGAGCCGATCGTGCTCGGCAGCTTCTCGAAGTACTTCGCGATGACAGGCTGGCGGCTCGGCTGGATGCTCGTGCCGCAGCGCCTGCACCGCGCCGTCGACGTCCTGACCGGCAACTTCACCATCTGCCCGCCCGCGGTTTCGCAGTACGCGGCCCTCGCCGCCTTCACGCCGGAGGCCTACGCGGAAGCCGACGCGCACGTCGCGCGGTACCGCGCCAACCGCGACCGGCTCTTCGCCGGCCTGCGCCGCATCGGCCTCGACCGGCTCGCCCCCGCCGACGGCGCCTTCTACGCGTACGCCGACGTCAGCGCCTACACCGAAGACAGCCTGAGCTGGTGCCAGCGGCTGCTCGCCGACACCGGGCTCGCCATCACGCCCGGCGTCGACTTCGACCCGGTCGACGGCGGGAAGTACGTCCGGTTCTCCTTCGCCGGCAGCGCCGAGGACATCGACGAAGGCGTCCGACGGCTCGGTGCCTGGCTGGCCAGGGGGAACCCTGAATAAACCCCGAACGTTGCCGTTCCGAGGGGAGTTTCACCGCGGCAGGTGGCAGTGTGGAGTCATCGGGCCGGCGGGGCCACGGGGAAGCATCGGAGGAGCCATGTTCTGGAAGATCGTCGGCGGCCTGATCGTCGCCTGGGTGGCGTTCATGGTGCTGGGCGCCGTGATCGGCTTCGTGTTCAAGGCCGTCCTGTGGATCGCCATCATCGGCGGCATCGCCTTCCTCGGCGCGGCCGGCTACAAGGCGATCAGCGGCAAGAAGGACTACAAGCGCATCAACCGCTACTGAGCATCAGGGGATCCGCGCCACGCCGCCCAGCGCTGTCCAGTTGACCGGCGTCAGCGGCGCCAGGCGCGGCCCGTCCGGCCACCACAGGTGCGGCGCGGTCAACCCGGGTTCGAGCAGGTCGAGGCCGTCGAAGAACGACGTGATCTCGGCACGGGTGCGGTAGAGCGTGTCGAGCCCGGTGCGGCCGAACCGGTCCTGCAGCGACGTCGCGACGGCGGCCGCGTCGGAACCGTCGTCCGGGTTGTGCTGGTGCAGCAGGAGCAGGTACGAACCCGGCGCCAGCGCGCCGACGTAGGACTTGACCACCTGCTGCGCCTGCTGGAGGTCGGCGATGTGGTCGACGACGCCGCACAGCACGAGCCCGGCGGGCCGGTCGAAGTCGATGTACCGCTCGACCCCGGCGAGCGTCTCGCCGGGGTTCAGCGGGTCGGTGCCGCAGATGTGCGTGAACTCGTTGTCGACGAGCAGGGCCCGGCCGTGCGCGCTCACCACCGGGTCGTCGTCGACGTACACGACGTGCGCTTCCGGGTTGTACTTCTGCGCCACCTGGTGGATGTTCTCCGCCGTCGGGAAGCCGGAACCGAGGTCGAGGAACTGGTCGACGTCGAGCCGCTCGGTCAGGTAGCGGACGGCGCGGACCAGCCACTGCCGCACTTCCCGCGCCATGGCCGGGGCTTCCGGGGCGATGGCCGTCAGCTGCCGCAGCACGGCGCGGTCGGGCTCGTAGTGGTTCTGCCCGCCCAGCAGCGCGTCGGAGACGCGAGCGAAGCTCGGCCGTTCGAAGTCGACGTGGGCCGACGGTCGTTCGCTCGTCGCCATGCGCACCTATCCGGGGAGTGTGGGGACGCTCAGCCTAGGACATCGGGATCACGGCGGGTAGGCGGCCGTGCGGTGCGCGTGAGCTCCTCAGTCCAGCCAGGCGCGGGCCGCGTCGGCGCCGTTCCAGACGTGGGCGCGGAGCCCGACCGCCCGTGCGCCGTCCACATTGGACTCCCGGTCGTCGAAGAACAGGCAGTCGGCAGGCTCCGCGCCGAGCTCGTCGAGCAGGAGGCGGAAGATCTTCGCGTCCGGCTTGACGCACCGGACGTCGCCGGAGAACAGCGTCACGCGGAAGTGCCGCGCGAAGTCCTGCGCGCGGACCCACTCGCCGAACGCGACCGGCGCGTTCGAGAGCAGGGCCAGGTTCGCGCCGGCCTCGGAGAGCGCTTCGAGCAGCGCCTTCGACGACGGCTCCAGGTGTCCCCAGCCCTCGACGTCGATGCGGGTCAGCTCGTCCGACAACGTCTCGTCGACGGGCGCGCCCACGGCGTTGCCGACCGCCTGCCAGTACTCGAGCGGCGTGCTGCCGGCGTCGTACGCGAGCCGGTACTCCCAGTACGCCGCCAGGAACTCCGGCAGCGGCGCGCGCATCGCCGCCGCCAGGTCGGGCAGGGCGGCGCTCGGCTTGCTGAGCACGTCGCCGTAGTCGAACACGATCCAGTTCATGCTGTACCCCCGGAACTTCGTCAGGCGCCGGTCTTGATCCGGCGCAGGGCTTCTTCGA
The DNA here is from genome assembly GCF_900105945.1 of Amycolatopsis tolypomycina. NCBI lineage: Bacteria > Bacillati > Actinomycetota > Actinomycetes > Pseudonocardiales > Pseudonocardiaceae > Amycolatopsis > Amycolatopsis tolypomycina. The sequence goes on along the minus strand of NZ_FNSO01000003.1, from coordinate 46,639 downwards.
CGTCGGCCGCGCTCAGGTCCCGGTGGGTGACGAACCGGACCTTGCCCGCCATCGGCACCGCGCGGATGCCGAGCGAGTCGAGCCAGGCCAGCGCGGTCGGGATGTCGGGTACCTCGGCGAGCACGATGTTGGTGTCGGGGTGGTTGGCGGGCCAGCCGTGCTCGCGCAGGCCTTCGGCGAGCCGCTGGGCGTTCTCGTGCGACTCGGCCAGCTCGGGGATGCGGTCCAGGGCGATCAGGCAGGCCGCGGCCAGGACACCTCCCTGCCGGACGCCGCCGCCGAGCATCTGGCGCATCCGGCGGGCCCGCTCGACGAACGCCGTGCTGCCCGCGACGACCGAGCCGACCGGCGCGCCGAGACCCTTGCTGAAGCACGCCGACACGGTGTCGACGCCGACGGTCAGCGCGGCCGGCGGCACCTCGAGCGCGACCGCGGCCTGCCAGAGCCGGGCGCCGTCGAGGTGCACGGTCAGGCCCGCCTCCTTGGCGACGGACAGCAGCTGGGCGTGCTCGTCGGGCGGCGTCACCGCGCCGCCGGCGGCGTTGTGGGTGTTCTCCAGGCAGAGGAGCGATGTCCGTAATGTGAAGTATGGCCCGGGTTGTCCGATCGCGGCTGCGAGGGCGTCGGGCGATGGGCGGCCCGGGCCGCCGTCGTGCTCGAGGATGTCCGGCATCCCGCCGGCCAGCCACGCCGCCGAGCCCAGCTCGTTGACCAGCACGTGCGCGCCGCGGGTGGCGAGGAACCGGTCGCCGCGCTGCAGGTGCAGGCTCAGCGCGATCAGGTTGGCCATGGTCCCGCTCGGCACCCAGAGCGCCGCCGGCATGCCCAGGACGTGGGCCGCCCGCTCCTCCAGCGCCGCGACCGTGGGGTCGCGCTCGAGGACGTTGTCCCCGACCTCCGCGGTGGCCATCGCCGCCCGCATCGTGTCATCCGGCCGGGTGACAGTGTCGGAGCGGAAGTCCAGTACGGGCGGGTTGAAGGTCACGGACCGATCACATCACACCCACGTCGTGAGGATCAATCAGCCCTTGAGTGGTCGAACCCACTCGGTCCGTGCAACCGTGGACGCCCCTGATTCCGTCCTCCCGGGCGACCGACAACAGAGCGGAGCACGACTGCGCGTGGACCAGCGCGACGAGCAGGAGTTCGCGGAGTACTTCGCCGCCAGGCGGGACGCCGTGCGCCGGACCGCGTACATGCTCTGCGGCGACTGGCACCGGGCGGACGACCTCGCGCAGACGGCGTTCGTGGCACTGCACCGGAGGTGGAAGAAGATCAGGGATCGCGCGGCGACCGACGCGTACGTCCGCAAGACGCTCGTCCGGGCGTCGATCGACGAGTCACGGCGGCCGTGGCGGCGCGAGTGGCAGACCGAGACGCTGCCCGAGCCGCCCGACGACACGCCCGGCCTCGACGACCTCGTCGCGACCAGGGAAGACCTGCTCGCGGCGTTGAAGGAGGTACCGCCCAAGCAGCGGGCGGTGCTGGTGATGCGGTTCTTCGAAGGACTCGACGTGACCGGCGCGGCGAAGGCGCTGGGCTGCAGCGAAGGCAACGTGAAGAGCCAGACCGCCCGCGGGCTGGCGAACCTGAGGCAGGTCCTCGAACGGGAGGTGGAGACCAATGGATGAGCAGGAGCTGCGCTCGTTGTTCTCCGCCGCGCCCCCGGACGCGCCGTCGCCGACGTTCACCGCGGACGACGTCGTCCGCGAATCCCGGCGCCAGACCGTGCGCCGCCGGAACCGGATCACCGCGGGGGTGAGCGCCGCCGCGCTGGTCGTCGTCGGGTTCGGGGCGTACGGAGTGCTTTCCGGGGGCATTCCGAAGTCGGTGACCGCGGCGACGGACAGCGGTGTGCCCGTGCATTCCGGCCCGGGGGTCGCGCAACCCGGGGACGGGTCGATGCGTCCTGAAGTCGGTGGGGAGTCACCGAACTTCCCGGCCCAGCCACCTCAGCAGGGGGGTGCCGGGGACGGGAAGACCGGCCAACTGGCCGAAGGCGCCTCCGGGTGCGAACAGGTGGACGGGGAGCTCGCCATCGCCCTCGCTGGCGAGCTCCCCGGCCACGTCTCCGCCGCGCAGGCCGTCCCGGGCGGCGCCTGTTCGACGGCGGCGCGGTCCGCCGGGTTCCCGGTGCCGGGCGGCGAAGTCGCCGCGGCGGTGTACCCGAAGGGCATTCCGGTGGTCTTCAAGTCCCAGCCCGCCGGCACGGTCACGGCCCAGCTCGGCACCGCGTCCGGTGGGGTGTTGGTGCTGGTCAGCGTGCCGGCCGCCGGAGCGACGGCGCCGTACGCGGGGCAGGTGGAGCAGTTCGCGCACGATCTCGCGCCCCGCTTCTGAGCCCGGGGCGGCCGAGTTGGCAGAATGACCGGCCATGACCGCTGCGACCACCCCGAAGGGGGAGCGACGGCGCGCCGCGCTCGTCGAGGCCGCCGCGAAACTGCTCGTCGAGGGCGGGTTCGACGCCGTGCGGCACCGGGCGGTCGCCGAGCGGGCCGGGCTGCCGCTGGCGTCGACGACGTACTACTTCGACTCGCTGGAAGACCTGGTCACCGCGGCCGTCGAGCACCACGCGAAGGCCGAGCTGGCGACCGGCCGCCGCCGGCTGGAGGAGCTCGCGACCCGCAACCGCGGCGTGCAGGCCACCGTCGAGCTGGTGCTGGACATGCTGCTCGGCCCGGAGAGCGGCGACCCGGCGGCCGACGCCGAAGCCGTCCTCCTGCGCTACGAGCGGCTGGTCGTCACCGGCCGCCGCCCGTACCTGCGGCCGCTGATGCGGACGCTGTCGGCCCAGCTCAACGAGCTGCTGACGGAGATCTTCGCCCGCTCGGGCACGCCGGTCACCGCCACCGAGCTGGCGCGGCTGGTCGCGCTGGTCGACGGCGCGGTCGTCAACGCGCTGGTCGAGGTCGACCCGGAGCCCCGCGCGGCGGCGGCCCGGATGCTGCAGGCGGCGCTGGAGCCGACGGATCAGGACCGGGTGCGCTGAGCTTTCTCCAGGTCTTCGCGGGCCTTGGTGACCAGCGTCAGCATCGCCTGTTCGGCCGCGGCCGCGTCACCCGCGACGATCGCGTCGAACACCTTCCGGTGGCTCGGCACCGGGTCTTCCGCGGTCGGCGCCCCGTGCACCACCTTGTCGCGCTCGGCCAGCCCGATCGCGATGATCCGCTCCATCCGCATCAGGAAGTTGTTGTGCGTGGCGGCCATCAGCCGCCGGTGGAAGGCGAGGTCGGCCTGGACGCTTGCGTCCGGGTCGTCGCCCGCCGCGGCCATGTCGGCGAGCGCGTCCCGCAGGGCCTCGATGTCTTCTTCGGTCGCCCGCCCGGCGGCGATCCGGGCCGCGGCGGGCTCCACGACCGTCCGGACCTCGGTCAGCTCGTCGAGCAGCCCGGGATCGTCGGCGGCGGCGGTCTGCCAGCGCATGACGTCGGCGTCGAGCATGTTCCACTTCTCGCGCGGCTGGACGAAGGTGCCGCGCTTCTGCCGGGCGTCGATCATGCCCTTGGCCGCCAGCACCTTCAGCGCCTCGCGCAGCGCGGTCAGGCTGATGTCGAGCTCTTCGCGCAGCGCGGGCAGGTCCAGGACGGTGCCCTCACCCCACTCTTCGGAGAGGATCCGGCTGGCCAGGGCCTCCACGGTCTGGCCGTGCAGCCCGCGTGGCCGGTGTTCGGTCAATGGAGGGCCCTCCCAGCAGGTGTTGACCGCATTATGGAGGCCGGGTCAAGGCAGCGAAACCGGCAGCACGAACGTCGGTGACCCCGTCGGGTGGTAGCGCAGTTCCGCCTCGCCGGACGCGGTCAGCGTGAACGCCGTGATGGCGTCCTCGGACTGCGCGGCCACGTAGCAGGTCCCGTCCACCAGCGCGAAGTGCCGCGGGTTCGCCCCGCACGGCTGGTCGGCCACCGCGGCCGCGTCGTCCAGCGCGAACTCCGTCACGCAGTCCGGGCCGCGGTTCGACACGTACAGGCGCGAGTCGGCCAGTTCGAGGTGGGCCACCAGGTTGGGCTTCACGGACGACAGCGTCGACGGCGTCGAAGCGACGACCTCGAAGGCGCCCGGCGACTTCTCGCGGACCGTGATCAGCGTTCCGGCCAGCTCGCCGACGACGTAGGCCAGGTCCGTGCCCGGCCGCCGCACCAGCTGGCGCGGTCCGGTGCCCGGCGGCAGCGAGGACACCGCCAGCGGCTCGAGCCCGCCCGACGACGTCAGCGTGTAGCTGCGGATCTCGTCCGTGCCCAGGTCGACCGCGCTCACCACGGAACCGTCCGGCGACGGGACCGCCATGTGGACGTGCGCCGCTTCCTGGCGGTCGGCCACCGGGCCGGTGCCGCTGTGCCGGACCAGCGCCGTCCGGGCGGCCAGTTCGCCCGAGTCGGACAGCGAGAACACCGCCACGCTGCCGCCGGTGTAGTTGGCGCACAACAGGAACCGGCCGTCCGGCGTCACCGCCAGGTGGCACGGGTGCGCGCCGCCCGTCTCGGCCGTGCCGATGACCGACAGCTCGCCCGACGGCGAAATGGCCAACGCCGTCACGCTGCCGTCCGTGGTCTCGTTGGCCGCGTACAGCACGGGCAACGACGGGTGGCGCACCAGCCACGAGGGCGATTCCAGCGGCAGTGAAGCCACTTCGCGCAACGAGCCGGACGGCGACCGCGAAAGCGTCGTGATCCCGGTGCCGTTCCCCGCGTCGCCGGTGTAGCACCCGACGAAGACCAGCTCAGCCATGCGCGCTCCTCAACAGCGTCTCGACCCGGGCGGTGATCTCCGCGGCGGTGCCGCGGGTCAGCGCCGAGCCGATCCCGCAGGCGACCGCACCCGCCGAGAGCCAGCCTGGCACGTCTTCGGGACCGATGCCGCCGGTGGGCACCAGCGGGGCCTGCGGCAGCGCTGCCCGCACGTCCGACACCCACGACGGCCCGAGCGCCGACGCCGGGAACACCTTCACCGCGTCGGCGCCTGCCTCCAGCGCCCACACGATTTCGGTCACCGAGCCGGCGCCGGGGAACGCCGCCGCGCCGTACCGGTGCGCGGTCCGGATCACCGCGGTGTCCACCGACGGCGACACGAGAAACCGCGCCCCGGCGTGGATCGCCAGCACCGCGGACGTCTCGTCGAGGACCGTGCCGGCGCCGATCGTCGCCTCCGGGTAGGCGGCGGTGAGCCCGGCGATGGCTTCGAGGGCGCCGGGGTTCGTCAGCGGCAGTTCGATCGAGCGCAGCCCGGCTTCGAGGGCCGCGCGGGCCGCCTCCACCGCGGAGTCCGCGTCGCGGGTGCGCACGATTCCCACGACGCCTTGGCGCACCGCGTCCGCCATGATTTCCCACCGGTAGCTCATGACGGCAGCCTACCTTGTGAAATCCTAATTTAGGATTTATCCTCGACGGGGTGCGCTGAGAACAGGAGGGGCGATGCCCACAGCGGTGGTGACCGGAGCGGCGTCCGGGATCGGTGCGGCGACCGCACGGAAGCTCGTGGCAGACGGCTACCGCGTGCTGGGTGTGGACATCGCCGAACTCCCCGACGGTGTCGTGCCGGTCCGCGGCGACGTCCGGGACGAGGCCACCTGGGCCGCCATCGGCGAAGTGGACGCCCTGGTCAGCAACGCCTACACGCCCAGCACCGGATCGCTGCACGAGATCGACCGGGCCGAGTGGCAGCGCCAGCTCGACGTCAACCTGACCGGCACCTACCTCGCCGTGAAGGCGTGCCTGCCGTCGCTGCGGGCCCGGCGCGGGGCGATCGTGCTGGTGTCGTCGGTGCACGCGCACTTCGGCCTGCCGGGCCACCCGGCGTACGCCGCGAGCAAGGGCGCCCTCGTCGCGCTCGCCCGGCAGCTGGCCGTCGAGTACGCCCCGGACGTGCGGGTCAACTCGGTGCTGCCGGGGCCCGTGCTCACCGAGGCCTGGAACCGCATCTCGCCCGAGGACCGCGAACGCAGCGCGCGGGCGACGCCGGTCGGCCGGCTCGGCGACCCGGAAGAAGTCGCGAACGTGATCGCGTTCCTGTTGTCGGCCGCCGCGTCGTTCGTCACCGGGGCCGAGCTGACCGTCGACGGCGGCTGGTCCGCCGCCAAGGATTCCGCGTAGGAAGTGGGGGAACCCGGGTGAAGATCACCGCGATCGAAACGTTCCTGGTCGCGCCGCGCTGGCTGTTCCTCAAGGTCAGCACGGACGAAGGGATCAGCGGCTGGGGCGAGCCGGTGGTCGAGGGTCGCGCCGGGACCGTGCGCGCGGCCGTGCACGAGCTGTCCGAGCTGCTCGTCGGCCAGGACCCGCTGCGCATCGAGGACCACTGGCAGGTGCTGCGCCGCGGCGGGTTCTACCGCGGCGGCCCGGTGCTCTCCAGCGCTCTCGCCGGGTTCGACCACGCGCTCTGGGACATCGCGGGCAAGGTCCGCGACGCGCCGGTGCACGAGCTGCTCGGCGGCCCGGTCCGCGACCGCGTCCGCGTCTACAGCTGGGTCGGCGGCGATCGCCCGGCCGGCATCCGCGAAGCCGTGACCGCCCAGGTCGAGGCCGGGTTCACCGCGGTCAAGATGAACGTCGCCGGCCCGCTGACGGCGATCGCGTCCCCGGCCGAGGCCGACGCCGCGGTCGCCCGCGCCTGGGAGGCGCGGGAGGTGCTCGGCCCGCACCGCGACCTCGCCATCGACTTCCACGGCCGCGTCTCGCCCGCGATGGCGCGCCGGCTGGTGCGCATGCTGGAAGACGTCCAGCCGATGTTCGTCGAAGAGCCGGTGCTCCCGGAGACCCAAGGCGACGCACTGCGCGCGGTCGTCGAGGCCTCCACGGTGCCGATCGCACTCGGCGAGCGGCTGTATTCGCGGTGGGAGTTCAAGCCGGTGCTCGACGCCGGTGTCGCGGTGGTCCAGCCCGACCCGTCGCACGCCGGCGGCATCTCCGAGCTGCGGCGGATCGGCGCGCTGGCCGAGATGTACGGCGCTTCGCTGGCCCCGCACTGCCCGCTGGGGCCGATTTCGCTGGCGGCGTCGCTGCAGGTTGCCTTCGCGACGCCGAACTTCCTGATCCAGGAACAAAGTGTGGGCATGCACTACCACGAGGGCCGCGAACCCACGTACCTCGCGGATCCGTCGATCTTCGCCTTCCAGGACGGCTACGCCGCCCGCCCGCTCGGGCCCGGACTCGGCATCGAGGTCGACGAAGCGGCCGTGCGCCGGGCGGACGAGATCGGGCACGCGTGGCGGTCACCGGTCTGGCGGCACGACGACGGGGGCCTCGCCGAGTGGTGAAACCCCGGGCCGTCACCGCGCTGACCTGCGCAGGTATCGTGAGGGCGTGACGGACAAGCCCCGCATTCCGAACGTACTCGCCGCCCGCTACGCCTCCGCGGAGCTGGTCTCGCTCTGGTCCCCGGAGCAGAAGGTCGTCCTGGAACGGCAGCTCTGGCTCGCCGTCCTGAAGGCACAGCAGGACCTCGGCGTCGAGGTGCCCGACGGGGTGGTCGAGGCCTACGAGCGCGTGCTGGAGAACGTCGACCTCGAGTCGATCGCGGCCCGCGAGCGCGTCACCCGCCACGACGTCAAGGCGCGGATCGAGGAGTTCAGCGACCTCGCCGGCCAGGAGCACATCCACAAGGGCATGACCTCGCGCGACCTCACCGAGAACGTCGAGCAGCTGCAGCTGCTCCGCTCCCTCGAACTCGTGCGCACCCGCGTCGCCGCCGTGCTCGCGCGGCTGGCCGCCCTCGCCGTCGAGCACGCGGACACCGTCATGGCCGGGCGCTCGCACAACGTCGCCGCGCAGGCCACCACGCTCGGCAAGCGGTTCGCCACGGCGGCCGACGAGCTGCTGGTCGCGTTCGAGCGGCTCGACAACCTCATCGAGCGCTACCCGCTGCGCGGCATCAAGGGCCCGGTCGGCACCGCGCAGGACATGCTCGACCTGCTCGGTGACGAGTCCACTTTGGACGAGCTCGAGGACCGCGTCATGCAGCACCTCGGCTTCGGTCGCCGGTTCGTCAGCGTCGGCCAGGTGTACCCGCGCTCGCTCGACTTCGACGTGCTGTCCACTGTGGTCCAGCTCGCCGCGGCGCCGTCCAGCCTGGCCAAGACCATCCGGCTGATGGCCGGCCACGAGCTGGTCACCGAGGGCTTCAAGCCCGGCCAGGTGGGCTCGTCCGCCATGCCGCACAAGATGAACACCCGCTCGTGCGAGCGCGTGAACGGTCTGGCCGTCGTGCTGCGCGGCTACCTCTCGATGATCGGCGAGCTGGCCGGCGACCAGTGGAACGAGGGCGACGTCTCCGACTCGGTCGTCCGCCGGGTCGCGCTGCCGGACGCGTTCTTCGCCCTCGACGGCCTGCTGGAGACGTTCCTCACCGTGCTCGCCGAGTTCGGCGCCTTCCCCGCGGTGATCGAGCGTGAGCTCGATCGCTATCTGCCGTTCCTCACCACGACGAAGGTGCTGATGGCGTCGGTCCGCGCCGGCGTCGGACGTGAGACGGCCCACGAAGCGATCAAGGAGCACGCGGTCGCCGTCGCGCTCGAGATGCGCGAAGGCCGCGCGGACAACGACCTGCTCGACCGGTTCGCGGCCGACGAGCGCATCCCGCTCGACCGCGGTGAGCTGGACAAACTCCTCGCCGACCGGATCTCCTTCACCGGCACGGCCGGCCGTCAGGTCGCCCAGGTGGCCGAGCGCGTCGCACAGGTGCTCGAGCGGTTCCCCGAGGCCGCGGGCTACGCGCCTCAGCCCATTCTGTGAGCTGACGCACGAGTCCACGGACTGGAACGAATCCACTCGAACGGGCGAAATCCCTAATCTCGATCGCTGACCACGGAGCGCTGCCGAGCGCTTGTCCTCACCATGGAAGAAGCGATGAGATCCACGCTGTCCAAGATCGCCGCCGCCCTGACCGCGGGCGCGCTGACGTTGACCCTCGCCGCCTGCGGTGGCTCCGACGCGGGGTCGACCACCCTGCGCGTCGGGACGCTGAGCGACGCCCCGCCGTCGATCTACCTGGAGAACGGCCGGTTCACCGGCTACGACAACGAGCTGCTGCGCGACATCGCCAAGCGTGAAGGCTTCGAGGTCGAGTTCGTCGGCACCGAGTTCTCGAGCCTGCTCGCCGGCGTCGCGGGCGGCAAGTTCGACATCGGCAGCTCGACGATCTCGAGCACCGAGGCCCGCAAGAAGACGGTGGCCTTCTCCAACGGCTACAACACCGGCTTCACCACGATCGTCACGGCGAAGGGCGCGAACCTCAAGGACCTCGCCGCGCTGGGCGGGAAGCGCCTCGGCGTGGTCCAGGGTTCGGTGCAGGACGAGTTCGCGGGCAAGGTCGCCGGGGCCCAGGTCGTCCGCTTCCCCGACTACAACGCCGGCTTCGCGCAGCTGAAGAACGGCACCCTCGACGGCTGGGTCGTGCCGCAGGACATCGGCCAGAAGTACCTGGACCAGAACCCGGCCGTCCCGCTGGAGCTGGGCTACACCGTCGAGGACAAGGACACCCCGTCGGCGTTCGCCGTGGCCAAGAAGAACACGGACCTGCTGACCAAGCTCAACGACGGCCTCGCGAAGGCGATCGCGGACGGCACGGTCGCCCGCATCTACGGCCAGTTCTACAAGAACACCCCGCTGTCGAAGGAACTCCGGCAGGGCGGGCCCGGCCTGCCCGTGAAGAACCTGGGTGCGTGACATGAAGAAGCTGATCGTCACCGTACTGGCCGCGGCCCTCACGCTCACCGCCTGCGGCGGGTCGGACAGCGCTTCCTCGACCCTGCGCGTGGGCACGCTGAGCGACGCGCCGCCGAACATCTACCTCTCCGGCGGCAACTACACCGGCTTCGACAACGAGCTCCTCAAGGCCATCGCGGCCAAGCAGAACCTGAAGCTGGAGTTCGCCGCCACCGACTTCTCCGCGCTGCTCGGGCAGGTGGCGTCGGGCCGCTACGACATCGCCAGCTCGGCGATCGCGCAGACCGACGAGCGCAAGAAGACGGTCGACTTCTCCGCGGCCTACGACTTCGAGACGATGAGCATCCAGGCCAAGCAGGGCACGCCGGTCACCGACGAGAAGGGCCTGGCAGGCAAGCGCGTCGCCGTCATCCAGGCGACCGTCGGCGATCACTGGCTGACCAGCACGGTGCCGGACGCCCAGGCCGTGCGCTTCCCCGACTACGCCGCCGCGCTGACCGCGTTGAAGAGCGGCGCGGTCGACGCGTACATCCTGGACCAGTCCATTGCCGAGAAGAACGTCACCGACAACCCGGACGCCAAGCTGGTCGTCGTGAAGAGCTTCGTCACCGACGTGCCGCACGGTTTCGCGGTGAAGAAGGGCAACGCCGAGCTGCTGGGCAAGATCAACGACGGGCTCAAGCAGGTGATCGCCGACGGAACCTGGCTTAAGCTGCACCAGCAGTTCCTGCCGACCGCTCCGGTGCCGGCCGGGTTCCAGGGTTAGGAGAAGCATGAAGAAAACACTGGTCACGGCGCTCACCGCGACCCTGCTGGCCGCCCTCACGGCGTGCGGCGGCTCGGACAGCGGCGGCGAGAAGGCCCTGCGCGTCGGCACGCTCAGCGACTCGAAGCCGAACGCCTACCAGGAGAACGGCAACTACACCGGCTTCGACAACGAGCTCCTCAAGGCCATCGCGGCCAAGGAAGGCCTCAAGCTCGAGTTCGCCGCGACGGAGTTTTCGGCGCTGCTCGGCCAGGTCGCGAACGGCACCTTCGACATCGGCAGCTCGGCGATCTCCCAGACCGACGCCCGCAAGAAGACCGTCGACTTCTCGGCGCCGTACAACTACCAGGCCCTCGGCATCGAGGCCAAGGAAACCGCCGGCATCACCGACGAGAAATCGTTGGCCGGCAAGCGCATCGGCGTCGTCCAGGGCACGGTCTCGGACACCTGGCTCGGCTCGAACGCGCCCACCGCGCAGGCCGTCCGGTTCCCCAACGACGCCGCGGCCCTCAACGCCCTCAAGACCGGCGCGATCGACGGCGCCGTGTTCGACCAGGCGACCGCCGAGGACTACGCCAAGAACAACCCGGACGCGAAGCTCAAGGTGACCAAGGCGATCACCACGACCATCCCGCACGGGTTCGCCTTCAAGAAGGGCAACACGGACCTGATCAACAAGATCAACGACGGCCTCAAGAAGGTCATCGCGGATGGCACCTGGGTCAAGGTGCACGACCAGTTCGAGCCCACCGCGCCCGTGCCCGCCGAGTTCAAGCCGGGGCAGTAGTCCACAATGGACGATTTCGTCAACACGTTCCTCGACTGGGACTACATCTCCCAGGTCCTGCCCGACCTGCTCAAGACCGGCCTGCTGAACACGCTGATCCTGTCGGTGTCCTCGGCGCTGATCGGCACCGTGGTCGGCATGGTCCTCGCGGTGATGGGCCTGTCCACCAAGTGGTGGCTGCGCTGGCCCGCGCGGGTCTACACCGACATCTTCCGCGGCCTGCCCGCCATCCTGACGATCCTGCTGATCGGCCAAGGGCTCGGCACGCTCGCCCGGGACGTCGTCGGCACGAACCCGTACCCGATGGGCATCCTCGCCCTGTCCCTGATCGCCGCCGCCTACATCGGCGAGATCTTCCGGTCCGGCATCCAGAGCGTCGACAAGGGCCAGCTGGAGGCCAGCCGCGCGCTCGGGATGAGCTACACCAAGTCGATGCTGCTGGTGATCATCCCGCAGGGCGTCCGGCGGGTGCTGCCGGCGCTGGTGAACCAGTTCATCGCGCTGGTCAAGGACTCCAGCCTCGTCTACGTGCTCGGGCTGCTGTCCGGCCAGCGCGAGCTGTTCCGGATCGGCCAGGACCTCGCGGCCAACACGGGCAACCTGTCGCCGCTGGTCGCCGCGGGCGTGTTCTTCCTGGTCATCACCGTGCCGCTGACCCACCTGGTCAACTACATCGACAAGAAGCTCCGGACCGGCCGCAAGGTGCGCGCCGACGACCCGGGCGACGGAGACGAGCTGGACCTGGTCGCCAGCGGAAAGGTCCCCTCGTGACGACGGCGGTGCGTTCGTCCAGTGTGGAGCTGCGGGACATCCACGTCAGCTTCGGCACGCTCGAAGTCCTGCGCGGAGTCGACCTCCGCGTGGAGAGCGGCAAGACGACGTGCATCATCGGCCCGTCCGGCTCCGGCAAGTCGACGCTCCTGCGCTGCGTGAACCGGCTGCAGGAGCCCGATTCCGGCGACCTGCTGCTCGACGGCGAATCGGTGATCAGGTCCGACCCCGACGCGCTGCGCCAGCGCGTCGGCATGGTGTTCCAGCACTTCAACCTCTTCGGCCACCGGAGCGTGCTGGACAACATCGTGCTGCCCCTGCGCAGCGTGAAGAAGCTGAGCAAGGAGGAGGCGTCGGCGATCGCCCGCGCCCGCCTGGCGGAGGTCGGTCTCGCGGACAAGGCACCGTACCGGCCGAGCGCGCTGTCCGGCGGGCAGCAGCAGCGCGTCGCGATCGCGCGGGCACTGGCGATGGACCCCGAGGTGATGCTCTTCGACGAGGCCACCAGCGCGCTCGACCCGGAGCTGGTCAAGGGCGTGCTGAACCTGATGGCGGGCCTGGCCTCGCGGGGACTCACCCTGATCGTGGTGACGCACGAGATGGGTTTCGCCCGCAGCGTCGCCGACGAGGTGGCGTTCATGGACGCGGGCCGCATCGTCGAGCAGGGGCCGCCGGCGCAGCTCTTCGACGAGCCCGAGAGCCCGCGCCTGCAGCGGTTCCTGTCCCAGGTGCTCTGAGTATTCGGAGCGTCTGGGTCCGGCAGAGCGAGTGGGTCTGGAGCAACACCACGGTGTGCGCGGGGAAACCGGGCTCGTCCTGCGTCCCGCGGTACGCCACCGCCGCCGGCGCCCGGGCGGCCGCCGAAGCCCGCGAACGAGCGCAGGCGATGGCGGCGGAGAGCGCGTCCGGCATCCCGCTCGACCTGGTCGGCCTCCTCACCCCGCTGCCCGCGGACGGCGGCGGCTTGCCGGCCGAGCTCATCGAGCACGACGCGCACGCCGTCGGCCACGCCGCCGTCGTGCTCGCCGGCGACATGCTCCGACGTCCTGATCCCCTCCTCGACCCCGGCGCCCGGGTCAGGAGACCGCCTACCCGGCGGCCCTCGACCGGCTCGAGGCCACGGGCCCCGAGGTGGCGGCCCGCTTCGCCGCCGACCGGGCCTACCTCGACGCGGTGCGCAGAAAAGCGGACGCTTCGCCCGCCACGTCCCGGGTAGCCTGCGAAGATGGCGAGAATCGCTCGGCTGACCTACTACCCGGTGAAATCCTGCGCGGGGATCGACGTCCCGTCCGCCGAGGTGACGGAAACCGGGCTCGCGCACGACCGGGTCTTCCAGGTCATCACGCCGGACGGCGACATCCTCACCCAGCGCCCGCACCCGATCATGGCGACCGTTCGCCCGCGGGTGCTCGGCGACCGGCTCGCCCTGTCCGCCCCCGGCCGCGAAGACGTCGTCATCGCCATCCGGCGCGACGGCCCCCGCCGCCCGGTGTCGATGCTCACCTGGCACGGCGAAGGCGTCCGGCAGGATCCCCGCGCCGACGAATGGTTCTCGGACCTGCTCGGGCGGCCCGCCGAACTGATCGGCGTCACGCCCGACCACGACCGCGTCAGCGGCGGCGAGTTCCCGGGCCAGGCCGCGTTCGGCGACGCGCACGCCCTGCTGCTCGCCTCCGAGTCCTCTTTGGACAGTTTGAACGAGCGGATCGCGGCCGCCCAGGGCGAACCCGTTCCGATGGACCGCTTTCGCCCCAACATCGTCATCTCCGGCTGGGCCGAGCCCCACCGCGAGGACGAAGCCCGGGAGCTGGAAGTGGGCACCGCGAAGCTGGGCTACGCCGAGAGGTGCGTCCGCTGCACCGTCCCGATGGTCGACCAGGAGACCGGCGCCAAGGCCGGTCCCGAGCCGATCCGCACCCTCGCGACGTACCGGCGTGACCCGGGCGGCGGCGTCGTCTTCGGCATGAAGGCCGCGGTGCTGCGGCCGGGTCAGGTCGCCGTCGGCGACGAGGTGATCGTGCACTCCTGGGCCGGCCCGAGCCCGAGCACGGCGGCCGCCGAGCCGCCGTTCACGGCGACGGCGAGGCGCCCCGCCGAATCGGTGTAGAGCACCGGCGAGCCGGCAGGCACGTCGGCGAAGGTGCGCCCGAGCACGGTGGTCACCGCCACGCGCTCGCTGTGCACGGAAACCGCGCCGGACAGGCCGGAGAGCTCGAGGTCCGCCGGGGTCGCCGCCAGCTGGACGTTGCCGAAGTGGTCGACCGTCAGCACTTCCGAAACGAGCTTGCCGGGGAAGGCGGCGACGAACGGCTCCGGCATCGCGACCAGGCCGTCCACCGGGTCGCCGAAGTCCGACGGCGCAACCCCCAGCGCCAGGTGCGCGGCCGCGGGCGCGAAGACGTCCCGCCCGTGGAACGTCGCCGACGTCGCCGGCAGCCGCAGCGACGGCTCGGCCAGCTCGTAGGCCGCCCGGACCCCGCCCAGCGCCTGCGCGGCGGGCAGCAGGAGGCCGTTGTCCGGCCCGACCAGCAGCCCGTCGTCCGCGACGACGACCACGCCGAGCCGGGCTGTGCCCACCCCGGGGTCGACCACGGCGACGTGCACCGATTCCGGCAGGTAGGGGACCGTCTGGGCCAGCGCCATCGCCCCGTGCCGGATGTCCTGGGCCGGCACTTCGTGGGTCACGTCGATCACTCGCACCGCGGGCGCCAGCCGCGCGATCACGCCGTGGCAGGCCGCCACGAAGCCGTCGCGCAGGCCGTAGTCGGTGGTCACCGAGATCCAGTCGTACGCCATGCCAGCATCATCCATGGTGGCGGAGGGTGCCCGTTAGGGTTCAGCGCGTGACACCCCTCCCCATCCCCGAGCGGCTCGCCACGGGCAAGGTCCGCGACCTGTTCGCCGTGGGCGACGACCGCCTGCTGGTCGTCGCCTCCGACCGCATCTCCGCCTTCGAACGCGTCTTCCCCACCTCGGTCCCCGGCAAGGGCCGCGTGCTCACCGCGATGAGCGTGTTCTGGTTCCGCGAGCTCGCCGACGTCCTGCCGAACCACCTCGTGGCCTGCGAGGGGCCGTTGATCCCGGAGACCGTCCGCGGCCGGGCGCTGCTGGTCGAGCGGCTCGACATGCTGCCGGTGGAGGCGGTCGTCCGCGGCTACCTCACCGGCCGCGGGTACGCGGACTACCGCCGGTCCGGGCAGGTGTGCGGGCTGTCGCTGCCGGCCGGGCTGGCCGAGTCGGCGCGGCTGCCCGAGCCGATCTTCACGCCGTCCACGAAGGCGCGTCCCGGCGAGAAGGACGAGAACATCGACTTCGACACGTGCGTCTCGGTGCTCGGCCGCGCGCTCGCCGAGGAGGTCCGGGAGGCGTCGCTGGAGCTGTACCGCCGGGGCGCCGCGCGCGCCGCGGAGCAGGGCCTGCTGCTGGCCGACACGAAATTCGAATTCGGCATCGGCGCCGGCGGCGGGCTCGTGCTGGCGGACGAGCTGCTCACCCCGGATTCGGCCCGCTACTGGCTCGCCGACGGCCACCAGCCCGGCGTCCCGCAGCCGTCGTTCGACAAGCAGCACGTGCGGGACTGGCTGGTCGACCCGGCCTCCGGGTGGGACTGTGTGTCGCCGCTGCCGCCGTTGCCACCCGAAGTGGTGACGGCCACGCGCGACCGGTACATCGAGGCGTACCACCGCATCACCGGGCTTTCGCTGGCAGACTGGCCTCGTGATCCTGCTGATCTGCGGCAGCCTCCGAGCCGGCTCGGGCAATGCGGCGGTGTTGGGGACCGTCGCGACCCTCACCGCGAGCAAGACGTACACCGGCCTCGGCGATCTGCCGCACTTCAACCCCGATGACGACCGCGACCCGCTGCACCCTGAGGTAGCTTCCCTGCGCGCCGCGATCAAGGAAGCCGACGCGGTGCTGATCTGCACGCCGGAGTACGCGGGCGGGCTGCCGGGCTCCTTCAAGAACCTCCTCGACTGGACGGTCGGCGGTGGCGAGATGTACGGCAAGCCGGTGGCGTGGATCAACGCCTCCTCGGTCGCGGCACCGACCGGCGGCCGGGACGCGCACGACTCCTTGCGCAAGGTCCTGACCTACGCGGGCGCGAAGATCGTGGATGAGGCGTGCGCGCGGATCCCGGTCTCGCGCGCGGACGTCGCCGACGGCCAGGTCGCCGACCCGGACCTCCGCGGCCGGATCGCGGTGGCGGTCATGCACCTGCGCGCAGCCGGCTGAGCTTTTACGAGAACGGTCGCCCGCCCGTTCTGCGCAGTTCATGGGCGCTTTAGCCGCGTGCGTCCCAATGGTGGTCGTGGACGCTCGCTTGCTGGTTTCGCTGTCGGGAATCACCCCGCGCACGCTGCACCGGTGCGCCGACCTCGCGGCCGAGCTCGACCGCCGCAAGGTGCCGCTCTCGGTGCTGTACGCCGCCCGCACCGGCGACGGCCCGGTGACGGAGTGGGTGCGCACCCGCGCCCGCGGCGGTGATTCCGTGCTGCTGCACGGTTACGACCACACGGTGACACCCACGCACCGCACGGTGTACCTGGGCAAGCGGGCGGAGTTCGCGACCCTGCCGGCACACGAGGCACGCCTGCGCCTGATCGCCGCGAAGGCCGCGCTGGACAACGCGGGGTTGTCGGCCGACGGCTTCGCGCCACCGCGCTGGATCGCCTCCCAGGGCACGCTGCAAGCGCTGGCCGAGCACGGTTTCCGGCTGTGCGCGGACCTCGGCGCGGTGCGGGACCTCGTGACCGGTGAAGTCCGCCGCGCGCGGATCCAGGAGTTCACGAGCCAGTCGCACCGCACCGAGACGGTGCGCTGTTTCGCGCTGGTGCTGGCGGCCGCTCGGTCGGCCCGCCGGGGCGGGCTGGTCCGGCTGGGGGTGGCTGCCGCGGACCTGACCCGCCCCGGCCTCCGCCAGGCCCTGCTCGACGCCGTGGACGTCGCCCTGGAGAACCGCGCGTCCGGCGCCACGTACCGCTCACTGTTGCGCACGGTCGCGGCCTGAACGGCCGCGGGATCACGCTTCACTCTGGAGTTGTCAAAGACCGCCCCTGCCGGGGTGCGCGCTCGTTCGTGATCGAGTGCGCCGGACTCGGGTCAAGGAGCACGTCGAGCCGTCCGAAGGCCACGTCGACCGCCGGGGCGAGCGCGGCTGCGTCGGCGCCGGCGAGCCGGCTGCCCGCCTGGTAGCAGGCCACGGCGAGCTGCGCCGCCAGTACCGCGACCTCCCTGGGCGTGC
This sequence comes from Amycolatopsis tolypomycina, assembly GCF_900105945.1. NCBI lineage: Bacteria > Bacillati > Actinomycetota > Actinomycetes > Pseudonocardiales > Pseudonocardiaceae > Amycolatopsis > Amycolatopsis tolypomycina. The sequence goes on along the minus strand of NZ_FNSO01000003.1, from coordinate 29,417 downwards.
CGCGCTCCTGCAGCAGCGCCTCGCCCAGCTCGGCGAACCGCTGCAGCTTGCGCGCGCTGCGGTCCTTGAGCTCCGGGTTCTGCTCCACCAGTTGTTGGTGCAGCTCGTAGTGGTCAGCATCCGCAGCGGCTTCCGCGCACACCTCGAGCACCAGGGCGCGAACCCGCTCCAGCGCCGCCGGAAGGCTCTGTGGTGCCTCGTCGGGCCACGCCCGCTGCCGCTCCGCCAGCTGGTTCAACAGCTTCTGTTCGTCCGAAAACACCACCTCCTGCTTGTCGCCGAAATACCGGAAGAACGTCGTCCGCCCCACTTCTGCGCGCTCCGCGATGTCCGTGACCGTGACGTCGGTGAAGCCGCGCTCCGCAAACAGTTCGAAGGCAGCCTCGACGATCTGCTCACGAGCCTGTTTCTGCTTGCGCTCCCGCAGTGAGGGGCGTTTTTCCATGCCCCCAAGGTAGCGCATCCGGTATCGAGTGCGCTACGGTACCGAGTACCAAATCGAATCGAGTACCCCATCGAGTGACGAGGGATGCAACCATGACCGAACCGACGAAGACGCTGCTCATGACGGGCGCGAGTCGCGGGCTGGGCCGGGCGGCGGCCGAGCGGCTGCTGCGCGACCGGCCGGACCAGCTGCTGCTCGTCCTCGTACGCGGGGAGGAAGCCGGCCACCGGCTCGCCCGGGATCTGGCCGCGCGCACGGGGAACGCGAACGTCCGGGCGGCCCCCTGCGACCTCGGTTCGCTGGCGGAGGTGCGCGCGGCCGCGGAAACCGTGCGAAGGCTGCTCGACGAGCGGGAGATTCCCCCGCTAACGGGTGTTCTCGCCAACGCGGGAGTGCAGATGGCGTCGGCCACGAAGGCGACGGCGGACGGGTTCGAGGCGACGTTCGGGATCAACGTCCTGGCGAACTACCTGCTGCTTCGCTTGCTGGCAGACAGGTTGGAGCCGGGCGCGCGTGTCGTGATCACCGGCAGCGAGTCGCACTTCGGCGACTTCCGGCACAACATGGGTCTCGTTCCGGCGCCACGGTGGACCGATCCGCAAAGCCTCGCCAAGCCGAGCACCGGCCCCGAGGCAGAGACCGTGTCCGCGGGGCGCCGGGCCTACGCGACGAGCAAGCTGGGCGTGCAGTACCTGGTGCACGCGCTTGCGAGGCGGCTGCCGGGGATCGACGTCTACGCCTACACCCCTGGGCTGGTTCCCGGCACGGGCCTGGTCCGCGACGCCTCCGCGATCCAGCGCTTCGGATTCCGGTGGCTGCTGCCGCTGTTGTGGGCGACGCCCATCGCGTCCAGCCCGCAGACGGCGGGAGCCAAGCTGGCCGCGGCCATGACCGCGCCCCGGCCGGCCGAGTCGGGGGCGTACCTCGACCGCGGCCGGGTCGTCCCGTCGTCGGAGGAGTCGTACGACGAGGAGCGGGAGGAGGAGCTGTGGCAGCACGCGGCCGAGCTGTGCGGCGTGCCGGTCGGTACGTGACCGGCACGCCCGGCGGCCTAGAACTTCGCGGGTTCGCCCCGGTCGAGCACCTTGACCTCGGTGCCTTCGGGCGCGAGGTTCCCGAACAGGCCGTAGTGCATGGCCGGGCTGGCGAGCACGGCCTCGTGGATGGGCACGGCCACCCGTGGCGCGACGGCCCGCAGGTAGTCGACGGCTTCCCCGGCCTTCAGCCACGGCGCGCCGGTCGGCAGGCCCAGCACGTCGATCTTCTGTTCCGGCACGAAGAACGAGTCGCCGGGGTGGAAGAACGCGCCGTCGTCGAAGACGTAGCCGATGTTCGGGATGACCGGGATGTCGGCGTGGATCACCGCGTGTTCCCCGCCGACGGCCTTGATCGAGGTGTCCCCGACGGCGAAGGCGTCCCCGACATTGGCGACGTCGAACTCGAGGCCCAGCTTCTCGACCTCGGGCGCGGACCCGGGATCGACGATGAGCTTCGCGCCCGGGTTGGCTTCGAGGACACCGGGCAGCCGTTCGACGTCGAGGTGGTCGAAGTGCTGGTGCGTGATGAGCACAGCGGACAGCTCCCGCTCACCGTCGAAGCCGGTGGAGAACTTGCCCGGGTCGATCAGGATCCGCTCGGAGCCGGTCTCCAGCAGCACGCAGGCGTGTCCGAAATGGACGATACGCATCGATGGCTCTCCTTTGCGAGTGAACAACTCCAGCCTAGTCCCGCTCAGAGCTTCCCGGTGAGCAACGCGTCGCCCAGTTCCGTGCGCCGGTACAGCACGCGGTGCCCGCGTCGCTCCGAAGCCAGCAACCCCGCTCCGCGCAACGCTGTCAGGTGCGCCGAAACCGTGGCCGGCGCCAGGGCGTGCCGGCGGGCCAGCTCGGTCGTGGCCGCGGGCCGGTCGAGGGTGGTCAGCAGCAGCGCCCGCGTCCGGCCGAGGATTTCGGCCAGCGGTTCCGGTGGGGTCGTGGAAGAAGCCCACAACGAAGCCACGCCGCGAGCCGGGTACAGCAGCGAAACCTGCCACGGCGGCACCGTCACCACGCCCACGTTCGGCCACGCGAACACCGCCGGGATCAACAGCAGGCCCCGCGAGTCGATCGAAAGCCGCTCCCGGGCCCGGACGTCGACCAGCACCGACGTCCCCGACAGCCGGACGCGCGGGTGGAGCTCCGCGAGCATGGCCGCGAGCCCGCCCGAGCCCAGCTGCCGCGTCCGGAACGCGATGTCCGCCGCGAGCAGCTCGCGCAGGCGAGGCCACTCGGGGGCGAGCAGGGCGTGCCACACCGTCTCGAGCTGGCCGGCGAGCAGGTCGCGCGCGGCCGCCGGGTCGGCAGGGAGGCGGGAGAGGTCCGCGTCGACCATGCCCAGCTCCAGCGCCACCTGCGACGGCGGCGTCGCGCGGACCACCTCGAGCTGCGCTTCGGCGGTCGTCTCGGGGCCGTCGGGCGGCGGGCTCAGGAACTCGGTGATGTAGTGCCGTGCACTCAGGACCGCGGCCAGCTCGGGAACGTCGGGTACGCCGGAGAGCCACGGCAGGTGGGCCGGGTGCGCGCGGACGCCGAGCAACGTCTGGATCGCGCCGAGAACCTCCTCCAGCGGCGAGATGGCGAAGCGGACGCGTTGCGCGCCCGCGGCCGTCAGGACGAGCTCGATCATGATTGATTCGCTCTCACCCGAATCAGTGTGCCGGACGCTCGCGGCGCGCGAGCGTGTGCACATGTCGTTGTTCACCCACCGCGCGTACTGGCGCTGGTCGGCCGGCGTCCAGTTCGCCCGGCTGCCGGCGACCATGGCGCCGCTCGCGTTCACCCTGCTGACCACCGCCACGACCGGGTCCTACCGGCTGGGTGGCGTGCTGATGTCGGTCTTCGTCGTCGCCGAGATGGCCGGCGCCGTGCCGGTCGGGCGGCTGCTGGACCGCGTCGGCCCGGCCCGCGGCCTGCCCGCGCTGCTGCTGGTCACGGGCGCCGGGTTCGTCGTGCTGGCCGTGGCGGCCGCGAGCCACGCGCCGAACGCCGTGCTGCTCGCGCTCGTCCTCCTGCCCGGCGTCTCGGCGGGGGCGTTGTCCGGCGGCTTCCGGACGCTGCTGGCCGACACGGTCGACGACGCGCTGCTGCCGCGGGCGATCTCCGTCGACGCGATGATCCTCGAAGGCGTGCTGATCGGCGGCCCGGCGCTGGTCGCCCTGCTCGACCTGGCCGGCACGTTCGTCCCGGTCGCCGCCATGGCCGTCGCCTGCGTGGCGGCTGCCGTGCTCGTCCCGCGCCGCGCGGGGGAGCCCGATCGGGCGGAAACCGGCGACGACGTCCCGGCGGCGCGGCTCATCACGTACCTGCCATGGCTGGCCTGCGCGTTCACCGTCGGGCTCCTCCTGTCGACGATCGAGGTGGCGCCACTGCCCTTGGTCCAGCGCCTCGGCGCGCCGGCAGCCGCGGCGCCCGTGGTGATCGCCGTGCTGAGCGGCGCGAGCATCGCGGGCAGCGCCCTCTACGCGTGGCGCGGGAAGACCGGCGACCCGAGGCTGTTCCTCGGCGGGTTCGTCGTCGGCGCCCTCGCGCTGGCCGCCGACCTCGGCTGGCCCGGGTTGATCGCGTCGGTGGCCTTGATCGGCGGCTGCACCGGGCCGCTGGTGGCCGCGACGTCGGTGAACCTGCAGCGGCTGCTGCCGAAGAACCGCAGGTCAGCGGGATTCTCGCTGAGTTTCACCGTGCAGGCGTGCGGCTTCGGGCTCGGCTCGCTGGCGGTCGGCGTGCTGCCGTTGTGGCTCGCCCCGGTGTTCGGTGCCTTTGCCGCGGCGATCGCCGGTGGAATGCTGGTGGTGAAGCCCGCGCGAACTATTGGCGCCGTGTCAGTAACGTCGTAACCTGGGCTGAACCTCGACCTACGGGAGACGCCGATGACTGCCGTCCAGCCGAAGCCGACGACGGTCGGCGAGACCTTCGACTCGCTCAGCCCGGCGACCGACGAGGTGGTCGGAACCTACCCGATCCACACCGCGGAGGACGTCAAGGCGGCCGTCGAACGGGCGCGCGTCGCGGCGGAGTGGTGGGCCGGCCTCGGCTTCGCCGGGCGCGCCGAGCGGCTCAAGAGCTGGAAGGGCGTGCTGACGCGGCGGCTGCCGCAGCTGTGCCAGGTGGTCCGCGACGAGACCGGCAAGCCGATCGCCGACGCGCAGCTGGAGAGCGTCCTGGCCATCGAGCACATCGCGTGGGCGGGCAAGCACGCGAAGAAGATCCTCGGCAAGCAGAAGCGGTCCGCGGGGCTGCTGATGTCGAACCAGGCGGCGACGGTGGAGTACCAGCCGCTGGGCGTGGTCGGCGTGATCGGCCCGTGGAACTACCCGGTGTTCACGCCGCTGGGCTCGATCGCGTACGCGCTCGCGGCGGGCAACGCGGTCGTCTTCAAGCCGAGCGAGTACACGCCGGGCGTCGGCAAGTGGCTGGTCGACGCGTTCGCCGAGATCGTGCCGGAGCACCCGGTGCTGCAGCTGATCACGGGCTTCGGCGAGACGGGCGCGGCGCTGGTCGGCGCGGGGGTCGACAAGATCGCGTTCACCGGCTCGACGGCGACGGGCAAGCGCATCATGGCCGCGGCGGCCGAGACGTTGACCCCGGTGGTCATCGAGGCGGGCGGCAAGGACCCGGTGCTGGTCGACGCGGACGCCGACCTCGACGCGGCGGCGGACGCCACGGTGTGGGGCGCGTTCTCCAACTCGGGCCAGACGTGCATCGGCGTCGAACGCGTGTACGTCCACGAGAAGGTCCACGACGAGTTCGTGGCGAAGGTGGTCGAGAAGTCGAAGGACGTCCGCGCGGGCTCGGACGAGGCGGCCCAGTACGGCCCGGTGACGATGCCGTCCCAGCTGGGCGTGATCAAGCGCCACATCCAGGACGCGCTGTCCCGCGGCGGCAAGGCGGTGCTCGGCGGCGAGGACGCGGTCGGCGACCGGTACGCGCAGCCGACGGTGCTGGTGGACGTCCCGGAGGACTCCGAGGCGGTGAAGGAGGAGACGTTCGGGCCGACGGTGACGATCGCCAAGGTCCGCGACATGGACGAAGCGGTCGAGCGCGCGAACAACACGAAGTACGGCTTGGGGTCGACGGTGTTCTCGAAGTCGCGAGGCGTCGAGCTGGCGGAGAAGCTGCGCACGGGCATGACGGCGATCAACGCGCCGCTGTCGTTCGCCGGTATCGCTTCCCTGCCGTTCGGCGGCGTGGGCGATTCGGGCTTCGGCCGCATCCACGGCCCGGAGGGACTGCGCGAGTTCGCCCGCACGAAGGCGATCGCGCGCCAGCGGTTCACGGCGCCGTTGACGCTGACGTCGTTCAGCCGCAAGGAATCGACGGACGCCCTGGTCGCGAAGCTGGTGACGATCCTCCACGGCAAGCGCTGACCCGGCCCGGGGTTGTGGACAACCGCGTCCGCAACCCCGGAACTGTCGGTGCCCACCGGTAAACTGGATACCGGGGGGCCGAGGGCCGCCCACAACAAGCCCGCGAACCGGCCCCGCGGCTAGGCCGACCGCCCCCGGATCAGGTCCGCGGCCTTCTCCGCCACCATGATCGTCGGCGCGTTCGTGTTCCCCCGCGGCACCACCGGCATCACCGAGGCGTCGACCACCCGCAACCCCTCCACTCCCTGCACCCGCAGCTCCGGATCGACCACCGACCCGATCGAGCAGGTGCCCACCGGGTGGTAGAGCGTCTGCGTGTGCTCCCGGATGTGGTCCGCCAGCTCGGAATCGCTCAAATCGAGCCGCGACGGCAGGAACGGCTTGTCCAGGAACCGCCGCAACGGCCCCACCTGCCCGATCTCGGCCAACGCCCGCAACCCCGCGATCATCCGCTCCATGTCCCGCGGGTCGGCGTAGTAGGCCGGGTCGATTTCCGGCTTCCACAACGGGTTGGCGGACTTCAGCCGCAGCCGGCCGCGGCTCGCGACGTCCACCAGGGTCGCCGCCGAGGTGAACCCGGGCATCGTCGGCTCGCGCAACCCGTTGTCGTAGAACAACGACGGCACCACGTGGATCTGCATGTCCGGTGCCGGCAGCCCGTCCGTGGTCGGGTAGAACGCGCCCGCCTCGCCGATGTTCGACGTCAACGGGCCGCGGCGCGTCAGCTGGTACCGCGCCAGCCCGAACAGCGAAGCCGCGTCGACGAGGTCGGTGGTGTCGCGGGTGGACCAGATGACCCCGCACGCCGGGTGGTCGTGCAGGTTCTCGCCGACGCCGGGCAGCGCGGCGACGACGTCGATGCCGTGCTCGCGCAGGTGCTCGGCCGGCCCGACGCCCGACACCATCAGCAACTGCGGCGAGTTGACGGCGCCGCCGCTCAGCACGACTTCGGCCGAAGCGCGGGCAGTCCGCTCCACGCCGTTGTCCAAATAGGACACCCCGACCGCGCGCGTGCCCTCGAAGACGACGCGGGTGGCGGGCGAGCAGGTCTTCACGGTCAGGTTCGGCCGCGAAAGCGCCGGGCGCAGGTAGGCGTCCGCCGTGGACCAGCGGCGGCCCTTCTTGCACGTCACCTGGTAGACGCCGGCGCCTTCCTGGCTCTCGCCGTTGAAGTCGTCGGTGCGCTTGAGCCCCCACGCGACGGCCGAATCGACCCACGCGTTCGACAGCTCGTGGGTGAACCGGCGGTCCTCGACGTGCAGCGGGCCGTCCGTTCCGTGCAGCGGCCCGCCGAGCCGCTGGTTGCCCTCGGCGCGCTTGAAGTACGGCAGGACGTCGTCCCAGCCCCAGCCCGCGGCGCCGTGCGAATCGCGCCAGCCGTCGTAGTCGGCGCGGTTGCCGCGGATGTAGATCATCGCGTTGATCGACGAGCAGCCGCCGAGCATCTTCCCGCGCGGCCAGTACGACGTCTTGCCCGTGTGCTTCTGCTCGACCGTCTCGTAGTTCCAGTCCCACTTGGTCTTGAACAGCGACGCGAAGGCGGCCGGGATGTGGATCTCGTCGGCGGTGTCCTCCGCGCCCGCCTCGAGGAGCAGGACCTGTGCCGCCGGGTCCTCGGTCAGCCGGTTCGCCAGCACGCAGCCCGCGCTCCCGGCGCCGACGATGACGTAGTCGTAGGAGTCTTGGACGGCCACGGTGCCTCCTGTTGGCGAGATGTCAACGACTCATCATGGCGCAGCGCCGCGCCGTCGGCCAGTCTAGGTTTCCCGGTGGGCCCCGCCAGGGGGTCGAGAGGGTGAACTATGCTCGCGGGGTACCCACGACCTGCGTGAATAAGGAGCAGCCTGCCGTGGCCCGAGTCGTCGTCGACGTCATGCCGAAGCCCGAAATCCTCGACCCGCAGGGACAGGCCGCGCTCGGCGCCGCCGGCCGCCTGGGGTTCACCGGGATCACCGAGATCCGCCAGGGCAAGCACTTCGAGATCGAGGTCGACGACACGGTCGACGACGCCACGCTGGAGAAGATCGCCGAAGGCTTCCTCGCGAACCCGGTCATCGAGCAGTGGACGATCACGCGGGTGGACGCGTGAGCGCGCGCATCGGCGTCATCACGTTCCCCGGCACGCTGGACGACGTCGACGCGGCGCGCGCGGTCCGTTACGCCGGCGGCGAGGCCGTGTCGCTCTGGCACGCCGACGAGAACCTCCACGACGTCGACGCCGTCGTCGTCCCGGGTGGCTTCTCCTACGGCGACTACCTGCGCGCGGGCGTGATCGCCCGGTTCGCGCCGATCATGACGTCGGTGATCGACGCGGCGCGCGCGGGCATGCCGGTGCTCGGCATCTGCAACGGGTTCCAGATCCTCTGCGAGGCCGGCCTGCTGCCGGGCGCGATGATCCGCAACCAGGGCCTGCACTTCATCTGCCGCGACCAGTGGCTGCGCGTGGAGAACACCGAAACGGCGTGGACCACGCGGTACGACGCCGGCGCCGAGATCCTCATCCCGATGAAGAACATCGACGGCTGCTACATGGCCGAGCAGTCCACTTTGGACGAGCTCGAGGGCGAGGGCCGCGTGGTGTTCCGGTACGTCGGCGGCAACCCGAACGGGTCGCGCAACGACATCGCCGGGATCCGCAGCGAAAACGGCCGGGTCGTCGGGCTGATGCCGCACCCGGAGCACGCGATCGACGCGCTGACCGGGCCGTCGGACGACGGGCTCGGCATGTTCTTCAGCGCGGTGGACGCGCTGGTGAAGGCCTGAGGGTGGGCCGCGCCCCCCGGTAACCATTCTACCGGGGGGCACCGACAGTTCCGGGGCTGTGGAGGTGAGTTGTCCACAGCCCCGGGTCACTTGCTCTGGTCGTTGGACAGCCACTTCTCCGGGCGCATCCGGACCAGGACCGACTTCTCGCCGAGCGCCGAGTCGACGTAAGCCGTTGCCTGGTCGGCCGGCCAGTAGCGCTTCGCGATGCGTAGGGCCTGCTCGCGCGTCGGGGGCTCGTCGTTCGCCACCACCGGGCCCTCGACCGTCACGTACTTGTACGGCGGGTTCTCGTCCTGGGCGACCAAACTGAGCCGGCCGGCCGCGCGGATCGACCTGTCCTTGACCGTGTCGCGCTCCATCCACAGCAGCACCTCGCCGCCCGGTTCGTAGTCGTACCAGATCGGCACCGCCAGGGGCGCCCGTCCCGCGCGCTCCACCGCGAGCACTCCCACGTGTACGCCGCTCAGGAACTCTTCGCGTTCCGCGGCGGTCATCACGAACGAAGACATGTCACTCCCCAGGTAGAAGATCGCCTACCCGGGGAGCAACACGTCGCACAGTTCGGACATTCCGGACTACGAAGCCGCCGCCACGAGGCGGGCGTACGAGCCGCCTGCCGACAGCAGCTCCTCGTGCGGGCCCAGCTCCGTGATGCGGCCGCCCTCGACCACCGCGACCCGGTCGGCCGCCGCGGCCGTGTGCAGGCGGTGGGCGATCGCGATCACCGTCCGGCCCGCCAGCACGCTGTTCAGCGACCGCTCCAGCTCGCGGGCCGAGCCCGTGTCCAGCAGCGACGTCGCCTCGTCGAGCACCAGCGTGTGCGGGTCCGCCAGCACCACCCGGGCCAGCGCCAGCTGCTGGGCGATCGCCGCCGGCACGGGGTGCTCGCCCGAGCCCAGCTTCGTGTCCAGCCCGGCCGGCAGTGACGCGACCCAGTCCGACGCGCCCGCCGACGCCAGCGCCGCCGTCAGCTCCTCGTCCGTCCAGTCGCCACCCGCCCGGCGGGCCGGCAGCGCCAGGTTCTGCCGCAGCGTCCCGGAGAACACGTGGTGCTCCTGGGTCAGCAGCAGCACCTCGCCTCGCAGCACGTCATCGGCCAGCGCCGAGACGTCCTGGCCGCCGACGCGCACCGAGCCCGCCGACGGCGCCGCGATGCCGGCCAGCAGCCGGCCCAGCGTCGACTTGCCCGCGCCCGACGGCCCGACGATCGCCAGCCGCTCGCCGCGCGGGACCCGCAGGTCGATGCCGTGCAGCACCTCGCGGTCCGCGGTGTAGCCGAACCGGACGCCGTCGACGTCGATGTCCCGCCCGCGCGGCACCTCGGTCACCTTCGGCGCGTCTTCGACGGCGACCGGCCGGACACCGATGATCCGGCGCGCCGCGGCCGCCGCGACCTGCAGGTCCTCCAGCCAGAACAGCGCCTCGTTGAGCGGCGCCGCCATGCCCTGCACGTACAGCAGCATCGTGGTGATCACGCCGAGCCCGGCCCAGCCCTGCGTGTACGCGAGCAGGCCGAGCAGCAGCATCACCGCGAGCGGCAGCACGTAGCTGATCTCCAGCGACGGCAGCCACCGCAGCTGCAGCGCCCGCATCCGGCGCTCGCCGTAGATGCTCTGGTCGAGCGCGTCGTGCGCGGCGTCGATCCGCCGCTCGGTCAGCCCGAGCGCCTCGGTCGTGCGCGCGCCCTCCGCGGTCTCGTGGACGCTGGTGGTCAGGTCGGCCCAGCGGTCGAGCATCCACTGCATGACCGCCGGGATCCGCCGCTGGTACCAGAAGTTCACCGGCACCAGCAGCGGCAGCGCGACCAGCAGGCCCAGCGACAGCAGCGGCGACGTCAGCACCATCGCCACGATCGTGAACACCACGGTCACCGTCGCGACCAGGATCTGCGGCACGGCGAACCGCGCCGCGTGGTCGATCCGGCCGAGGTCGGTGGTGGCCCGGCTCAGCAGGTCGCCGGTGCCCGCCGCCTCGACCGTGCCAAGCGGCAGCTGCAACGCCGTTCCGACGAATTCCTCGCGCGTCTCGGCCAGCACCAGCTCACCGAAGATCGCGCCCCGCATCCGCGCGATCTTCTGGCCCACCGCCTGCAGCAGCAGGATGCCGACGAACGCCGCCGCCAGCACGTCGACGTGCCCGGTCGTGGTGCCGGCCGCGACGTCGTCGACGAGCGCGCCGAGCAGCTGCGGCCCGGCCAGCCCGATCAGCGTGGCCACCGCCAGCGAGCCCAGCAGCAGGCCGAACTCGCGTTTGTGGATCGCCGCCGTCTTCAGCGCCCAGCGGCGGACGTCCCGCCGGGACGCCGTGGGGAGCCGTTTCATACCGTCACTACCTTCTTCGTGAAGACTTCGTCCGCCACGTGTGTCCACAAGGGACTCTGGCTGAACACCACCGTCGTCTTGCCGCGCCGCAGCTCGGCGATGCGTTCGGTGATGCGGGCCTCCGTGTGCGCGTCGACCGCCGACGTCGGTTCGTCGAGCACCAGGACGTCGGCGTCGGTCGCCAGCGCGCGGGCCAGGTTGAGCCGTTGCCGCTGGCCGCCGGACACCTCGCGGCCGCGCTCGCCGATCACCTCGTCGACACCGTTGGGCAGCGCGTCGACGATGTCGTCGGCATCGGCCGCGTACAGCGCTTCGGTGATGCTGACGTCACCCGGTCGAGCGGGTGCCAGCTGCTCGCGCAGCACGCCCGAGAACCAGATGTCCTGGTTGTGCGCGTAGACGATCCGCCGCCGCAGCTCCGCGAGCGCGACGTGGTCCGCCCGGACCCCGCCGACCAGCACTTCTTCGTCCTCGGCCGGATCGGCGAACCGCGCCAGCCGGTCGGCCACCGCTTCGCCGTCGGCGCCGAAGTCGACGACCGTCAGGCGGCCCGGCGCCACCCGCACCCCGGACGTGGTGTCCACCAGCTCCAGCGGGCCGTCGGGCAGCGGCACCGGCGTCTCCGGGTCCGCCAGCTTCGGGCGGATCGCCAGCAGCGCCACCACCTTCCGCGACGCGACCAGGCCCGACGTGATCGACCCGACGGCCTCCGTCGCGGCGTTGACCGGCCAGATGAGGAAGGCCGAGACGCCGTAGAACGCCACCAGCTGCCCGATGTCGATCGAGCCCGCCACGGCCAGCCGCGCGCCGAGCCAGGTGATCACCACGGTGACCAGGCCGGGCAGCGCGATCTCCGCCGCGGCCAGCCACGCCTCGGCCTTGCCGACCTCGACACCCGCCTGCCGCACCCGCTGGCTCGTCTCGCGGAAGCGGGCGAAAAACCGCCGCTCGCCGCCGATGCCGCGCAGGATCCGCAGGCCGGACACGATGTCCGCGCCGAGCGCGTTGACGTCCCCGCGCTTCTCGCGCTGCTTCGCCTTGCGCTTTTGCAGCGGCGCGAGCAGCGGGCCGATGCCGAGCACCGCGACCGGCACGCCGACCAGCGCGACCACGCCGAGCAGCGGCGACGTCGAGACCAGCCACACCGCGACCACGACGAACGCCAGCAGCGAGCCGAACGCGCGGCCGGTCATCTCGACGGTGTTGCCGATGTGGTTGACGTCGGTCGTGGAGACCGCGACGAGGTTCCCGGTGGTGGTCTGCTCGCGCAGCCCGGCGCCGACGCGCGTGGTGTGCGCCGACACGGTTCGCTGCGTGGTGCCCGCGCCGTGGAGCCACAGGCCGTAGTTGAGGAAGTGCAGCCAGGTCCCGAACGCCGTCTGGACCAGCCCGAGCGCGGCCGCGGCCAGCGCCCAGCGCCAGACGGCCGCGCCGTCGTGCGCGCTGATGGCGCCGATGCCCTGGCCGACGACCAGGGGCAGCAGCGCGCCGGGAAGCGCCCACACGACACCGATCGCGGCCGCGCCGAGCACCGAGCCGAGCCGAGCCCGGAACACGGCGAGCAGGAAGCGGCTCGCGGTCGGCCGCGCGGGTAGCCGCAGCGGCGGAAAGGGGTACGTGGCGGAAAGCACGATTCTCGACGGTAAGCCGCCGACCAGCGGAAGGCGACCGATTTTCCGGCAGCTCGCGCACGCCCGGCGCTTAGGGGACCCCCGGTTTCAACGTTACTCGCGCCCACCGACGATTCCGGCCCGCGCGCCCGGCCCGCACCCCGAGTTGTCCACAAGGCGCGCCACGCACCCGAGTTGTCCCCAGGTCCTCCGGATGTCTGCTCGGTCACACCCGCCGAGCGGTGTCCGGCTTCGGCGGCCCACCGTCCGGGGCGGCCGGGCCCGGCACGTATCCTGACGGCCGTGGCGAACCCTGACACGGACACCGTGACCAGCACCGTTGACACCACCGAGCGCGCCGGGGCGACCCCGGACCACACCCAGCCCTACCGCGAACTGGGCCTCGCCGACGACGAGTACGCCCGCATCCGGGAGATCCTCGGCCGCCGGCCCACCGACGCGGAGCTGGCGATGTACTCGGTCATGTGGAGCGAGCACTGCTCGTACAAGTCCTCCAAGAAGCACCTGCGCTACTTCGGGGAGACTGCCACCGACGAGATGAAGGCCAAGATGCTGGCCGGCATCGGGGAGAACGCCGGCGTCGTCGACATCGGCGAGGGCTGGGCGGTCACCTTCAAGGTGGAGAGCCACAACCACCCGTCCTATGTGGAGCCGTACCAGGGCGCCGCGACCGGGGTCGGCGGCATCGTCCGCGACATCATGGCCATGGGCGCGCGGCCGCTCGCGGTCGCCGACGCACTGCGGTTCGGCCCGGCCGACGCCCCCGACACCAAGCGCGTGCTGCCCGGTGTGGTCGCCGGTGTCGGCGGCTACGGCAACTGCCTCGGCCTGCCGAACATCGGCGGCGAGCTCGTCTTCGACCCGTCCTACTCGGGCAACCCGCTGGTGAACGCCCTCTGCGTCGGCGCGATGCGCGTCGAGGACCTGCACCTCGCCTTCGCGTCCGGCACCGGCAACAAGATCATCCTGTTCGGCGCGCGCACCGGCCTCGACGGCATCGGCGGCGTTTCCGTCCTGGCGAGTGACACCTTTTCGGGTGACGAGTCGGCGTCGGGCCGCAAGAAGCTGCCGAGCGTCCAGGTCGGCGACCCCTTCACCGAGAAGGTGCTCATCGAGTGCTGCCTCGAGCTGTTCGCGCAGAAGCTCGTCGTCGGCATCCAGGACCTCGGCGGCGCCGGGCTGTCCTGCGCGACGTCGGAGCTGGCCGCGGCCGGCGACGGCGGCATGCACATCTACCTCGACCGCGTTCCGCTGCGCGCCAAGGGCATGACGCCCGCCGAGGTGCTCTCCAGCGAGTCGCAGGAGCGCATGTGCGCGGTCGTCGCGCCGGAGAACGTCGAGGCGTTCATGGCCGTCTGCCGCAAGTGGGACGTCATCGCCACCGACATCGGCGAGGTCACCGACGGCGAGCACCTGGTCATCACCTGGCACGACGAGGTCGTCGTCGACGTCCCGGCGCACACGGTCGCCCACCAGGGCCCGGTGTACGACCGGCCGATCGAACGACCGTCCACTCAGGACGCCCTGATCGCGGACACGTCGGCGAACCTGCCGCGTCCGTCCACTCCGGAAGAACTGCGCGCGGACGTCCTCAAGCTCATCTCGGCGCCGAACCAGGCGTCGAAGGAATGGGTGACGTCGCAGTACGACCGGTACGTGCGCGGCAATTCCGTGCTGGCCCAGCCGTCGGACTCCGGCATGATCCGGATCGACGAGTCGACCGGCCGCGGCGTCTCGGTGGCCACCGACTGCAACAGCAAGTTCGTCTACCTCGACCCGTACCGCGGCGCGCAGCTGGCGCTGGCGGAGGCCTACCGCAACGTCGCCACGGGCGGCGCGACGCCGGTGGCGGTGTCGGACTGCCTGAACTTCGGCGCCCCGACCGACCCGGGCGTGATGTGGCAGTTCGAGCAGGCCGTGCACGGCCTCGCGGACGGCTGCGTCGAGCTGGGCATCCCGGTCACCGGCGGCAACGTGAGCTTCTTCAACCAGACCGGTGACACGGCGATCCTGCCGACGCCGGTGATCGGCGTCCTCGGCGTGATCGACGACGTCACCCGCCGCATCCCGACCGGCATCGGCGCGGAAGCCGGCGAAACCCTGCTGCTGCTGGGCGAAACGCACGACGAGCTGGACGGCTCGGCGTGGGCCCGCGAGCTCCACGGCCACCTCGGCGGCGTTCCGCCGAAGGTCGATCTCGCCCGCGAGAAGCTGCTGGCGGACATCCTGGTGGCGGGTTCCCGCGACGGCATGATCTCGGCCGCGCACGACCTGTCCGACGGCGGCCTGATCCAGACGCTGGTCGAGACCGTCCTCATCGGACAGTGCGGCGCCCGGGTGTTCCTCGACGCCGACCAGGACCCGTTCGTCCAGCTGTTCTCCGAGTCCGCCGGCCGCGTGCTCGTGGCGGTTCCGCGCACGGAAGAGCTGCGCTTCACGGAGATGTGCACGGCGCGCGGCCTCCCGTGGCGCAAGACCGGCGTCGTCGACCCGGAGTCGGGCACGCTGGAGCTGCAGGGCATCACCGAGTTCACGCTCGACGAGCTGCGCGAGGCCTGGGAGCGCACGCTCCCGGCCCTGTTCGACTGAGCGGTCGGGGCCTTCGGCGCCGCCGAAGGCCCCGAACCGATCAAGCGCGCCAGGCCGGCCGCCGCGCGTTGGTGATCCAGCGCAGCAGCCACTCCGCGGGCCCGTACCGGTGCCCGCGCAGCCACCACGCGCTCGCCGCGAGCTGGACGGCGAAGAACGCCACGGCCAGCCCGGTCGTGGCGAGCGGCGAGAACGTCCCGGCGAGCCCGAGCCCGGCACCGGTGAAGACGAGCAGGCCGAACAGCGCTTGGGCGAGGTAGTTCGTCAGCGCGATGCGCCCGGCCGGCGCGAGCGCGTCCCGGACGGAGGCGGTCCGGTGCATCACCCGCAGCAGCGTCGCGACGTAGGCCGCGGTCAGCAGCGGCGCGGTGGCGATGCTCGCCGCGACGGCAAGCGTGTTGCCGTTCCCGCCGCCAAGTGTGTAGGCCACCCCGCCGGCGATCCCCACCGGGAAGCCGATCCACTGGAGGCGGCGCAGGACCGGCTCGTCGCCGCGCACCCGCGCGAACAGCCGTCGACGGCCGGCGACCATGCCGAGCAGGAACATCGCGAGCCCGGCCGGCCCCTGCAGCGAAACCGCCTGCACGAACAGCAGCGACAGCCCGTCGAGGTGCTCGCCGATGACGTCACCCCAGCCGCCGAGCAGGGCGGCGGTCGAGCGTTCGGCGTTGGCCAGCGCTTCGGCGCCGGACGGCACGAAGGCGGAGCGGTCCAGGAAGAGCCCGCTCGCCAGCGCGCTGAGCAGCACGACGCCGTAGACGACGGCCGCGATCCGCAGCGCCGTCCGGTCGCTGACCCCGCGCAGCCAGAACAGGATGAGGCACACCACGGCGTAGGTGGTGAGGATGTCGCCGCCGTAGAGGAGCACGATGTGCAGCACGCCCAGCGCGAACAGGCCGGCAATCCGGCACAGCATGCGCGGCGCGAAGGCCGCGCCCGCGCGGGCGGCCGCCTCGATCTGCAGGGTGAAGCTGTAGCCGAAGAGGAACGAGAACAGGAGGTAGAACTTCATGTCGACGAACACCGACGACAGCCCGCGGACGACGTCGTCGAACGTCGAGGAGAACGCCGGGTCGGTGACGAGGTTGCCGGGGTAGCCGGAGGCCATGAAGGTGATGTTGACGATGAAGATGCCGAGGAGCGCGAACCCGCGCAGGGCATCGACGTCCTGCACGCGGGTCCCCGCGGCGAACGGCCGTGTCATGTGTTTCCCCAGGTCAGTAGTTAATGTCCCCTAGATACTATCCCTCGGACGCTAATTGGAGGAAGCCCATGGCCGAGACGGAGCTGCCCGCGGCCCTGCGGCGGCTGTGGCGGCGTCCGGCGGCGCCGCGCGCGGGACGGCCGGCCGAGCTGGACGTCGACAGCGTGGTGGTCGCGGCCGTCGAGCTGGCCGACCGCGACGGGCTGGCCGGGGTGACGCTGCAGAAGGTCGCCCAGAGCCTCGGCTTCACGAAGATGGCGCTGTACCGCCACGTCGGCTCGAAGGAGGAGCTGTTCGAGCTGATGGCCGACCACGCCGCGGGCCCGGTGCCCGACCTCGGCGAGCCACCGGAGTGGCGCGAGGGCGTGCGGCAGTGGGCGACCGCGGTCCGGGCGCGGTACGCCGAACACCCGTGGCTCGTCGACGTGCCGATGGCGGGCCCGCCGCGCGGCCCGAACGCGATCGGCTGGATGGACGCGCTGCTGCGGGCCCTGCGCGGCACCAGGCTGGACCTGGGCACGCAGGCGGGCGTGCTGAACGTGCTGAGCGGGCACATCCGGAACGCGGCCGTGCTGTCCCGCCAGTACGCGGCGGTCGACCAGGCCGCGCTGGAGCGCGACTACGGCCGGGCACTGGCGGAGCTGGTCGAACCGCACCGGTTCCCGGACGCGGCCGTGCTGTTCACGGCCGAGGTCTTCGAGCCGGCCGGCGGAGACCCGGCCGACCACGACCTCACGTTCGGCCTGGAGCTGATCCTCGACGGCGTCGCGGCGGTCATCGCCCGCCAGTGACGTCCACTGTGGACTAACAGCCGGAAACTGTCGGTGCCCGCCGGTAGCGTGGAAAACGGGGGCTGCTCAGCCCGCCTTGGCCACGATCCGGGCAATCCCGTCGCGCAGTTCCTCGAGCGTCCACGCCTCGGGCAACCGCACGTCCTTCTCGGCCCGCACCAGCGTGTTGTACAGCGAAACCGACTCGGGCAGCGAGGCGAACCGCAGATCGGTCTGCCCCTCGAAGGAAGTCCGCCGCAGGTCCAGCGCCTCCGAGGCGACCACGCCGGAGAACCCCGCGTCCTTCGCGAACTTCGCGTCCTTGAACGCCGTCCGCCCGGCGAAAGTCGTGTCGGTGAACTCCGCGGTCTCCGCGAACTCCGTGCCGCTGAACCAGGCGCGGCTTTCGAAAACCGCGCCGCGGCAACGGAAGTAACCCACCTGGCGACCGGATTGCGTGCCCGCGGCGGTGAAGTACACCCGGCCTTTGAAGCGGCAGCCGCTGAGGTTCGTGGTGCTGTGCAGCGACGCGTACCGCAGCAGCAGCCCGCCGATCAGCTTGCCCGACAGGTCCAGGTACTCCAGCCGGGCGCCGGTCAGGTCGAGGTCGTACGCCGGGGCGTCGTCGTCGCGCGCCGGGAGCAGGTCCGACACCAGCCGTTGCGCCGTGAGCCGGACCGTGAGCTCGCGTTCCCGCTCGGGATCGGGGTCCTCGTCCGAGGACGTGGGCCGGGTGTAGTCGAACGGCCGCCGCAGGTAGGAACACAGCACGTCCAGCACCGTCTGCGTGTAGCCCGGCCGGCTCCGCGCCAACCCCGCGAGCGCGTGCAGAGCCCCCACCCGCACCTGGTCGGCCGCGTGGCCGAGCAGCTCGACCGCCTTCGCGAACCGCTCGTCCGCCACCCGCTCGCGGTCCTGTTCCGCGCGCTGCGCCTCGAGTTCGTGCCGCTGCCGCTCGATGTCCTGGCGCCGTTCCTCGACCCGGCGGCGCCGGTCGTTCAGCCACAGCGCGTACAACGCCACGATCGCACCGCCGGCCAGGCCGCCGGTCTTGAGCGCGTCGCTGCGGCTGGTGGCGGGGTCGGCCAGCAGCCAGCCGCCGACCCCGAGCAGCAGCACCACCGACGCGAGGAACGTCCACGCCAGCGGCGATCGCCAGAGTTTCACCGGCTCAGGACACCAGCATCGTGCTGACGCAGAAGCCCTTTTTGTCGAAGTTCGTGGCGCTCAGCGTGCCCTGGACCGGCTTGCCGGCGGACGTGCCGGAAACCTCGGCCACGACGAGGGACTTGCTCGCGGGGATGTCGCTCAGCTGCAACTGCAGCGGCGGCTCGAGGAACGTCTCGAGCCACGAGCTGATCTGCTGCTTCGAGTCGGCGCACCCCATGGCGACGGCGCCGGCGTTGTCGCCCGCGTTCAGCTTGTCGACGAAGCCCTGCAGCACGGCCTTGCCGTCCGAGCTGCCGCCTTCGCTGCCGGACGGCGGCTTCTTGGTCGTCGACTTCGGCGCCGTCGGCTTCGCGGACGTGCTCGACGCCGGCGCCGCCGTGTTGGTGTCGTCCTTCGACAGGAAGAACCCTGGCGCGACGAAGCCCGTGACGCCCACCACGGCGAGCACGACGACCACCGCGGCGCCGATGGCGATCCACATCCCGGTCTTGCTCTTCTTCGGCGGCGCGGGCGGCCCGCCGAAGCCCTGCGAGTAGCCGCCGGTCGCCGGGTCCCAGCCGGACAGCTGGCCGGCGGCCGCGTTCGGGTCCCACGCCTGCTGGCCGTACTGCTGCGCGTTCGGGTCCGCCCACGCCGACTGCTGCGGTTGCTGCTGGGCGTACGGGTCGCCCCACGTCGGCTGCGGGTTGGCCGGGAACCCGCCCGAGGCCGGCGGGTACTGCTGCGTCGGGTACGGCTGTTGCTGCTGGTTGGGGTCCCACCCGCCCTGCTGGGGGTACGGCTGCTGCGGGACGCCGCCGGACTGCGGCTGGCCGTACGGATCAGGCTGGCCGGGCTGAGGCGGGTAGGTCATGGGTCCGTGCCTTCCGGGCGCTGGGGTTCGTGCGCTTCCGACGTCCGGTGGGCGCGTGCGGTTCCCCAGGACGTGACTGCAGCATTCTGCAATGCCCGGACGGTACGGCATGAAACCGGCTCCCGGATCGTGACGACGCGAACCCGTCACGATCCGGGAGCCGGGCCGGGGTGGGTCAGCCGTTGGCGAGCGCCTGGAGCCGGTCGTAGGCACCGTTGAAGGTGTCCTGGTCGAGCGGGCTCGAGGTGTACTGCCAGACGGTGTAGAAGCCCCAGTTGTAGGGCAGGGTGCCGACCGACGACGAGTACCGCGCGACCCACAGCGGGGCCGTGCTGGAGAAGTCACCGCTCACGCAGCTGCTCCACCAGCTCGTCGACGTGTAGATGACCGGCCAGCGCCCGGTCAGGGACTTGTACGTGTCGTGGAAGTCGAGGATCCACGACGTCATCCCCGCCTTGCTCAGCCCGTAGCAGGTCGCGCCGTACGGGTTGTACTCCATGTCGAGCGCGCCCGGCAGCGTCCTGCCGTCCTTCGACCAGCCGCCGCCGTGGGCGACGAAGTACCGCGCCTGCGCCGCGCCGCTCGAGGTGTTCGGGGTGGCGAAGTGGTAGGCGCCGCGGATGAAGCCCTGGTTGTAGGAGCCGTTGTACTGCTGCGCGAAGTACGGGTTCGTGTAGCTGGTGCTCTCCGTGGCCTTGGTCCAGACGAACCGCTTGCCCTGGTTCCACCAGTACGCCCAGTCGACGTTGCCCTGGTAGCTGGCGACGTCCATGCCGGCCACCGTGGCCAGCACCTGGCCGGGGATGGCCTGGCCGGGCTGCGGCTGCTGCGCCGCCCGCTGCGTGTCCGGCGTCGACTTGTCGCCTTCGACGCGCCGGATCTGCGACCCCAGATCGTGGTTGTGCTGTGCGATGTCCGCGTTGATCGCGGCCACGGGGTCGACTTCGGGGGACAAGGTCGCCGCCTGGGCCGTGCTGCCGAGCAGGAGCAGCGTGGCCGGGACGACCAGGGCAGCGAACAGCCGCCCTCTTCGGGATGTGGACATCGTTGGATCCCTTCACAGATACCCTCGCGACGAGCGGCTTACTGCAGGTAGCCGCCCGAGCACGATTGTTGAGGACGAAGTGGCGTTTGTCACTCAGTTCCGTGAAATTGGGTATACGTGTGGGTGATTTTCCCGGGAAGAAGATCGTTAATTGGTGACGGGTTAACACCTATTATTGGAAATGCTGGGCCGTTCAGCCCAGTGCGAGGGCGAGCAGCCGGTCCGCCGAGCCGTTGAACCAGTTCTGGTCGCCGGGCAGGGTTCCGCGGTCGGCGAACTGCCAGATCGTGTGCACGCCCCAGCCGGCGGGCAGCTCGCCGACGAAGGTGTTGTAGCGCGCGATCCACAGCGGGTTGGCGCCGAAGCCGCCGTTGTTCGCGGTGCACCGCTTCCACCAGCTCGTCGACGTGTAGATCGTCGGGGGACGGCCGGTCGCCGCGCGGTAGGTGTCGGAGAACGCGCGGATCCAGGCGACCATCCCCGCGGCGTCCTTGCCGTAGCAGGTTTCGCCGTACGGGTTGTACTCCGCGTCGAGCGCGCCGGGCAGGGTCTTGCCGTCGGCGGACCAGCCGCCGCCGTGGGCCAGGAAGTACCGCGCCTGCGCCGCGCCGTCGGAGATGTCCGGCCGGGCGAAGTGGTAGGCGCCGCGGATCAGGCCGGCCTTGTAGGAGCCGTTGTACTGCTGGGCGAACTGCGGGTTGACGAAGCCGGTGCCCTCGGTCGCCTTGACGTAGACGAACTTGGCGCCCGAGCCGGCCGCGCCCCGCCAGTCGACCGGGCCCTGGTGCCCGCTGACGTCGTGGCCGAGCACCTGGTCTTCACCGCCGTACAGCACGTCCGGCGCTTCGCCGACGCCCTCGACCTTGGCGATCTGCGAACCCGCGAAGTGGTCCTGGGCGCCGGCGTAGATGTCGTCGGCCTTCGCCGTCGCCTGCCCGGCCACGAGGAGGGTGGCCGCGAGGACGGCGGCGAAGGGCAGCGAACGTCTTTTCACCCTCTGGCTCCCCACCGATCTCGTGAGACTTCTTCAGCCTCACCATGCACCGGCGTCGCCGGATCGGCGAGTCGATGATCACTCGATCGAGTGGGAGCCGCAGGTCAGCGTCGTTCTTCGGCGATGGCCTTCATCAGGTGCTCAGCCGGCACGACGGCCGTGATGAGGTCGTGCGGGTTGATCGCGACCGGGTGCCCGCCGAGGAGGTCGACGATGTCGCGCCCGACCACGGCCCGCGCGTGCGGCCACTCGCGCGGCACGAGCGACTTGCGCGTGTAGGCGGGCACCATGACCCGGCCGTCGGTGTTGTGGAAGCCGATGACGGTCCGCTGCACCGGCGACATCGCGTAGACGAACAGCGTCGCGTCGAGGACGACCTTCGGCAGGTCGGACGGCGGGCGGTGCTCGGTGCGGACGAGCTGCAGCAGGTGCTCGAGGTCGTTCGCCGGTTCCGGGAAGCCGAGCGCCTTGGGCGAGGGTCGGTAGCGGTCGTTGGGGTGGAAGTCGGCGACGACGTCGCCGGCGTCGTTCACCGGGTAGGCGCCGACGACCGCCCACGACGGCACCGGGCCGTTCGGGTCGAAGGCCTCGTCGATGACGTAGAGCCAGCTGTTCGGGTTGGCGCGGGCGTTCGCGCGCATCTCCTCGGTGATCTCGGGCGTGCCCTGCTTGCCGGAGCGGCGCGCCTGCCGGCCGTCGCGACGCGCGGTGCGGTCGTGCTTGCCGTGCCTGCCGCCGGGGCGATCGGCTCCGCTTCCGGTGGGCTGCTGCGAAACCATCCGATCCGCCTCGTCCCGCTGCGCCATCGTCATCCCCACGTTCTCGGGTGTGCCTGCCAAGTCTTGGTGCGCCACTCTACTGTTTGCCCATGGCCTCTTCGCGTTCGGTCGACCCCGGACAGTTACGTGCGGCGGTGCTGGCGGTTTCCCCGTGGTTGCAGGGCGGCGAGCCCGCTCCCGCGCGCCCGGAACTGGCTGCGGCGGTGCGGTTGTCGCTGCGCGCGCTGGCGGCGGACGCGCCGGGCCGGACGGTCGAGGTGCGGGTGCCGCCCTTCGCCGCGGTGCAGTGCGTCGAGGGCCCGCGGCACACCCGCGGCACCCCGCCGAACGTGATCGAGACCGACCCGCGCACGTGGCTCGAACTGGCCACCGGGCAACTGGACTGGACCACGGCAGTGGCGGCCGGCCGGGTGTCCGCGTCGGGCACCCGGGCCGACCTGTCCCACTGGCTCCCCCTCGTCCGGCTCTGACGGACGGGACCGGGGACAGGGGCTACGGCTTGCGGCCGATCCCGCCCGCGATGGTCCGCTGGGCCACGTTGAGCTCCTTGAGCCGCGGGCCGTCCGGCCACCAGTCGGCGCAGCGGACGACGCCGGGGGGCACCATCTCGAGGCCGGCGAACAGGTCCTCGATCTCCTTCTGCGTCCGGAAGGTGCCCGAGCCCATCGGGCTGTGCAGGAAGAAGTCCTCCATCTTGCGGGCGGTGGCGGAGTCCTCGTCCTCGGGGTCGAAGAAGTGCGAGATCGCCACGAACGAGCCCGACGGCAGCGCGTCGACGTACTCCTTCATGATCTCCGCCGGCCGCTCGTGCGGGCCGTTGTAGTGGTGCAGCGTGCCCAGCTGGAGGAAGGCGACCGGCTGCGAGAAGTCGATGTGCTGCCGGACGGCCTCGTGCTCGAGGATCCGCTGCGGCTCGAAGATGTCCTCGGCGACGAAGTGGGTGTTCTCGTTCTCTTCGAGCAGCGCGCGGCCGTGGGCGAGCACGACCGGGTCGTTGTCGACGTAGACGACCTTGATCTCCGGGTTGATCCGCTGGACGACCTGGTGGGTGTTCTCGGCGGTCGGCAGGCCGGAGCCGCAGTCGAGGAACTGCGTGATGCCGGTCTGGCTGGCGAGGAAGCGGCAGGCCCGGATCAGGAAGCCGCGGTTTTCGAACGCGAGGTCCTGTGCCTCCGGGGCGGCCTTCTGCACCTTGTGCAGGACCTCCCGGTCGATCTCGTAGTTGTCCTTCCCGAGGAGGAAGGCGTCGTACACGCGCGCGATGCTCGCTCGGGTCGGGTCGACCCCCACGGGAACTCGTTCGGTCCGGGTCGCGGCGTCGGGCATCTTGAACCTCGCAAGTTTTGTGTTGAAAGTCTCGTGCTCTACGTACAGTAGGACGACGCGCGCATGGGGTAAACCGGGTCACCCCTTTGCGCAAGAAGCCTCAACGTGTACTTTCGGTAGTCGGGCTAGACGAGTAATGCGTAAGTCTGGGTGGTGGCTGGAGATGGGCGAAGGGTGTTCAAGATCGGTTTGTGACGACAGACCTGAACACCCTTCTCACCGCACTCTACGTCAAGATCGACGACCACCTCGCCGGCAGGCGGCGGGTGGGCAGGCCGCCGAAGCTGACCGACGCGGAGCTGGTGACCTTGGCCGTGGCCCAGGCGTTGCTGGGGTTCACCTCCGAGGCCCGCTGGCTGCGGTTCCTGCCCGCCCGGATGCCCGGCGCGTTCCGCTATCTGCCTGGCCAGTCCGGCTACAACCGTCGGCTGCGTGCCGCGTTGCCGCTGGTCAAGCAGGTCATGCGCTGGCTGGCGGCGGACACCGACCTGTGGACCGACACCACCTGGATCGTGGACTCCACCCCGGTCGAATGCGGTCGCTCCCGACCCACGGTCCAGCGTTCGGAGCTGGCCGGCTGGGCAAAGTATGGCTTCTGCCGCTCCCACTCGCGCTGGTTCTGGGGACTGCGGCTGCATCTGGTCTGCACCCCGGCCGGACTCCCCATCGCCTGGGCGCTGGCCGACCCGAAGGTCGACGAGCGGCAGGTGCTCATGGCCATCTGCGACCACGAACCCCACCTGCTCACCGAACGTCCGGGGCTGCTGATCATCGCCGACAAGGGCTACGTCTCCGCGGAACTGGACCGCTTCCTGGCCGAGCGCGGGGTCCGGCTGATCCGGCCGTCCTACCGCAACCGCAAGCCGCATCCCGGTGAGCCGCTGCTCAAGTCCATCCGCCAGCTCATCGAGTCGGTCAACGACACCCTCAAGGGCCAGCTGAACCTGGAACAGCACGGTGGACGCACCATCGAAGGCGTCGGAGTCCGCATCGCCCAACGCCTCCTGGCCCTCACCGCCGCCATCTGGCACAACCGCGCCACCGGCCAACCCATCACCCGATCACTGACCGCCTACGACCACTGACCGAGTTACGCATTACTCGTCTAGAACCCCCTGGTGACGTGAGCGCGGAAGGGCCGGGAATGAACGCGGTGAACGCGTCCGCAGGTGAACAGAACATCGGCCCGACGGCGCGCCGCATGATCCTCGGCTCGCAACTGCGCCGTCTCCGCGAAGAGGCCGGCATCACCCGTCAGCAGGCCGGTTACAACATCCGTGGGTCCGAGTCCAAGATCAGCCGGCTGGAGCTGGGCCGGGTCGGGTTCAAGGAACGCGACGTCACCGACCTGCTGACGATGTACGGCGTCGACGACCCGGCCGAGCGCCGGGCGTTCCTCGACATGGTCAAGCAGTCGAACGAGCCGGGCTGGTGGCGGCGCTTCGGCGACACCATGCCGAACTGGTTCACCGACCTGGTCGGCCTCGAAGAAGCCGCCGCGCGAATCCAGATCTGGGAGCCGATCTACGTGTCGGGCCTCCTGCAGGTCGAGCCGTACGCACGAGCGATCTTCAGCCACGGCCGCCCGGACATGGCCGACGAGCGGGTCGACCAGCTCGTCGCGCTGCGGATGCGCCGCCAGAAGATGTTCAGCAGGCCGGACGCGCCCCGCGTGTGGATGGTGCTCGACGAGTCGGTGCTGCACCGCCCGATCGGTGGCCCGAAGGTCCTCAAGCAGCAGATCGAATACCTGCTGGAAATGAGCGCGTTGCCGCACGTGTCGATCCAGGTGCTGCCGTACGAGAGCAGCGGCCTCTCCGCGGAACACGCTTTTTCGCTGCTGCGGTTCGGCGAGCCCGAACTGCCGAACATCGCCTACGTCGAGTACCTGACGGGCGCGCACTACATCGAGAAGCGCGAAGAGATCGAAAAGTACAGCCGCGCGCTCGACATGCTGGCCGTCGACGCGGAGACTCCGGAGCGGAGCCGGGGGATGCTCGCGAAGCGTCGCCAGGAGATCTAGAAAGCCTTGCCTGTACCCGATTCGGCGGTGCCGGGTGCTGCCCGCTGACCGGTAACTTGGCGTAGCGGTTAACCCGTTAGGGCGAGTATCTGTCACCCGACAGGGTAAGCTCGACCAGCTGATTCTTTACCGTCCGAGAACTTTGCAAGAAATTCTGCACGTGCATTTACCGCTGCAAGCACACGTGCTAGCCTCGGACACGCGGGCAAATGCACATGCAGATGCATCGTCCGGAAGGCTTTTCTGCTGCGAGAGGTGGGATCATGGCTGAGCGATTCGAGAACGGCGTCCCGGCTGATCGGCTGACCGGTGTCGCATGGCGCAAGGCGAGCTACAGCAACTTCAACGGCAACTGCGTCGAGGTCGCGCCGCTGTCCAACGGCGAGATCGCGATGCGCAACTCGCGCTTCCCGACCGGCCCGGCGCTCGTCTACACGCGCGCCGAGATGGCGGCGTTCCTGGCGGGCGCGAAGGACGGTGAATTCGACGATGTCCTCGGCTGAGGCCGTCGCCCCCGTCTTCGACATCGAGACCGGTCTGCAGGAGCTGGTGGCTCGCGGCTACCAGTTCGTCCACCCCGCCGACGAGCGCGGCGAGGTCCTCGCCGTCGTCGGCGTGCGGGTGCACGACGACGTGGTGGACGTGGTCCGGCTCAACGCCGAGGACGACGTCGTGGCGACCAGGATGCCCGGCTCGGAGGAGAACATCTTCGAGCCGGAGCGGTGGCTGTGGCGCCGCCGCGGGGAAGGCGCGCAGGTGCTGGCGGAGATCCTTTCGTTGCCCGACGCGTGTTAGCGGAACAGGCTTGCGGGCCCCGTCCGAAGTGGTCAGAACCACGCCGGGCGGGGCCTGACTCATGCCCGCACCGTCTACACTGAAATCGGCCTGACCACGTCTTCCCAGGAGCTCCTCGGTGGTTTCCGACCCGCAGCTCGTGTCCGACCAGCCCGAACCGGAACCCCGTGAGGAGTGTGGCGTCTTCGGCGTCTGGGCTCCCGGGGAAGAAGTCGCGAAGCTGACCTACTACGGCCTCTACGCCCTGCAGCACCGGGGCCAGGAGGCCGCCGGCATCTCCGTCTCCGACGGCTCGCAGATCGTGGTCTTCAAGGACCTCGGCCTGGTCAGCCAGGTGTTCGACGAGCAGATCCTGCAGTCGCTGCAGGGCCACATCGCCGTCGGTCACTGCCGGTACTCGACCACCGGCGCGACCATCTGGGAGAACGCCCAGCCGATCTTCCGCACCACCGAGACCGGCAGCGGCCTCTCCTTCGCGCACAACGGCAACCTGGTGAACACGGCCGAGCTGCGCGAACGCACCATCGAAGCGGGGCTGAAGCCGCACGCGGGCCTCACCGGCTCGTCCAGCGACTCCGACCTGATCTGCGGCCTGCTCGCCGCGAACGCCGCCGACAAGGGCATCGAGGCCGCGGCCATGGAGCTGCTGCCCACCCTGAAGGGCGCGTTCTGCCTGGTGTTCTCCGACGAAAACACGCTGTACGCGGCGCGTGACCCGCACGGCGTGCACCCGCTGGTGCTCGGCAGGCTCGAGCGCGGCTGGGTCGTCTCGAGCGAGACGGCGGGCCTCGACATCGTCGGCGCGTCGTTCGTCCGCGAGGTCGAGCCGGGCGAGCTGATCGCCATCGACGCCGAGGGCCTGCGGTCCTCGCGGTTCGCGAACCCGGACCCCAAGGGCTGCGTGTTCGAGTACGTCTACCTGGCCCGCCCCGACACCACGATCGCCGGCCGCGGCGTGCACGCCACCCGCGTCGAGATCGGCCGCCGCCTCGCGGCCGAGCAGCCGGTCGAGGCCGACCTGGTGATGCCGGTACCGGAGTCGGGCACCCCGGCCGCGATCGGCTACGCGCAGGGCTCGGGTATCCCCTACGGCACCGGCCTGGTCAAGAACGCCTACGTCGGGCGCACCTTCATCCAGCCGTCGCAGACCATCCGCCAGCTGGGCATCCGGCTCAAGCTGAACCCGCTGCGCGACGTCATCCGCGGCAAGCGCCTGGTCGTGGTGGACGACTCGATCGTCCGCGGCAACACCCAGCGCGCGCTCGTCCGCATGTTGCGGGAAGCCGGCGCGCTCGAGGTGCACGTCCGGATCGCGTCGCCGCCCGTGCGCTGGCCGTGCTTCTACGGCATCGACTTCGCTTCGCGGGCCGAGCTGGTCGCGAACGGCGTCGACACCGACGGCATCCGGCGCTCGATCGGGGCCGACTCCCTGGGCTACATTTCCCTGGACGGCCTGGTAGCGGCCACGGAACAGCCGAAGTCGCGGCTGTGCACGGCGTGCTTCTCGGGCGAGTACCCGATCCCGCTGCCGGAAGACGCGTTGATCGGGAAACACCTGCTCGAAAGCCTCGACGCGGTCAATGGCGCGGCGACCCCCGTCAGCCCCGCCGGGTACGGTGCCGAGGACGCCGTCCGGCGTCCCTGAGTTCCTTCCAGTAGGGAGTCCGTCCACCGTGAGCGAGTCCACGAGCGCCACGTACGCCGCCGCCGGCGTCAGCATCGACGCCGGCGACCAAGCCGTCGAGCTGCTCAAGCCGCACGCCGAGCGGGCCACGCGGCCCGAGGTCATGGGCGGTGTCGGCGGCTTCGCCGGGCTCTTCTCCCTCAAGCTCGACAAGTGGAAGGAGCCGATCCTCGCGTCCTCGACCGACGGCGTCGGCACCAAGATCGCGGTCGCGCAGGCGCTCGACAAGTACGACACGGTCGGCATCGACCTGGTCGCCATGGTGGTCGACGACCTGGTCGTGACCGGCGCCGAGCCGCTGTTCCTGCAGGACTACATCGCCGTCGGCAAGGTGCACCCGGAGAAGATCGCCGCCCTGGTCGGCGGCATCGCCGAGGGCTGCGTCCAGGCCGGCTGCGCGCTGCTCGGCGGCGAGACGGCCGAGCACCCGGGCCTGATGGGCGAGCACGACTACGACATGTCGGCCACCGGCGTCGGCGTGGTCGAGGCGGCCCAGCTGCTCTCGCCGAGAAGGTCCGCCCGGTGACGTCGTGCTGGCGCTCGGCTCGTCCGGATTGCACTCGAACGGGTACTCCCTGGCCCGCCACGTGCTGCTGGACATCGCCCGGATGCCGCTCGGCGGGCACGTCGAGGAGTTCGGCCGCACCCTCGGCGAGGAGATGCTGGAGCCGACGCGGATCTACGCGAAGGACTGCCTGGCGCTCGCCGCCGAGACCGAGGTCCGGACGTTCGCGCACATCACCGGCGGCGGCCTGGAGGCCAACCTCGCGCGCGTCATGCGCGCGGCCTGGTCGCCCGGCTCGACCGCGGCACCTGGACGCCGGCGCCGGTGTTCGCGCTGATCGGCCAGCGCGGCAAGGTCGAGCGCGCCGAGCTGGAGAAGACGTTCAACATGGGTGTCGGCATGGTCGCGATCGTCGGCGCCGAAGACGTGGACAGGGCGCTGGCCATGCTCACCGCGCGGCATGTCCCGGCATGGGTGCTCGGCGACGTCCAGCCCGCCGAAGACGTCGACGGCCCGCGCGCGTGCTCTCGGGCGACCACCCGCGGTTCTGACGGTGGCCGCCGGGGACGTCGTCGTCGGCTCCCGGTTCGTCATCCCGGAAGCCGAGCTCAGCGAACGCTTCTCGCGGTCGTCCGGCCCCGGCGGTCAAGGCGTCAACACGACGGACTCGCGGGTCGAGCTGTCGTTCGACGTCGCCGGGTCGCCGTCGATCCCCGAGCACCTGCGTGAGCGCTGCTGGCCGGGCTGGCGTCCCGGCTGGTCGACGGCGTCCTGACGATCGCGGCCAGCGAACACCGGTCCCAGCTGCAGAACCGTGAGGCAGCCCGCGGCAGGCTCGCGAACCTCCTGCTCGACGCCTCGGCGCCGGCCGCCCGCCAAGCGGCGTCCCACGAAACCCTCGCGGGGTTCGAAGGAGCGCCGCCTGGCGTCGAAGAAAGCGCCGGAGCGACGTGAAGAAGGGCCGCTCCGGCCGCTTCGACGACTAACTCATCGAGAGGTGCACGCACTCGCCCGCCGGCCGGTAGCCGACGCGGGCGTAGACGTTCCCGATCCCCAGGTCGCCGGGGGTGAGGAACGCCGTGTGCGCCCCGGCCTCGTGGACCTCGCGGGTGAGGC